>NZ_JBIWAF010000035.1:0-50890 GCF_044759925.1 Pseudomonas sp. NPDC099000
AATGAAACTCACAACAACGCCAAAAACAAAAAAAAAAAAAAACAATCCCAACACAACGAACTACCGATAACATGTAAAATCCATCCGCACCCGCTGCTCGTTGGAGATCAGGCGCAGGAGAAACCATTTCTGTTTCTGGCCGATGCACAGCGGTTGGCTGTGTGTCCTGACCAGACGTTGCGGCAAACGATAGCGCAACCAGCCCCGGGTGCAGGCGAGAATTTCAACATCTTCGCGCTCAAGACCCACTTCTTCGTTCAACTCGCGGTACAAGGCGTCTTCCGGCGTCTCCTGGGGGTTGATCCCGCCCTGTGGAAACTGCCAGGCATCTTGATTGATACGGCGAGCCCATAGCACCTGTCCGGCATCATTCGTGAGAATGATCCCGACATTGGGGCGGAAACCATCGGGGTCGATCACGGCAACAACCTCGCAAACGCATGTCGCCGCATTGTTCCACAAAGGTTGTGAAGGCAGCAACGAGCCGACCTACCTTATGTGCACTCTTGTGAAAAGTCCGTATTCTGGAGGCCTTTCTACAGACTTTTCAGCGAGTAACTGCAATGCGGCTGGCTTTATTCGACTTGGACAACACGCTTTTGGGCGGCGACAGTGACCACGCCTGGGGCGATTACCTGTGCGAGCGCGGTTTCCTCGACGCCGTCGCCTACAAGGCACGCAACGACGAGTTCTATCAGGATTACCTGGCCGGCAAGCTGGATAACGATGCCTACCTGAACTTCTGCCTGGAAGTCCTCGGCCGCACCGAGATGGCCACGCTGGATCAATGGCACCTGGATTACATGCGCGATTGCATTGAGCCGATCGTGCTGCCCAAGGCTATCGAGTTACTGGCCAAGCACCGTGAAGCCGGCGACAAACTGGTGATCATTACCGCCACCAACCGCTTCGTCACCGGGCCGATTGCCCAGCGTCTGGGCGTTGAAACCCTGATCGCCACTGAATGCGAGATGGTTGATGGCCGGTATACCGGGCGCAGCACCGATGTTCCTTGCTTCCGTGAGGGCAAGGTCACGCGGTTGAATCGTTGGCTGGAAGAGACAGGGCATTCGCTGGAAGACAGCTATTTCTACAGCGATTCGATGAATGATTTGCCACTGCTTGAGCAAGTGGCGAATCCGGTGGCGGTCGACCCTGATCCGAATCTGCGGGCCGAGGCCGAGAAGCGTGGCTGGCCGGTGATGTCGTTGCGCGACTGACGACGCCATCGCGGGCAAGCCCGCTCCCACAGGGATCTCTGGTGTGACTGATATCTATGCCACTCAGCAAAACCTTGTGGGAGCGGGCTTGCCCGCGATTGGGGTCGCCTCGGTTTCAAGCCTTAAACAGGCTTGGCACCCATCAACCCGGCAATGGCGATAAAGCAGACGAAGCTGAACAGCGCGAGGGCAAAGGTGAACTTACCGCTGCCTCCCGGTGCAGTGCGCAACTTGTTAAGCCGCACCAGCAACCAGAACCACCCCAGTGCCGCCAGGGTGTAAAGCACACTCGACGCCAGCAACCACGTCTGCCCCAACGGCCAGCCCACCAGATGCACCATCCACCAGCCGGTAAACGGCATGCTCAGCAGCGCCAGGCCCATCAGCAGCCAGACAAACACTCGCGGCCGCTGCAGCGTGCGTGCCGCAGCAGTCGCATCGCCCTTACGCCGCTTTTGCCAAACCCATATCCCCAGGCCCAGTGCACAGCCCAACAATATTGCCGTCGTCGCGGTGTGCGCCACTTTCAGGGCGGTTAACGTTTCCATTGTTCGATTTCCTTATGGCCTGGCCATCAGCGTAGCCGCTCAACCAAGAAACAATTGATAGGCCGGGTTGTCACTTTCATCCCAGTACGGGTAGCCGATTTCTTCAAGCGCCGCAGGGACCAGATGACGTTCATCGTGAGGCACTTGCAGCCCCGCGACCACACGGCCATCCGCCGCGCCGTGGTTGCGGTAGTGAAACATCGAGATATTCCAGCGCCCGCCGAGCTTGTTGAGGAAGTTGAACAGCGCGCCCGGACGCTCCGGAAATTCGAAGCGCAGAATCACTTCATCGACCACATGGGCCGCACGACCGCCCACCATGTGGCGGATGTGCAGCTTGGCCAATTCGTTGTCAGTCAGGTCCAGCACCGGAAAACCCTGTTCGCCGAGGCTGGCGATCAGCGCACTGCGCGGGTCGGTTTCCGGATGCGTCTGCACGCCCACGAAAATGTGCGCTTCGCTGCCGGTGTTGTAGCGGTAATTGAATTCGGTGATCTGGCGCTTGCCGATGGCTTCGCAGAATGCCTTGAAGCTGCCCGGTTTCTCGGGGATGGTCACAGCGATGATGGCTTCACGACCCTCGCCCAGCTCGGCGCGCTCGGCAACGTGGCGCAGGCGGTCGAAGTTGACGTTGGCGCCGGAATCGATGGCCACGAAGGTATGCCCGGTGACGCCGCGTTGCTCGACGTACTTCTTGATCCCGGCCACGCCCAGAGCGCCGGCAGGTTCGGTGATCGAGCGGGTATCGTCGTAGATGTCCTTGATCGCCGCGCAGATCTCGTCGGTGCTGACGGTGATGACTTCATCGACGTAGTCTTTGCAGATGTCGAACGTGTGCTGACCGATCTGCGCCACCGCGACGCCATCGGCGAACAGGCCCACGGTCGGCAGCACCACGCGCTCGCCGGCCGCCATGGCTGCTTGCAGGCAGTTGGAATCGTCCGGCTCGACGCCGATGATCTTGATTTCCGGGCGCAGGTATTTCACATACGCCGCGATCCCGGCGATCAGCCCGCCGCCGCCCACCGGAACGAAGATCGCATCCAGACGCCCGGGGTGCTGGCGCAGAATCTCCATCGCCACGGTGCCCTGCCCGGCAATGGTGTGGGGATCGTCGTAGGGGTGAATGTAGACGTAGCCTTTTTCGTCGACCAGTTTCAGCGAGTAGGCCAGGGCTTCCGGGAACGAATCCCCGTGCAGCACCACTTTGCCGCCACGCGAACGCACGCCTTCGACCTTGATTTCCGGGGTGGTCTTGGGCATGACGATGGTGGCTTTCACGCCCAGCACTTTCGCCGCCAGGGCCAGGCCCTGCGCGTGGTTACCCGCCGAGGCGGTGACCACGCCGCGAGCGCGCTCTTCATCGCTCAGTTGGGTCAGTTTGTTGTAGGCGCCGCGAATCTTGAACGAGAACACCGGCTGCAAGTCTTCGCGCTTGAGCCAAATGGAATTGCCCAGCCGCTCGGAGAGCTGGCGGGCAGTCTGCAATGGGGTTTCTACGGCAACGTCATAAACGCGCGAGGTGAGGATCTTTTTGACGTACTGTTCGAGCATCGGAAAGCATCACTGAGCGGGTTGGGCAGGGCCAAGGAGTCTAACCCGGCTTTCGGCCAGACGACCACACTTGTAGGAGCGAGGCTTGCCCGCGAAAGCGATCTGACTGCCAACATTTACGCTGCATGTAACGACCTCTTCGCGGGCAAGCCTCGCTCCTACGGGTCACGGTCACGGTTGGGGGTGCCGGTAACGGTCACAGCCTGCCAATCGGGCAATGACCTTCCCTGCCCCGAAGCCTATAATGCCGGCCTTTCGTTCCCTCCTTCGGCACCTCGGAGCCCGCATGACCCAGGATCAACTCAAACAGGCAGTGGCTCAGGCCGCCGTCGACTTCATCCTCCCGAAACTCGACGACAAGAGCATCGTCGGGGTCGGCACCGGCTCCACCGCCAACTGCTTCATCGACGCACTGGCCAAGCACAAAGGCGCGTTCGACGGCGCGGTCGCCAGTTCCGAAGCCACCGCTGCCCGCCTCAAGGGCCACGGCATTCCGGTGTATGAGCTGAACACTGTCAGCGACCTGGAGTTCTATGTCGACGGCGCCGATGAAAGCGACGAGCACCTGAACCTGATCAAGGGCGGCGGCGCAGCCCTGACCCGCGAGAAGATTGTGGCGGCCGTGGCCAAGACCTTCATCTGCATCGCCGACGCCAGCAAACTGGTGCCGGTGCTCGGTGCGTTCCCGCTGCCGGTGGAAGTGATCCCGATGGCTCGCAGCCACGTGGCCCGCGAGCTGGTGAAGCTCGGCGGCGACCCGGTCTACCGCGAAGGCGTGCTGACCGACAACGGCAACATCATCCTCGACGTGTTCAACATGCAGATCACCAACCCGGTGGAGCTGGAGACGCAGATCAACGCGATTGTGGGTGTGGTCACCAACGGTTTGTTCGCGGCGCGTCCGGCGGATTTGCTGCTGTTGGGTACCAGCGAAGGCGTCAAAACCCTCAAGGCCTGATTGTTCGCCGCCCCGTAGGAGCGAAGCTTGCTCGCGAAGAGGCCCTGACAGTCGACATAATATGTTGAATGTCAGGGCCTCTTCGCGAGCAAGCTTCGCTCCTACAATTGGATTTGGGGTGTGGCTTTAGGGCTGCGGTGGTTTTTTGAAGACGTAGAACAGGTTGGGTTCGCTGACGAGGTATATCGTGCCGTCGTCATCCATGGCGATGCCTTCCGCTTGCGGCACGGTCTTTTGCAACCCCTGGCGCCCCTTGCTCAGAGACATGGTGCTCAGCGGTCGCCCGTCCACATCCAGTTCCAGAATCAGCCGCGACTCGTCGGACAGCGCCAGCAAATGGCCGCTGCGCTCGTCGTATTGCAGGCTCGACAGGTCGCGCACGAACATCCCGGCATCGCGCTTGGGGTTGTTGACCACGTGCACCGCGTAGGATTTCTCCGGGTTGTAATGCGGGAAGCCCTGCACTTCGTAGATCAGCATCGGGTCGCGCTCCTTGGCGACAAACAGGCGCTTGCCCACCGAATCGTAAGCCAGGCCTTCGAAACCCTTGTTGCCGCTCATGTGCACGCCGAGGGTCATCTGCTCGGCGTCCGCCGCGTCGAGGAACGTCGTGTCCTTTTCCAGGTGAATCTTGATCAGCCGCTGCTGGCGTTCGTCGGTAATCACGTAAGTGTCGGCGCTGATGAACTCCACTGCTTCCGGGTCACCGAAGCCGATCAGCGAAATGCGTCGAATGATCCGACCGTCCAGCGACAGCTCGATCAGCTCGGAGTTTTTGTTGGTGACGGTAAACAGGCTTTTGCGCACCGGATCGAAGGTCAGCGCCGACACATCGTCATTCAGCCCGTCAATGACCCGGGCCTCGATCTCCACCCGGTAATGATCCAGGCCGATGGACTCGCTGCTGAGCGGTTGCCAGAGGGTGTGCAGGTTGAACCAGGCGCGCTCGAACAGACGCATGTATTGGCCGACCGCAATCAGCGCGATCAGTGCAATCACTGTCAGGATCAAAACAAGGGGTTTGGGACGGGCAAGTCGGCGCATTCAGGCGAGCTCGGAAACAGAAACAGGCGGATGAAATATCACGCCTGTATGAATTCAAGCTTAATGGCCAGTTGCCTTGGACCACAATTGCTGGATTCGGGGGCGCTTATTGCTGCTTTTCGAAACGGTAGAACAGGTTCGGCTCACTCACCATGTACAGCGTACCCGCCTCGTCCATGGTCACGCCTTCGGCACGCGGAATGGTCTTCTTCAGGCCGTTGAAGCCGCCCAGCAAGGTCATGAAGCTGACCTGTTCGCCCTTCTCGTCCAGCTCCAGCAACAAGTGGGAGTCGGCAGACAGCACCAGAGTGTGGCCCGTGCGCGGGTCGATGGCCAGCCCCGACAGGTTGCGGATATCCAGTTCGTCATTGGCGAGCTTTTGCTTGTCGCCCTTGAGGGTCGGGCTGCCGTCGCTTTTCCAGCTGAACAGCGCCGGCGGACGCTCCTCACCCAAGAGGATTTGCTGATTGCGCGGGTCATAGACGATGGCTTCGAAGGCCTTGTTCTGGTCTTTCGAAGGGCCGAGGTCGTATTTCGGGAAGTTGGCCATGTTCAGCTCGCGAGTGTTGGCATCGACCTTGACGATGGAGAGCATGTGCTCACGCTCATCGACGATGGCCAGCAAACCGTTACCCATCACGGTCACGCCTTCCGGGTTGCTCCAGCCCACCAGCGGCATCTTACGCAAGACGTCGCCCTGCAAACTCAGCTCAACGAGGAACGGGTTTTTGCCCATGACCGAAAACAGGGTTTTGGTTTGCGGGTCGTAGGCCAGGTCCGACGCTTCGTCCTTCTCCATGCCCGGCAGCAGCTTGGCGTCGATCACCGCGCGGTAATCCGGCAGCCAGATGCTTTCCTGACGCTCGGCCGGGCTGTCAAAACGTTCACGCAGCCAGAGCACACCGCGATCATCCCAATGCATCGCAAAGGCAAGGCCATAAGCGGCGACGGCCACCAACAAAAGCCAGGAATACCAACGCATGACGAAGCGCGAGCGGCGGGCAGTTTTGACGGTGGGCAGCGGTCGGGTGGCCATTCAGGATGCGTTCCAGAAATTCAGGCTACGGGTAATAGCACAATTGGGACCGGCTCAGACGCCGGAATCCGCGGAATTATCCAGACTAGATGTGAAAAAAACGGGAAATGGCGGGATTGCCCTGCACAGTGATCGTTCCCACGCTCTGCGTGGGAATGCCGCCATGGACGCTCCGCGTCCGCTTCGGGGTGTGACGCGGAGCGTCACGGGATGCATTCCCACGCAGAGCGTGGGAACGATCAGTTGGCTTGGGTTAGCGCACGCTGCTGGTGAAGCTGCTGGCGCCCGGCAATTCGATCACCAGTTCATCACCGACATTCAGCGGGCCAACGCCAACCGGCGTGCCGGTCAGGATCACGTCACCGGCCTGCAGCGAGAAGCAGCCGGCCATGTGCTGGATCATCGGCACAATCGGGTTGAGCATGGCGCTGCTGTTGCCATCCTGGCGAACTGCGCCATTGATGGTCAGGCGAATGCCGATGTCGGTCAGGTCGGCAAAGGTGCTGCCGGACACGAACGGAGCAATCACTGCCGCGCCGTCGAAAGACTTGGCGATTTCCCAAGGCAAGCCCTTGGATTTCAGCTCGGCCTGCTTGTCACGCAGCGTCAGGTCCAGGGCCGGAGCGAAGCCGGAGATCGCATCGAGCACTTCTTCACGGCTCGGTTTGGTCGACAACGGCTTGCCGATCAGCACCGCGATCTCCGCTTCGTAATGCACCGAACCACGTTCGGTCGGAATGCTGAAACCACCTTCCAGCGGCACGACGCAACTGCCCGGTTTAATGAACAGCAGCGGCTCTGTAGGCACCGGGTTGTCCAGTTCCTTGGCGTGTTCGGCGTAGTTACGGCCGATGCACACCACTTTCCCAATCGGGAAGTGAATACGCGTACCGTCGACATACTGGTGCTGATAGCTCATTACCGACTCCTGTTTCGTAGCTCTTAAATTCAAAAGTCAAACAGCGAAGATTTTGCCCGGGTTCATGATGCCGTTCGGGTCGAACACCGCCTTGACGGCTTTCATGTACTCGATCTCAACCGGCGAGCGGCTGTAGGTCAAGTAATCACGCTTGGTCATGCCCACGCCGTGTTCGGCGGAAATCGAGCCGTTGTACTTCTCGACGGTTTCGAACACCCACTTGTTGACGGTCGCGCACTTGGCGAAGAACTCATCCTTGCTCAGGTTTTCCGGCTTGAGGATGTTCAAGTGCAGGTTGCCGTCGCCGATGTGGCCGAACCAGACGATTTCGAAATCCGGGTAGTGTTCGCCGACGATCGCGTCGATTTCCTTCAGGAATGCCGGGACTTTCGACACGGTGACCGAAATGTCGTTCTTGTACGGCGTCCAGTGGGAAATGGTTTCGGAGATGTATTCGCGCAGCTTCCACAGGTTCTGCAACTGGGTTTCGCTCTGGCTCATCACGCCGTCCAGCACCCAGCCCTGCTCGACGCAGTGCTCGAAGGTTTCAAGGGCGTGGTTGGCCACTTCTTCGGTGGTCGCTTCGAATTCCAGCAGCGCGTAGAACGGGCAATCGGTTTCGAACGCCGCCGGCACGTCGCCGCGGGCCATGACCTTGGCCAGGGCTTTGTCGGAGAAGAATTCGAAGGCGGTCAGGTCGAGCTTGCTCTGGAACGCGTGCAGCACCGGCATGATCGAGTCGAAATCGGCTGTGCCGAGGACCATCGCGGTGAGGTTTTTCGGCGCACGGTCCAGGCGCATGGTCGCTTCGACCACAAAACCGAGGGTGCCTTCGGCGCCGATGAACAGCTGACGCAGGTCGTAGCCAGTGGCGTTCTTGATCAGGTCGCGGTTCAGTTCCAGCAGATCGCCCTTGCCGGTGACGACCTTCATGCCGGCCACCCAGTTGCGGGTCATGCCGTAGCGAATCACCTTGATCCCGCCGGCATTGGTGCCGATATTGCCGCCAATCTGGCTGGAACCGGCCGATGCGAAGTCCACCGGGTAGTACAGGCCTTTTTCTTCGGCGACGTTTTGCAGGTGTTCGGTGACCACGCCTGGCTGACAAACGGCGGTGCGGTCAGTGAGGTTCACGTCGAGAATCTGGTTCATGTAGTCGAACGACACGACCACTTCGCCATTGGCCGCCACGGCAGCGGCGGAAAGACCGGTGCGACCGCCGGATGGCACCAGCGCCACCTTGTGCGTATTAGCCCAGCGGACAATGGCCTGGACCTGTTCGGTGGTCTTGGGAAACACGATGGCCGTCGGGGCCGGGGCGAAATGCTTGGTCCAATCCTTACCATAAGCATTCAGGGAGTCGGCATCGGTCAGCACCTTGCCAGGCTCAACCAAGGTCTTCAGCTCTTCAATCAGGGCAGGATTGGTCATCGACAGAACTCTCGAACAATTCATGGTCATCCTGAGAACGCTTCACGTCGCAGGAATGAGTGTTTAGCGGGGTGCGTATGCTAGCATACCGACCCCGCAGGGTAGTGCCCAACGGCTATTCTGCGGTGACGGCATTCTTGCCGTCCGGGTCAGCATCTGTTGACCATTTCCTGCCATTTTTCTCCGGGATACAGGTTTACGCAGATGAGCAAGACTTCTCTCGATAAGAGCAAGATCAAGTTCCTTCTTCTCGAAGGCGTCCACCAATCGGCTGTCGACGTTCTCAAGTCGGCGGGCTACACCAGCATCGAGTACCTCACTGGTTCTCTGCCGGAAGCCCAGCTGAAGGAAAAGATCGCTGATGCGCACTTCATCGGCATTCGCTCCCGCACTCAACTGACCGAAGAGATCTTCGATCACGCGAAGAAGCTCGTGGCTGTAGGGTGTTTCTGCATCGGCACCAACCAGGTCGACCTGAACGCGGCGCGCGAACGCGGCATCGCGGTGTTCAACGCCCCGTACTCCAACACTCGCTCCGTAGCCGAGCTGGTGCTGGCCGAAGCGATCCTGTTGTTGCGCGGCATTCCTGAGAAAAACGCTTCCTGCCACCGTGGCGGCTGGATCAAGAGCGCTGCCAATTCCTTCGAGATCCGCGGCAAGAAGCTGGGCATTGTCGGTTACGGCTCGATCGGCACTCAATTGTCGGTCCTGGCGGAAGGCCTGGGCATGCAGGTGTACTTCTACGACACCGTGACCAAGTTGCCATTGGGCAACGCCACTCAGGTCGGCAACCTGACCGAGCTGCTGGGCATGTCCGACATCGTCACCCTGCACGTCCCGGAAACCGCTGCGACCCAGTGGATGATCGGCGAGAAGGAAATCCGCGCCATCAAGAAGGGCGGCATCCTGATCAACGCGGCTCGCGGCACGGTCGTTGAACTGCAAGCCCTGGCGGACGCGATCAAGGACAAGCACCTGATCGGCGCGGCCATCGACGTATTCCCGGTGGAGCCTCGCTCCAACGACGAAGAGTTCGAAAGCCCGCTGCGTGGCCTGGACAACGTGATCCTGACCCCGCACATCGGCGGCTCCACCGCTGAAGCGCAGGCCAATATCGGTCTGGAAGTGGCAGAGAAACTGGTCAAGTACAGCGACAACGGTACCTCGGTATCGTCCGTGAACTTCCCGGAAGTGGCCCTGCCGGCTCACCCTGGCAAGCACCGCCTGCTGCACATCCACGAGAACATTCCGGGCGTGATGAGCGAGATCAACAAGGTCTTCGCCGAAAACGGCATCAACATCTCCGGTCAGTTCCTGCAGACCAACGAGAAAGTCGGCTACGTGGTGATCGACGTCGACGCCGAGTACTCGGAAATGGCCCAAGAGAAGCTGCAGCACATCAACGGCACCATTCGTTGCCGCGTGTTGTTCTGAGAGTGACTTGAGCGACAAAAAAAGGAGCCCTTCGGGGCTCCTTTTTCATGGGCGCTACTAACGTTACTTAACGTTGACGGTGATCTTCTCGGAGACGATCGGTGGATCGAAGGCCATATGGTTCATGTCGCCCAACTCCAACTGCAAGGTGTGCTTGCCAGGTGTCAGCGTCAGCTCGGTTTCTGTCTGCGCCTTGCCAAAATGTACGTGATTGGCATCTGCCGGGATGACCGCCCCTGCTGCCACTACATCCTTGGCATCGACCAGCAAATGGTGGTGGCCAGTATTCTTGGTGGTATCTCCCGCTGGCGCCAACGCAACGTTCTCAACAGCGAATTTGATTTTGAAAGTTTGCGGGACAGTCGCACCATCTTCAGGAGAAACGATGGACACTTCGGCGCCTTTGGGGGCCGGTGTTGCAGCACTGGCCAGCACCGAAACGCCCATCAATAGGCCAGCCAATGCTGCTCGTGACATAAACGTTTTCATTCTCTTCTCCAGTTTTTCCGTAAAATCCGCGTGGCCGAGACAACTTCACGGCCATTCGTTGTCGAAGGATCTCGACAACCATAGCAAAGCGAGCCTGAACCAGCGCATCGCGATAATGAATTCAAAGGAGTGACCATGCGTTTTTTGCCTGGCCTGATCTGCCTGCTACCCCTTTTGAGCCCTTTGGCTCATGCCGAACTGATTGACGATGTATTCGACCGTGGCGAATTGCGCATTGCTCTTGAGGCTAATACACCGCCCTTCAACTTCAAGGACGACGGCAAACTCACCGGTTTCGAAGTCGAATTGGGTCAACTGCTGGCCAATGAGCTGGATGTGCGGGCCGACTTTGTCGTCACTGATTCCAATGATCTGTTGCCCGGTGTTGAAACCGGTAAATACGACATCGCCATCAACCACATAGCAATGACCCCGGAACTGAAAGATCGTTTCGACTTCACCGAGCCTTACCTTCACACCAATGCGCAATTGATCGCGCAGAAAGAAGAAGAGCCACGTTCGATCCTGCTGGTGCAGTCGCTGACGGAAGAAAAGCCGAAAGCCGCCCCGGCTGCGGACCTGGCGATTCCGTTTCAGAAGGGTAATCCGGCCTTTCAAGCCAGCCTGGAAGCTGCGTTGAAGCGGATCAAGGCGGATGGGCGACTGGGGGCGCTGGAGCAGAAGTGGTTTGGGGCGGATACGAGTGCGACGCCCAAACCCTGATCCCAGGCTGACCACCAACACTGTAGGAGTGAGCCTGCTCGCGATGGCGGCCTTACATTCAACATCAATGTTGACTGGACGGCCTCATCGCGAGCAGGCTCACTCCTACAATGGTTTTGTGTGGGGCGTTAGTCCTGTGTGGCTAACGCTGCCGCCGCTTCGGCCAGCTCCAGCTCACTGAAGACTTGCACACCATGGCGCTTGAGCAACGCAGCGGTGACACCTTCACCGCTGACCTTCACACCGCTGAAGCTCCCGTCATACGTCAGCAAATTCCCGCACGAAGGGCTGTTGGCCTTCAGCACTGCAACCCGAATGCCGTGCTTTCGCACCAACTCCAACGCCTGATAAGCCCCCGACAGAAACTCGGCACTGACGTCCTCGCCCTCCGTGGTGATAACAGAGGCGTGGCCATCCAGCACTGCACCGCCCTGCCCGCCCGGAATTTCCGCCGCGGCCCTGGGTGTCGGCAAACCACCGGCAACCTCTGGGCACAGCGGCACCACCCGACCTTCATCAAGCCACTGTTGAAGCTGATCGAACGGCCCGCTCGCCCCGCCGTCGTAACGGACGCGGTGGCCCAGCAGGCAGCGGCTTACCAGAATCTTTTGCATGATCAGAACGGCTCGTTACCACGACGCCGGAACCAGCCCGTCAATGACAGACGATCCCGGGTCGCGGGAAGGACTTCGTGAGGCACCTCGCCCGACAGAAACACCACCAGGCATCCGCCGGTGGGCACCACATCGTGTTCGACGCCTTCCTTCAGGTACATGCGCAACTGGCCACCGTGCTCAGGCAGCCAGGCGTCATTGAGGTAGATCACCGCCGAGACCATGCGCCGGTCATCATCACGAAAACGATCGACATGCTTGAGGTAAAACGCCCCGGGCGGGTACAGCGCGAAATGGCTTTCGAAATCTTCCAGGCCCAGGAAGAGCCCGCGATTCATCGCCTCGCGCAGGCTGTCCATCAAGTCCAGATAACTGTCGCACGCCACGGCCTGACCGGGCTCGATCCACTGGATGTGGTCGCCGCGAATCCCCTCGCGAATCTCCGACGTCGGCCCGCGCCCCACGGCCGCCGGGGCCAGGTCGCCCTCGGCGGCACGTTTACGGCACTCAGCCGCCAGTTCCCGGGTCAGACTTAGAGGCAGGAAAATATTCTGCTGCGACCAGCCGCGCTCGGCCAGGTCGTCGACGATACGTAACAGCAGCGGGTGATCAGAGGGTATTTGCATGGCGCGCATAGTATTCCTGTCCCTGCAAATCCGACAGAGCCGCGCGGCGGAGGATTTGTCGGATTACTGATACGAATTCTCGACAAGTACGGAAGCCGCACGGAGAATAGTCGCCTGCTGACAGGAGTCCCTATGCGCCGTTTGCTTTTTTCACTGCTGATGCTCTGTGTGTTGCCCGCTTGGGCAGACGGCCACGACCAGTTGTACAAGGTCGCCGGTTGGCCAGATCAGCGCGCGCATTTTAACGACGCCCTCTCAGCCGCCCAGCAGCGTTATCAGAGCAGCCTGCCACCGGCGGTGTTTCAGGCCTTGGTGAAGAACAGCAATCAGCGTTTCGCCCCCCAGGCCGTGGACCAGCGCGCCGAAGCGCAATTGCGCAAAAGCCTCGCCGATCCGAAACCAGCACTGACCTTCTTTCAATCGCCCCTGGGCAAGAAAATCGTCGCCGCCGAACTGCTGGCGACCCGTCGCGATCAGCTGGCGAAAAACGCCAAGGGTCTTCCGAAGATTCAAGCCAGTGACAGTCGCATGCTGATCATCGGCCACCTGGCCCAGGCCCTGCCCGCTCGCGAGGCCGGCGCGGAAGTCAGCCTGGCGATTGCCGGCGTCGCGGCTGACAGCCTGAGTTCGATGATCCCCGGTTTGCTCGGTGGTGGTCAGGCTCAGGGAATGTTGAACGGTCAGCGCCAGCGGTTGATGGATCAGATCGGGGCTGATCTGAACAACACGCTGCTGTATGTCTATCGCGACTTGTCGGATGAGGAACTGGAAGAGTTCGCCACGTTTGCCGAGTCCACAGAGGGCAAGGCGTATTACCAGGCGGCGTTGGCGGCGATTCGGGCGGGGTTGGCGGTGGGGCAGGATACGTCGAACCTCAGTCAGTAATCTTCAGCGCCTTTGAGATTGCCTTCGCGGGCAAGCCTCGCTCCTACACCTACAGATAACCGCATACCCCTGTAGGAGCGAGGCTTGCCCGCGAAGAGGCCCTAACGGTCACTAAAGATTCCGACCTTTTATTCGCTTGGTCAAAAACCCGAAATACTCCCGCCGCATTGCCACCGTCTCATTCGCCAAATGATGCCGCGCGTCCGGCAGCATCAATACCTGCGGCCGATCAAACTTGGCCTTCAACACCTCAAGGTTATGCTCCCAATCCACCGTCATGTCCGCCTGACCCTGCACAATCAGCGGTCGCCGTGGACTGTTCGGTGCCGCCTCGATGCGCTTGATCCACCGCGCCAACGCACCGACCCAAGCCGTTGGCAGTCGCAGCGGTTGCAACGGATCGGCTTGCAGGAACGGCAAGAAATCAGGGTCGTTGGAGTTCTCGCTAAAGCGCCGGGCAATAGCTTTCACGAAAGGCTTGAGCAGGTAATAACTGAGCTGCGACCAGCCCCAGGCGCGCGGCCGAACCAGCGGTGACAGCAAAATCACCTGACCTTGGGCCGGACTGTTCGCGCCCTGGTTGAGCACATGATCGATCACGATCGCGCCGCCGGTACTCTGCCCGCACAAGTGCCACGGCTGTGGAAGGTCGAGCGCCTGCGCCTCGGCAAACAACCCTTGCAGCGTGTGCTGATACTCGGCGAAATCCTTGATGCTCGCCCGCTCGCCGCTGGACAGACCATGCCCCGGCAAGTCGCAGGCGATCACCGCAAAACCCTGATCCAGCGCCCACTCGATCACATGTCGGTAGAGCCCGGTGTGGTCATAGAAGCCGTGGAACAGAAACAGCGTCGCCTTCGCTTGTTCAGGCCACCAGACCTGGCTGACCACTTCATAGCCATCGACCTCGAAACGCCCCAACCCGCTGCGCTGCGTTCGGCCCGGAAAATCCAGGCCGTAAAACCGCTGATAGGCCAGCGCCTCCACCGAAAGCGGCTGCCACTCGGCCAGTGGCCGCAGGCTGGCGCGCAAATGATCGGGGTCGAAAGTGGCAGACATGAGCTATTCCAGAGCGCTAAACAGACTTTATGGGCCTGCGATATTCATCTGTCGCGGCAAGCATGGCAAGCTAGCCGACCTTCGAGGATTGAAACCCATGCGTCCGGCCTACCGCACCACACTGCTTGCCAGCCTGCTCGCCCTCGTGTGTGCCGGCGTCTTGTGGGCGGCCTATGACTGGTTTCAGGGGCGATACTTGCGCGCCTTCAGTTCGCACACCGCAGTATTTTCCGGCGATCCGCTGCGCCTGCCCGACGAACTCGCCGGCCCCGGCGCCATCCGCCTGGTGCATTTCTGGGACCCGGCCTGCCCGTGCAATGTCGGCAACCAACAACACCTGACCGAACTGGTCGAGCAGTATGTACCGCAGGGCGTGGAGTTTTACGCGGTACAAAAACCCGGCAGCCACGGTCAGTTGCCCAGCACCTTGAGCAGCCTGAAAACCATCACCGTACTCCCGGGTTCCGAACAGATCCCCGCCAGCCCGGCGGTGGCAATCTGGGACCGCAGCGGCAAACTGGCGTATTTCGGCCCGTACAGCGAAGGCCTGACCTGCAATTCGAACAACAGCTTTATCGAGCCCATCCTGCAAGCACTCAGCGAAGGTCGCGCAGTGGGCGCCACCCATACGCTGGCGGTCGGTTGCTACTGCCCTTGGCCGGAGGAACTGAAGTAAGGCAATTCTGACTTTTCCAGGACCGCGATGCCCGGCACAGAAGGTCTGTGCTACATGTTTGCAGCCCGCACGGGCGGCAATCCCGAAGAACAAGGAGTCACCATGAAACGCGTCCTGACCGTACTTGTATTGCTGATCGTCACGCTCGTCATCGGGGTCGGCGGGTACGTGTACATCAAGCAGCCGACGCGCCAGGGCCAGGTGGAGTTGCAGCATCTTCAGGGTTCGGTGACCGTGCGTTACGACGAGCGCGGCGTGCCGCATATCCGCGCCGAAAACGAAACCGACCTCTACCGCACCCTTGGCTATGTGCAGGCCCAGGACCGCTTGTTCCAGATGGAAGCCATGCGTCGCCTCGCCCGGGGTGAGTTGGCTGAAATCCTCGGACCGAAACTGGTCGACACCGACAAACTGTTCCGCAGCCTGCGCATCCGCGAACGCGCCGAGAGTTATGTGGCTGCGCTGGATCGTCAGTCACCGGCATGGAAGGCGCTGGAAGCCTACCTGGATGGCATCAATCAATATCAGGACACTCACGCGGCACCCATGGAGTTCGACGTGCTGGGCATCCACAAGCGCCCTTTCACTGCTGAAGACAGCATCAGCGTCGCCGGCTACATGGCTTACAGTTTCGCCGCCGCATTTCGCACCGAACCTTTACTGACGTTTGTGCGCGATCAACTGGGTGCCGATTACCTGAACATCTTCGAACTCGACTGGCAGCCCAAAGGGGTGCTGGCCAAATCGCGCTCCACACCAGGACCCGCCCTCGCCGCCGGCGACTGGAAAGACCTGAACGCCCTCGCCCGCCTGAGCGAACAGGCCCTGGCCGACAATGGCCTGCCGCAATTCGAAGGCAGCAACGCCTGGGTTATTTCCGGTAGTCGTAGCAAAAGCACCAAGCCACTGCTGGCCGGTGACCCGCACATTCGCTTCTCGGTGCCGTCGGTTTGGTACGAGGCGCAACTGTCCGCGCCGGGCTTCGAGCTCTACGGCCATCATCAGGCACTGGTGCCGTTTGCCTTTCTCGGCCACAACCTGGATTTCGGCTGGAGCTTGACGATGTTCCAGAACGACGACCTCGACCTGATCGCCGAGAAGGTCAACCCGGACAACCCGAACCAGGTCTGGTATCACAGCAAATGGGTCGACATGGTCAACACCGAGCAACAGATCGCGGTGAAGGGCCAGGCGCCGGTCACCCTGACACTGCGCCAGTCGCCCCACGGCCCGATCATCAACGATGCACTCGGCACCGCCGCCGGCAAGACGCCGGTCGCCATGTGGTGGGCGTTCCTTGAAACGCCGAACCCGATCCTCGACGGTTTCTATCAGCTCAACCGCGCCGACACCCTGGCCAAGGCCCGCGCTGCATCGGCCAAGGTTCAGGCGCCGGGCTTGAACATCGTCTACGCCAACGCCAAGGGTGACATCGGCTGGTGGGCCTCGGCGCTGCTGCCCAAACGCGCGGCCGGGGTAAAGCCCGGTTTCATCCTCGACGGCAGCACCAACCAGGCGGACAAGGAAGGTTTCTACCCGTTCAGCGCCAACCCGCAGGAAGAGAACCCGGCGCGCGGCTACATCGTCTCGGCCAACTTCCAGCCCGTGTCGCCGACCGGCATGGAGATTCCCGGTTACTACAACCTCGCCGATCGCGGCCAGCAACTCAATCGTCAACTCAGCGACAAGAGCGTGAAGTGGGACAACGAGGCCAACCAGACGCTGCAACTGGGCACCACCACCGCCTACGGACCGCGTCTGTTGGCGCCGCTGTTGCCGGTACTGCGTGAAGTGGTGAGCGATCCCGCCGAACTCAAACTGGTCGAGCAACTGGCGCAATGGAAAGGCGATTACCCGCTGGATTCCACTAGCGCCACGCTGTTCAACCAGTTCCTGTTCAACCTGGCCGACGCGACGATGCACGATGAGCTGGGCAATGACTTTTTCGAAACCCTGCTCTCGACTCGTGTGATCGACGCCGCGCTGCCACGGCTGGCGGCATCTGCCGACTCACCGTGGTGGGACAACCGAAATACCCTCGGCAAGGAAACCCGCGCCGACACGGTCAAGGTGGCCTGGCAAGCGAGCCTCGCTCATCTCAAGACCACCCTTGGCGCTGATTTCGCGCACTGGCAGTGGGGCAAGGCGCACACCCTGACCCACGGCCATCCGTTGGGCATGCAGAAGCCGCTGGAGCGAATCTTCAACGTCGGCCCGTTCGCGGCGCCCGGCACCCATGAAGTGCCGAACAACCTCTCGGCCAAGATCGGCCCGGCGCCGTGGCCGGTGACTTATGGCCCGTCGACCCGGCGTCTGGTGGACTTTGCCGACCCGGCCCACAGCCTGACCATCAACCCGGTCGGCCAGAGCGGCGTGCCGTTCGACAGCCACTACGACGATCAGGCTGAGGCGTATGTCGAAGGGATTTACTACGAGGCGCATTTCAATGACGAAGAAGTCACGGCCAATACGCGCAGTACGTTGAAGTTCTTGCCGGCGCGGGCTGCGCAGTAGATTTTTGTTGCCTGGGCTGACGCCTTCGCGGGCAAGCCTCGCTCCTACAGGGTATGCAGTCATCTGTAGGAGCGAGGCTTGCCCGCGAAGAGGCCCGCAAGAACACCGCATATTCATGGCTCAAACCATCGCCGCAAAATTCAGCCTGAACTGCTGCGGCGTCACTCCCAGCCTGCGGTTGAACACCGTGCGCATATGCTGGGCGTCGCGAAACCCGCACTGATACGCCACGGTCTTGAGCGGCGAATGAGTGCTTTCAAGCAGCACCCGCGCCGCATCCACCCTTGCCCGCTCGACGAATTCCGCCGGGGTGATTTTCGCTTCCTTGGCGAACACCCGGGAAAAGTTACGGGCGCTCATGTTGGCGGCGTTCGCCAGATCGGCAATGGTCAGGTCGCCGGTAAGGTTGGCCAGGACGTAGAGCTGCACCAACGCCACCGCCGATGTCGGTTCGGCGTGGGGCGTGAGGAACGGGCTGAACTGCGATTGCCCGCCCGAGCGCTGGGTGAACACCACCAGCCGCTTGGCCACGCTCAACGCCACTTCCGGTCCGTGGTCCCGGGCCAACAGGTACAACGACAAATCAATCCCCGCCGTCACCCCGGCCGAGGTGAAGAGTTCGCCGTCCTGAACGTACAGGCGATCGGCATCGACCTGAGTGGACGGGCACCGCGTCGCCAACGCCGCGGCATCGTCCCAATGGGTGGTGACAGTTCGCCCATCAAGCAAGCCGGCCCGGGCCAGCATGAACGCACCGTTGCAGATCGAGCCAAACCGCTGCGCCCGCGCACAGGCATCGCGCAACCAGCCATCGAAGCCCGCGCCAAAATCCAGGAACGGCAACTGCGGCCCGCCGGCCACCAGCAGCAAGTCATAAGCGTCCAGCGCTTCACTGAAATGCCGATGGGCATTGAGTGACAAACCGTTGGAGCACGCCATCATCCCGCGTTCGACGCCGATGACCTCTAACCGGTAATGGTCATGCGGCTCGAGGAAACGATTGGCTTCGCAAAACACATCCATGGGACCGGTGACGTCCAGCGACTGGACGCCGGCGAACACCACGATAGCAACGGTTTTACTCATGGCAGGAATCGCTCTCAATGGATCAGGGCCAACACTAATCTGTGGCAAATGCATCTTTGTGGCGAGGGGGCTTGCCCCCGTTGGAGTGCGCAGCGCTCCCAGTCTTTTGGGGCCGCTTCGCAGCCCAACGGGGCAAGCCCCCTCGCCACAAAAATCCCCTCACCACAAAAGCTCTTGCTCCCCGAGCAAACTTAGCCAATCCGGGCGCAACAAGCGAGGTTGGCGCGATATGCATGCTCATTGGCAAGGATCGCAGCCATGGATCGATTGTCCGGTCTTGGCTGCCGGAACAGACTTGCTCCATCAGCGCCGCCACGGCGTTCCCCACGAGGAAAGCACCATGAGCAGCATCATTGCCGGTATCAAAATCCCTGACAGCGCGTTGGCCAAGGCCACCACTGAATACATTCGCGACGCCGAGTCCGACTTGCTTTACCACCACTCGCGCCGGGTGTTTCTGTTCGGCGCCCTGAGCGGTGAGCGCAAGCAGTTGGCCTACGATCCGGAAATGCTCTACGTCGGCGCCATGTTCCATGACCTGGGCCTGGTGGAAGGTCATCGCACGGACAACGAGCGCTTCGAAGTTGATAGCGCCAACGCCGCCAAAGCGTTCCTCAAGCCTTATGGTTTGTCGGATGGCGATATCGAGCAGGTGTGGCTGTCGATTGCCTTGCACACCACGCCAGGTGTACCGCAACACTTGCGGCCTAACGTTGCATTGGTCACGGCCGGTGTGGAAATGGATGTGCTGGGTATCGATTACGCCGCATTCCCCACCGTGCAACGTGAGGCAGTGGTGCATGCGCATCCACGGGGAGAAGGGTTCAAGGAATGCATCCTGTGTGCGTTCGCCAACGGCTTCAAACACAAACCGGACACCACGTTCGGCACGGTAAACGCGGATGTGCTGGTGGACAGCGAGCCGGGGTTCAAGCCGATGAACTTCGTCGAAATCATCCGCAAGTCTCCCTGGATTTCCTGACCCCACACTGATCATTCCCACGCTCCGCGTGGGAATGCAGCCCGGGACGCTCCGCGTCCCATCAAGAGCGGACGCGGAGCGTCCGTGGAGGCATTCCCACGCAGAGCGTGGGAACGATCATCGTAGGCTCAAGCCGCTTCCGGTGCCTGTGCGCGGCGCACGTCCGGTTGTTTCCAGGAGTCGGCAGCGCTTTCTTCGATCGCCTGCTGGATCGCACGCTTGCGCGCTTCTTCGGCACGGCGGCTGAAGAACCAGACCAGGAAGGTCATCAGCGAAACCGCCAGCAGAATCAGACTGGCCACAGCGTTGATCTCGGGTTTGACCCCCAGGCGCACCGCCGAGAACACTTCCATCGGCAAGGTCGTCGACCCAGGTCCCGATACAAAGCTCGCCAACACTAGGTCATCCAGCGACAAGGCGAACGACATCATGCCGCCGGCACCCAGGGAGGGCGCGATCATCGGGATGGTGATCAGGAAGAACACCTTCCACGGCCGCGCACCGAGGTCCATGGCCGCCTCTTCGATGGACAGGTCCAGCTCACGCAAGCGCGCCGACACCACCACCGCCACATAGGCCGCGCAGAACGTGGTGTGGGCGATCCAGATGGTGACGATGCCGCGTTCCTGTGGCCAGCCGATCATCTGCGCCATGGCCACGAACAGCAGCAACAGCGACAGACCGGTGATCACTTCGGGCATCACCAGCGGCGCGGTAACCAGGCCACCGAACAACGTGCGCCCCTTGAAGTGGGTGATCCGGGTCAGGACGAACGCCGCCAATGTACCCAGTGCCACCGCCGCCACCGCCGTGTAGCAGGCGATTTCCAGCGAGCGCACCACCGAGCCCATCAGTTGCGTGTTGTCCATCAACCCGACGTACCACTTGATCGACCAGCCGCCCCACACCGTCACCAGTTTCGAGGCGTTGAACGAGTAGATCACCAGAATCAGCATCGGTGCGTAGATGAACAGCAAGCCCGCGATCAGCATGAAACTCGAGAAACGGAAGCGCTTCATTCTTTACCCTCCATTTCTTTGGCCTGACTGCGGTTGAACAGGATAATTGGCACAATCAGGATCAGCAGCATGACCACTGCCAGCGCAGAGGCCACCGGCCAGTCACGGTTGTTGAAGAACTCTTGCCAGAGCACTTTACCGATCATCAGGGTTTCCGGACCGCCGAGCAGTTCCGGGATCACGAACTCACCCACGACCGGAATGAACACCAGCATGCAACCGGCGACGATGCCGTTCTTGGACAATGGAATGGTGATCTTCCAGAAGCTGTTGAACGTACTCGAACCGAGGTCCGACGCGGCTTCCAGCAGACTGTTGTCGTGCTTCACCAGGTTGGCGTAGAGCGGCAGGATCATGAACGGCAGGTACGAATAAACCACGCCGATGTACACCGCGAGGTTGGTGTTGAGGATCTGCAGCGGTTCGTCGATCCAGCCCATGGTCATCAGGAAACCGTTGAGCAGACCGTTGTTGCTGAGGATGCCCATCCACGCATACACGCGGATCAGGATCGCGGTCCAGGTCGGCATCATGATCAGCAGCACCAGCACCGTTTGCATCTCTTTGCGGGCACTGGCAATGGCGTAGGCCATCGGGTAGCCGATCAGCAAACAGAGGATGGTGCTGATCAGCGCCATCTTCAGCGAGCCAAGGTAGGCGGCGATGTACAACTCGTCGCCGGCCAGCATCGCGTAGTTGCCCAGGTTCAACAGCACCTGGAGCTTCTGGTCGATGAAGCTGTAGATCTCGGTGTACGGCGGGATGGCCACGTCGGCTTCGGCGAAGCTGATCTTCAGGACGATGAAGAACGGCAGCATGAAGAACAGGAACAGCCAGATGAACGGAACCCCGATGACCAGTTGGCGGCCACCGGGAATTATTCGATTGAGGCGGCGTTTGAATTTGCGCATGTTCATGAGCGAAGTACCACGCCGCTGTCGTCTTCCCAGTACACGTAAACCTGGTCACCCCAGGTTGGGCGCTGGCCGCGGCGCTCGGCATTGGCGACGAACGACTGGACGATCTTGCCGCTCGGCAGCTCGACGTAGAACACCGAGTGACCACCGAGGTAGGCGATGTCGTGCACCTTGCCGCTGGACCAGTTGTACTCGCAGGTCGGCATGGTCGGGGTCACCAGCAGTTTTTCCGGACGGATCGCGTAGGTCACGGATTTGTCCTGCACCGAGGTACTGATGCCGTGGCCCACGTAGATCTGGCGGTCCAGGTCCTTGCACGTGATGGTGGCGTGGCCTTCGGCGTCGTCGATTACTTCACCGTCGAAGATGTTGACGTTGCCGATGAATTCGCAGACCAGGCGACTGGTCGGGGTTTCGTAGATGTCGATCGGGCTGCCGATCTGGGCGATCCAGCCCAGGTGCATGATCGCGATGCGCTCGGCCATGGTCATGGCTTCTTCCTGATCGTGGGTCACCATGACGCAGGTTACGCCGACGCGCTCGATGATCTCGACCAGCTCCAGCTGCATTTGCGAACGCAGCTTCTTGTCCAGCGCACCCATCGGTTCATCGAGCAGCAACAGCTTCGGACGCTTCGCCAGAGAACGCGCCAGGGCCACACGCTGACGCTGACCACCGGACAACTGATGCGGCTTGCGCTTGGCGTACTGCGTCATCTGAACCAGCTTGAGCATGTCCGCGACACGGGCATCGACTTCAGCGGCGGGGATTTTGTCCTGCTTGAGGCCGAAGGCGATGTTCTGCGCCACGGTCATGTGCGGGAACAAGGCGTAGGACTGGAACATCATGTTGATCGGCCGCTCGTACGGCGGCATGTCAGTGATGTCTACGCCATCGAGGAAAATGCGCCCCTCCGTGGGCCGTTCGAAGCCTGCGAGCATGCGCAGCAACGTGGATTTGCCCGATCCCGAACCGCCGAGCAGAGCGAAAATCTCGCCTTTCTTGATTTCCAGGGACACATCGTCCACGGCAATCGTCTCGTCGAACTTCTTCGTGACCCGGTCGATTTTGACCAACACCTGTTTAGGTGTCTGGTCGCCCTCGAGGGCTTTCTTATAGGCGCCGGAGGCAACTGCCATTTACGAAACTCCCAGAAAAAAAGAGTGCAGTTCGCTCAAGGTGAGCCAACCTTGGATAGTTTGAGCCTTTCAGCTATTTACCCGACTTGACCTTGGTCCAGCTGCGGGTCATCAAACGTTGAATGTTTGGTGGTAACTCGACGGACACGTAGGTCTTGTCGAGGACGGCTTGCGGTGGATAAACCGACTCGTCGGTGCGAATGGACTGCTCCATCAATTTGTCCGAGCCAGGGTTGGGGTTCGCATAGCCAACAGAATCACTGACCTGTGCGATCACCTCGGGTTTCAACAAATAGTTGATGAAGGCGTGGGCCTCTTTGACGTTGGCTGAATCCTTCGGAATCGCCAGCATGTCGAACCACAGCGCACCGCCCTCTTTGGGAATGGTGTAGGCCACGTTCACGCCTTTGCCGGCTTCTTCCGCGCGGGCCTTGGCCTGGAACATGTCACCGGAGAAGCCGATCGCGATGCAGATGTCGCCGTTGGCCAGGTCCGCGATGTATTTGGAGGAGTGGAAGTACGTCACGTAAGGGCGCACCGCCAGCAACTTGGCTTCGGCCTTTTTGTAGTCTTCGGGGTTGGTGCTGTTGGCGTTGAGGCCCATGTAGTTGAGGACGGTGGGCATCATTTCATCGGCGGAATCGAGGAACGCCACGCCGCAACTGTGCAGCTTCTTGATGTTCTCCGGTTCGAACACCACGCTCCAGGAATCGATCTTGTCGACGCCCAGCACAGCCTTGATCTTTTCGACGTTGTAACCAATGCCGTTGGTGCCCCACAGGTAAGGCACGGCGTACTGGTTACCCGGATCGTTTTGCTCAAGACGCTTGAGCAGTACCGGATCGAGGTTGGAATAGTTGGTCAGTTTCGACTTGTCGAGTTTCTGGAAAGCGCCCGCCTTGATCTGCTTGCCGAGGAAGTGGTTGGACGGCACGACCACGTCGTAACCGGTACGCCCGGCCAGCAACTTGCCTTCCAGGGTTTCGTTAGAGTCGAAGACGTCATAAACCGGTTTGATGCCGGTCTCTTTCTGGAAGTCGGCCAGGGTGGTCGGACCGATGTAGTCCGACCAGTTATAAATATGCACAGTACCGGCGGCCTGGACACTGACAGCCAACGTCAGCCCCGCGCCAACCAGCATGGCATTGCGCAACAAAGAAAAAATAGGCAAGTGGAGGTCCTCTAAAATTAGTTGGGCCCAAGTTGCCCCGCGTTACATGACAGCCATGGCGGCCTGACAACAAAACCGGCGCGCAACTTACCCTCGAAAAACCGTTCCAGCAAACTTTATGAAGATCTGTAGCAGCTGCCGCAGGCTGCGTTCAACTGCGAAGCAGTTGTGCTGTTGAAAAAGCGGAGGCCCTTCGGACCTCAACGCAGCCTTCGGCAGCTGCTACAGGGTTTTACTTATTTACCCGATTTAATCTTGGTCCAGCTGCGCGTCATGATCCGCTGGGTCGCGGCCGGCAAGTCGGCGATCGCGTACAGTTTGGCCAGCACGTCCGCTGGCGGGTAGATGCCTGGATCGTCGGTGATTTCTTTTTCAACCAATGCAGTGGCTGCCGCGTTACCGTTCGGGAAACGCACGGCGTTGGTGATTTCAGCCATGATTTCCGGCTTCTGCAGGAAGGTCATGAACTTGTAGGCGCCTTCGACGTTTTCGGCATCTTTAGGGATGGCGACCATGTCGTAGAAGCTGCCTGCACCTTCTTTCGGAATGTTGTAGCTGACTTTCACCTTGTCACCGGCTTCAGCCGCGCGGGACTTGGCCTGGTAGATATCACCCGAGTAACCCACGGCTACGCAGATGTTGCCGTTGGCCAGGTCGGAGATGTACTTGGACGAGTGGAAGTAGCCCACCGAAGGACGAATCTTCAGGAACAGTGCTTCGGCTTCGGCCAGTTGTTTTTTGTCCTGGCTGTCGGTTGGATAGCCCAGGTAGTGCAACGCCACCGGAATCATCTCGGTTGGCGAATCGAGGAAACTGATACCGCACGATTTCAACTTCGCGGCGTTTTCAGGTTTGAACAGCAGGTCCCAGGAATTGGTTGGCGCATCGGCACCCAGTGCAGCCTTGACCTTCTCGGCGTTGAAGCCGATGCCGATCGAACCCCACATATACGGGAAGGCATGCTCGTTGCCCGGGTCGCTCACCGATACTGCTTTAAGCAGGTCAGGGTTCAGGTTCTTCCAGTTTGGCAGCTTGGACTTGTCGAGCTTCTGGTAAACGCCAGCCTTGATCTGCTTGGCCAGGAAGTTGTTCGACGGCACAACGATGTCGTAGCCGGACTTGCCTGCCAGCAACTTGGCTTCCAGAGTTTCGTTACTGTCGAATACGTCGTAAACAACCTTGATCCCCGACTCGGCTTCGAACTTCTTGACGGTGTCCGGTGCGATGTAATCAGACCAGTTGTACACGTGAAGAACTTTGTCGTCCGCCTGAACTGCGCCCGCCATCACGCCCATCAGGGACATGGCGAGGAGGGTCTTGCCAGCTATCTTCATACCTAATGTCTTCATGGGTAATGCTCCAATTTTTCTTTTTAACCACGTGTTCAGCGGCCTTTCCCGGGCACTCCGAACAACCGGTAGTCTGGCAAGATCCAAGGCAGGCTTTCAAGGAAAGACCCATCCTTTGTTTGCGCTGAGCGAAGTGCACACTTCACACCCCGCTCAGAGCCTAGCACTTAGCCCTGCAACGCACTCAGGGTCAGGTCCAGACACTTGCGTGCCTTGGCCACCAACTCATCGATTTCAGCCTTGGTAATCACCAGTGGCGGAGCAATGATCATGGTGTCGCCCACGGCGCGCATGATCAGGCCGTTGTCGAAGCAGAACGTGCGGCAGATCATGCCGACGCCCTTGCCTTCGTAACGCTTGCGAGTGGCCTTGTCCTGCACCAGTTCGATGGCCCCCAACAGACCGACCCCACGCACTTCACCCACCAGAGGATGATCGTTCAGTTCTCGTAGGCGACTCTGCAAATAGGGTGCCGTTTCTGCATGGACGCGCTCGATAATTTTCTCTTCGCGCAGGATGCGGATGTTTTCCAGCGCCACCGCAGCGGCCACCGGGTGACCGGAATAGGTGAAACCGTGGTTGAAATCGCCACCTTCGTTGAGCACTGCGACCACTTCGTCGCGCACGATCAGGCCACCCATCGGGATGTAGCCGGAGGTCAGGCCTTTGGCGATGGTCATCATGTCGGGCTTGAGGCCGTAGAAATCGGAACCGAACCACTCACCGGTACGGCCGAATCCACAGATCACTTCATCCGCCACGAACAGAATGTCGTACTTGGCGAGGATTTCCTTGATGCGCGGCCAGTAGGTTTCTGGCGGAATGATCACGCCGCCGGCGCCCTGGATCGGCTCGGCAATAAAGGCACCGACGTTGTCCACGCCGATTTCCAGAATCTTCTCTTCCAGCTGATTGGCCGCCCACACACCGAATTCTTCCGGTGTCATGTCGCCGCCTTCAGCGAACCAGTACGGCTGGGCGATGTGGACGATGCCCGGGATCGGCAAGTCGCCCTGTTCGTGCATGTAGGTCATACCACCCAGGCTCGCGCCGGCCACGGTGGAACCGTGATAGCCGTTCTTGCGACTGATGATGACTTTCTTCTTCGGCTGACCCTTGATCGCCCAATAGTGGCGGACCATACGCAGCATGGTGTCGTTGCCTTCGGAGCCGGAACCGGTGAAGAACACGTGGTTCATGCCTTGCGGCGCGATGTCGGCGATGGCCTTGGCCAGTTCCAGCACCGGCGGGTGAGCGGTCTGGAAGAACAGGTTGTAGTAAGGCAGCTCGCGCATCTGTTTGCTGGCGGCATCGGCCAGTTCATCGCGACCGTAGCCAATCGCAACGCACCACAGCCCGGCCATGCCGTCGAGGATCTTGTTGCCTTCGCTGTCCCAGAGGTAAACGCCCTTGGCGTTGGTGATGATCCGCGGGCCTTTCTCTTTCAGCTGCTTGAAGTCGCTGAAAGGGGCCAGGTGGTGATCGTTGCTCAGGGTTTGCCATTCACGGGTTTGCGGGTTGTTGCTGGTCATGCGAATTCTCCTAAGATTTCGGTGAAAGGCGCGACCAGGTGCAGTCGCGCCCGGCGCATCAGACGGCGAAGAGCAGGAATTCCCGCTCCCACGAACTGATCACGCGCTTGAAGTTTTCATGCTCGGCCCGCTTGACCGCGACGTAGCCAGTGATGAATTTCTTGCCCAGGTATTTCTCGATGGTCGCGCTGTGCTCCATGCGTTCCAGCGCGTCTTCGATGGTTAGTGGCAGGCGCAGGTTGCGGCGTTCATAGCCACGACCCACCACCGGCGCACTCGGGTTCAAGCCTTCGACCATGCCGATGTAACCGCAGAGCAGGCTCGCGGCAATCGCCAGGTACGGGTTGGCGTCGGCGCCCGGCAGGCGGTTTTCCACCCGACGGTTTTGCGGCCCTGCATCCGGAACCCGCAGGCCCACGGTGCGGTTCTCTTCGCCCCACTCCACGTTCACCGGTGCCGAAGTGTCCGGCAGGAAGCGGCGGAACGAGTTCACGTTCGGCGCGAACAGCGGCAACAACTCGGGGATCAGCTTCTGCAAACCACCGATGTGGTGCAGGAACAGCTGGCTCATGCTCCCGTCTTCGTTGGAGAAGACGTTCTTGCCGGTTTCCATGTCGATGATGCTCTGGTGCAAGTGCATCGCACTGCCCGGCTCGCCGGTCATGGGCTTGGCCATGAAAGTGGCCGCCACGTCGTGCTTGAGCGCAGCTTCGCGCATGGTGCGTTTGAAGATCAGGATCTGGTCGGCCAGGGACAGGGCATCGCCGTGACGGAAGTTGATTTCCATCTGCGCCGTGCCGTCCTCGTGGATCAACGTGTCGAGGTCCAGTTCCTGCAATTCGCACCAGTCGTAGACGTCTTCGAACAGCGGATCGAATTCGTTCGCCGCTTCAATGGAGAACGACTGACGGCCGGTTTCCGGGCGCCCGGAACGGCCAATCGGCGGTTGCAACGGGTAGTCCGGGTCGTCGCTGCGCTTGGTCAGGTAAAACTCCATTTCCGGCGCCACGATTGGCTGCCAGCCCTTGTCGGCATAGAGTTTCAACACTTTCTTGAGCACATTGCGCGGCGACAGCTCGATCGGGTTACCTTGCTTGTCGTAGGTGTCGTGGATCACCTGGGCGGTCGGCTCGATGGACCACGGCACCACATACACCGCGTTCTGGTCGGGCCGGCAGATCATGTCGATGTCGGCCGGGTCGAGCAGCTCGTAATAGATGTCGTCTTCGACATAGTCGCCGGTCACGGTCTGCAACAGAACGCTCTCGGGCAGGCGCATGCCTTTTTCGGCAATGAACTTGTTGGTCGGCGAAATCTTGCCCCGGGTGATCCCGGTCAAGTCGGCGATCATGCATTCGACTTCTGTGATCTTGTGGTCTTTCAACCAATCGGTGAGCTGGTCGAGGTTGTTACTCATAAATGCCTCTTAGGCTGAGTTTCCTGACTCTTACAAGTCAGGCGTTGTTTGACGCATGGGCGTCGCGTGATACAGATTGCCACTGCAATAGCCGCGCACAAGTACCCACTCGGGTAATGGCGTGGGTCAGCGAGAGCGTAGTGGAACGTGCAGAATCATGAGCAAAAGCCGACGCGTTGGTCGGGCTGCCAGGGCGAAACGGTTCTATATTGGAAAGAGAGCCAGTAAAGAGAATGTCGTGTAGACCGTCCAGAATATCGGACGGGGACAGCAAGTTCGCCGGGGAAGGAAGAGTCGACGGCACGCCCGTGGCAACGCTTGCCTTGGCGTGAACGCAACAATCGCCACTGATGTGATAAGCATGCAGACCGATCTGCCTTGAGCAGATGGCGACGCCGATTAACGGCAGGCGAGACATGAAGCACCCCGGTATTATTGCTGTTATGGGTTTGAATCGAGCTTAGCCTTGTTCATTTTTTTACACAACACCCCCGTAAAAAATACAACACGGCCCGCTCAAGCTCGCGGGCGCCAAAGCGCTCAAAGGCATAAAAACGCCCCAAACTGCCTCAAAAAAGCCCTACGAGCGCTTTTTTAGGGCAAAAAAGGCCTCGCTTGACTTCGGCATGCCGTTCGGGTTGACTGAAACCCGAAGAGATCAATGATTGATATTTTTAACAACAAAGGTGTTGCATCATGTCGGTACCCCCGCGTGCCGTTCAGCTTAAAGAAGCGAACTCGTTCATTAAGGAACATCCTGATGTTATGTACTTTGTACTTCTGATTGCGGATATGAATGGTGTGGTGCGCGGCAAGCGCATTGAACGCACCAGCCTCCACAAGGTTTACGAGAAAGGCATCAACCTGCCGGCCTCTCTATTTGCTCTGGATATCAATGGCTCGACGGTGGAAAGCACCGGCCTGGGCCTGGACATCGGCGATGCTGACCGAATCTGCTATCCAATCCCTGACACCCTGTGCAACGAACCCTGGCAGAAGCGTCCTACCGCGCAACTGTTAATGACCATGCACGAACTCGAAGGCCAGCCGTTCTTTGCCGACCCGCGAGAAGTGCTGGCCAATGTGGTTCGCAAGTTCGACGAGATGGGCCTGACCATCTGTGCCGCGTTCGAACTGGAGTTCTACCTGATCGACCAGGAGAACGTGAACGGTCGTCCGCAACCGCCACGCTCGCCGGTGTCCGGCAAACGCCCGCATTCGACTCAGGTGTACCTGATCGACGACCTCGACGAATACGTCGACTGCCTCCAGGACATTCTGGAAGGTGCGAAGGAGCAAGGCATTCCTGCCGATGCAATCGTCAAGGAAAGTGCCCCGGCGCAGTTCGAAGTGAACCTGCACCACGTGGCCGACCCGATCAAGGCTTGCGACTACGCGGTCTTGCTCAAGCGCCTGATCAAGAACATCGCCTACGACCATGAGATGGACACCACCTTCATGGCCAAGCCTTACCCAGGCCAGGCGGGTAATGGTCTGCACGTGCACATTTCGATTCTTGATAAAGAAGGCAAAAACATTTTTGCCAGCGAGGATCCCGAGCAGAACGCCGCACTGCGTCACGCGATCGGCGGTGTGCTCGAGACCCTACCGGCGCAGATGGCCTTCCTCTGCCCGAACGTCAACTCCTACCGTCGTTTCGGCGCACAGTTCTACGTGCCGAACTCGCCGTGCTGGGGCCTGGACAACCGTACCGTGGCGATCCGCGTTCCAACCGGTGCCGCCGATGCCGTGCGCATCGAACACCGTGTGGCCGGCGCCGACGCCAACCCGTATCTGTTGATGGCTTCGGTTCTGGCAGGCGTGCATCACGGCCTGACCAACAAGATCGAGCCGGGCGCCCCCGTAGAAGGCAACTCCTACGAGCAGAACGAGCAAAGCCTGCCGAACAACCTGCGCGACGCACTGCGTGAGCTGGACGACAGCGAAGTCATGGCCAAGTACATCGATCCGAAATACATCGATATCTTCGTGGCTTGTAAGGAAAGCGAGCTGGAGGAGTTTGAGCACTCCATCTCCGACCTTGAATACAACTGGTACCTGCATACCGTTTAAGCGGTTGCAGTAAAAACAAACGCCGCAGGCTGACAAGGCTTGCGGCGTTTTTTATGGCTGAACACCAACCCCTGTGGCGAGGGGGCTTGCCCCCGTTGGGCTGCGAAGCAGCCCCAAAACAGGCAATCTCATTGCAACAGACATAACTCGTTTACCGGATCTGGGGAGTGCTGCGCACTCCAACGGGGGCAAGCCCCCTCGCCACAGGGGATATGGAACATCTGCCCGCTCTGCGTACAATGCCCCCTGCCCCGCAGGAGGACTCCAATGACGCGCACCGCCACCGTTCGCAAACCCCGCGCCCGCAGCCAGGCCCGGATCGATTCGATACTCGATGCCGCCCGCACACTGCTGGCTGCCGAAGGTGTGGCCAGCCTGTCGATCTACAGCGTCGCCGAGCGCGCGGAGATCCCGCCCTCCTCCGTCTACCATTTCTTCGCCAGCGTCCCGGCCCTGCTCGAAGCCTTGACGGCCGACGTCCACGCCGCGTTCCGCGCCTGCCTGCAAGCGCCCATCGACCACAACGCCCTCAGCGGCTGGCGTGACCTCTCACGAATCGTGGAGCAGCGCATGCTCGACATCTATGGCGAAGATGCCGCTGCCCGCCAGTTGATCCTCGCTCAGCATGGGCTGACCGAAGTCACCCAGGCTGACCGCCAGCACGACATCGAACTCGGCGACCTGATGCACAAGCTGTTCGATCATCACTTCGAACTGCCAAGGCTGCCCAAGGATGTCGATGTGTTTGCGCTGGCAATGGAGCTGGGGGATCGGGTGTATGCGCGCTCGGTGCAGCAGCATGGGCAGATCACGCCGCGCATGGCGGAAGAAGGGATGCGGGTGTTTGATGCGTATCTGGGGCTGTATTTGCCGCCTTACCTGCCGAAGCGCGCTATTCCAACCTGAACCTTGATCGTTCCCACGCTCTGCGTAGGAATGCAGCCCGTGACGCTCCGCGTCACTGGACGCGGAGCGTCCAAAGAGGCATTCCCACGCAAAGCGTGGGAACGATCAGGGTTCACACCCTCCGGGGTTGTGCGCAATGCACGCGCTTACAACTTGGCGATCGACACCTCGGTGGATTTCACAAACGCGATCACTTCGCTGCCGACCACCAGTTCCAGCTCTTTCACTGAACGCGTGGTGATCACCGAAGTGACGATGCCGGAAGCGGTCTGTACGTCGATTTCCGACAGCACGTCACCCAGTACGATTTCCTTGATCGAGCCTTTGAACTGGTTACGAACGTTGATGGCTTTGATAGTCATGATGTTGATTCCTGTCAGTGGATAAGGCGGGTTATTGCGCCCAACGCAATTGCGTAGGCAAGGGTGAAACAGGTTCCGGTTCCGGCGGCTGGCCGGGCAGCGCCAGCACGCGATTGAGGACTTCGGTTTCCAGCGCCGCCAGCCGATGGGAGCCGCGGACCCGAGGGCGCGGCAGCTCAACGTGCAGGTCGAGGCCGACTTCGCCCTCTTCGATCAGGATCACCCGATCGGCAATCGCCACCGCTTCACTGACGTCGTGGGTCACCAGCAACACGGTGAAGCCATGCTTCTGCCAGAGCCGTTCGATCAGCTGCTGCATTTCAATTCGGGTCAGGGCGTCCAGCGCGCCAAGGGGTTCGTCGAGCAACAGCAAGCGCGGTTGATGAATCAGCGCGCGGGCTAGGGCCACGCGTTGCTTCTGGCCACCGGACAAGGCCGCCGGCCATTCATTGGCTCGATCCGCCAGACCGACCGATTCCAAGGCTTCCAGCGCTTGCGGCCGCCAGTTGCCCTTGAGCCCGAGGCCGACGTTGTCGATGACCTTTTTCCAGGGCAGCAAACGCGCTTCCTGGAACATCAGTCGGGTGTCTTCCCGCGCATCGCTCAGCGGCGCGGAGCCGGCGAGCAATTCACCGCCAGTGGGTTTGTCGAGGCCGGCGAGCAGCCGCAGCAAGGTACTTTTGCCACAGCCACTGCGACCGACCACGGCGACAAACTGACCGGCCGGGATGTGCAGATCGATCTCACGCAACACCTGCCGTGAGCCAAAGGTCTTTTGCAGCTTGCGCACCACCAGCGGAATCCCGCGCAGCAGGCGTGGAGGTTGTTGAGCGGTCATGCGGCACCTCCTTTGGCAACCTGATACGCCGGATGCCAGCGCAGCCAGACACGTTCAAGTCCACGGGCCGCGAGGTCGGCAAGTTTGCCAAGCACGGCGTACATCAGGATCGCCAGCACCACCACGTCCGTCTGTAAAAACTCCCGGGCATTCATCGCCAGGTAGCCAATGCCGGAGCTGGCGGAAATGGTTTCCGCGACGATCAGCGTCAGCCACATGAAGCCCAGTGCGAAGCGCACACCCACCAGAATCGAAGGCAGCGCACCCGGCAGAATCACCTGGCGGAACAGACTGAAACCGGACAAGCCATAACTGCGGGACATTTCCACCAGCGCCGGATCGACGTTGCGGATGCCGTGATAGGTGTTGAGGTAGATCGGGAACAACGTGCCCAACGCCACCAGGAAAATCTTCGCCGACTCATCGATGCCGAACCACAGGATCACCAGTGGAATCAGCGCCAGGTGCGGCACGTTGCGGATCATCTGCACCGAACTGTCGAGCAGGCGTTCGCCCCATTTCGACAGGCCGGTGATGAAACCCAAGGCCAAACCGATGCTGCCACCGATGGTGAAGCCCAACGCGGCACGCCAGCCGCTGATTGCCAGGTGCGTCCAGATTTCTCCGCTACGCACCAGACTCACGCCGGCCTCAATGACCGCGATCGGCGCCGGCAGAATCCGTGTCGACAACCAGCCCGCCGACACCGACAACTGCCACACCGCCAGCAGCAACACCGGCAACGCCCAGGGCGCGAGGTTGTGGATAATTCTCTTCATGGCGCGCCTCAGCTCTGGGACGCGGCTTTGGGAAGAATATCGTTGGCGACCATCTCACCAAACGGGCTGACATAGTTGGCGCCTTGGGGCAGCTCCGGACGTTCGATGTCGAGGTGCGGGAACAGCAACTCGGCGACCCGGTACGACTCTTCCAAGTGTGGATAACCGGAGAAGATGAAAGTATCGATGCCCAGGTCTGCGTATTCATTCACGCGAGCAGCCACGGTCGGACCATCGCCGACCAGCGCCGTTCCGGCACCGCCACGCACCAGACCAACACCGGCCCACAGGTTGGGGCTGACTTCCAGGTTGTCGCGGCTGCCGCCATGCAGCGCGGCCATGCGTTGCTGGCCGACCGAATCGAACCGCGCCAGAGAAGCCTGGGCACGGGCAATGGTTTCGTCGTCCAGATGAGAGATCAGCCGATCCGCCGCTTGCCAGGCTTCGGCATTGGTTTCACGAACGATCACATGCAGACGAATGCCGAAGCGTACGGTACGACCGAGCTTCGCGGCTTTGGCGCGCACTTGTTCAATCTTCTCGGCAACGGCAGCCGGTGGTTCGCCCCAGGTCAGAACCATTTCGACCTGCTCCGCGGCCAGATCTTGCGCCGCTTCCGAAGAACCGCCGAAGTACAGCGGGGGACGCGGTTGCTGGATCGGCGGATAGAGCAACTTGGCGCCCTTCACGCTGATGTGCTGACCGTCGTAATCAACGGTTTCGCCTTCCAGCACGCGGCGCCAGATGCGGGTGAATTCCACCGAAGCCTGATAGCGCTCTTCGTGGGTCAGGAACAAACCATCGCCAGCCAATTCTTCCGGATCGCCGCCGGTCACCAGGTTGAACAACGCACGACCGCCGGACAGGCGATCCAGCGTCGCGGCCTGACGCGCGGCCACCGTCGGGGAAATGATCCCGGGGCGCAGGGCGACAAGGAACTTCAAACGCTGGGTCACCGGGATCAGCGAAGCCGCCACCAGCCACGAGTCTTCGCAGGAGCGACCGGTGGGAATCAACACCCCGCCGAAGCCCAGGCGATCCGCCGCCTGGGCAACTTGTTGCAGGTAACCGTGGTCGACGGCGCGAGCGCCTTCGGCGGTGCCAAGGTAATGGCCGTCGCCGTGGGTAGGCAGGAACCAGAAAATATTGAGGCTCATGGAGTGGTCTCCTTGGGGAATCGGATTACTGCGCTTTGGCAACGGCTGCCGGTGGCGTCCAGATCACGTCTTTGATGCTCAACTGTTTCGGAATCAGCTTGAGCTGGTAGAAGCTGTCGGCGATTTTCTGTTGGGCGGCGACCACTTCAGGTGTGAGAAACAGGGCGCCGTAGCCTTGGCGTTTCACCGAAGTGAGGGTGATGTCCGCCGGCAGGCCGAGCAGTGGCGAGACTTGTTTGGTCACCTCGATGGGGTTGGTTTTGGACCATTCGCCGACCGCGCGCACTTCTTCCACGAGGGTCTTGATCACCTCAGGATTTTTCTGCGCATAAGGCTTGGTCGCGAGGTAGAACTGATGGTTGTCGACGATGCCTTGGCCATCACGCAGGGTGCGTGCTTGCAGCTGTTGTTCGGCAGCGGCCTGGTACGGGTCCCAGATCACCCAGGCGTCGACGCTGCCACGTTCGAACGCAGCGCGAGCATCGGCTGGCGGCAGGAATACGGTCTGGATGTCGGTGTATTTGAGGCCGGCGTCTTCCAGTGCGCGGACCAGCAAGTAATGGACGTTGGAGCCTTTGTTCAGGACGACTTTCTTGCCCTTGAGGTCCTGCACCGATTTGATCGGCGAGTCCTTCGGCACCAGGATCGCTTCGCTGTGCGGCGCTGGCGGTTCGTAGGCGACATAGAGCAAATCGGCGCCGGCTGCTTGAGCGAATACCGGCGGGGTTTCGCCAGTGACGCCGAAGTCGATCGAACCGACGTTCAGGCCTTCGAGCAGCTGCGGGCCGCCGGGGAATTCAGTCCATTGCACGTCCACGCCTTGGGCGGCGAGGCGTTTTTCCAAAGTGCCTTTGGCTTTGAGCAGCACCAGGGTGCCGTATTTCTGATAGCCGATTCGCAGAGTCTCGGCTTGAGCTTGAGTAATGGCGCCGAAGGTGACAGCCGCTGCAAACAGAGCGACCAGACCACGACGCAAAATGACAGTGCGCATGGCGCTCTCCTTTTTGCAGTTGGGTTTTGGCTGCACCTGCTTGCCCGTTAGCGGGCGAGTAAGGCCAGTACATCAATTTCAGGTATGGCTTAAATGCTGACTTAAATGCTCCAGCGAGCACTCAACAAACGTTCATTCAACAGGTTCGGATCGAGCGGCTTCGGCCGTCGGGCCATGGCGCTGAAAAACAGCTCCAGCGATTCATTCAGTCGTTGTTCCAGCTCTGGCGCCAGCTGCGCCTGAGCACTGCCTTCGCCGTAAGCGATCTGGCTGTCCACGGCAAAAATCCCGTGGAGCATTTCCTGGGCTTTCAACGCCGACAGCACCGGTTTGAGCGCGTAATCCACCGCCAGCATGTGGGCGATGCTGCCGCCGGTAGCCATGGGCAAAACCACTTTGTGGTCCAACGCGCGCTCGGGCAGCAGGTCCAGCACGGTTTTCAGTGCGCCGGAGAACGACGCCTTGTAGACCGGGGTGGCGATCAACAGGCCATCGGCATTTTCAATCTGTTGCAGCAGGTCGATCACCTTCGGGCTGTCGAAGCGTGCATGCAGTAAGTCTTCGGCCGGGAAGTCCCGTACCTGGTAACTCACTACTTCCACACCTTGCTCCTGCAACCAGCGTTGGGAGCGCTCCAGCAGCACTCCGGAACGGGAGCGTTGGCTGGGACTGCCACCGAGTGAGACGACCAGCATTCAGGCGATTCCTTGAACGGTGTTGGCGATTCGCGGTTTGCGATCTCGCTGTGATGGAAGTGACCTTAACAGGTGATTGTTATATCCATAAATCATATTTATTCATTTGGTTATGCCTTAAAGAGATATAAGAAACACTGTTCTCCGGTCATAAAAAAAGGCCGTCGAAACGGCCCAAAATCCCCTGCTTTATGGAATTTGCATCGCTCTCCTGTAGGAGCGAGGCTTGCCCGCGAAGGCGACGTCACAGCCACTATCATTGTTGGATGTGATGGCCTCTTCGCGGGCAAGCCTCGCTCCTACAGGGAACAGTTTTTACTCAACGGTTGGGCTGCGGCGTCAGACGCAGATACGGCTTCACCGCGCGATAGCCCTTGGGAAAGCGTTTCTTGATTTCGTCTTCGTCCTTGAGCGACGGCACGATCACCACTTCATCACCGTCCTGCCAGTTGGCCGGCGTGGCCACCTTATAGTTGTCGGTGAGTTGCAGCGAGTCGATCACCCGCAGGATCTCGTGGAAATTGCGCCCGGTACTCGCCGGGTAGGTGATGGTCAGCCTTACCTTTTTGTTCGGGTCGATCACGAACAGCGAACGCACGGTCAGGGTGTCATTGGCGTTCGGGTGGATCAGGTCGTAGAGGTCGGAAACCTTGCGGTCCGCGTCGGCCAGGATCGGGAAATTGACGACCGCGTTCTGGGTTTCATTGATGTCCTCGATCCACTTGTGGTGCGAGTCCACCGGGTCCACGGACAGGGCGATGGCTTTCACACCGCGATTGGCGAATTCATCCTTCAGCTTTGCCGTGAAGCCCAGTTCAGTGGTGCACACCGGCGTAAAGTCCGCCGGATGGGAAAACAGCACGCCCCAGCTATCGCCCAGCCATTCGTGAAAACGGATGGTGCCGGCGCTGGAATCCTGTTCGAAGTCGGGGGCGATATCGCCCAGTCTGAGGCTCATGGTGCTGCTCCTGGTGAGTGCTGGTTGAGCTCAACTGTGCCTGCGTTCTTTATGGATTAAAAAGAATAAATATCGATTTGTTTAGATCATAAATGAATATTAAATATCTGTTCACTGGACCTTCGCAAGCATCAGGAAGAACATCGCCGACAAGGTTCGAGAAGGCCTTGAGTTGCTGCAAAGAGGGAAATATTCAAGGCGGGATTACGGGGGTGACCTCGCCTTGAAAACGCAAAAGCCCCGCCCGGCGAGATGCCGGGCGGGGCTTTTTTTCAGCGGTTACGCGAGCGCTATTACAACAGCGGGATCGAGTAGCTGAGGATCAGACGGTTTTCGTCCTGGGAGCGAACACCCGGGATGTTGGTGCGCCATGTAGCGTTTTTCCACATGAAGCCAACGTTCTTCAACGGGCCTTCCGGTACGACGTAACCGACAGTCAGGTCGCGTTCCCACTCGGAAGCGTTATTGGCCGCCTGTGCGCCACGTGCGCCAACGGTATCGATGTCATCACCACGCAGGTAAACCATGCCCGCAGTCAAGCCTGGAACGCCGACTTTGGCGAAGTCAAACGAGTAGCGTGCTTGCCAGGTGCGCTCGCCGGCACGGCCGAACTTCTGGATTTGCATGTCGGTGATGGTGTAGTTCGACGAACCGTCGCCTTGGTTCAGCCAAGGGAAGTCGCTGCTGCCGTTGCTGACCTGATAACCGCCACCGAAGGTGTGACCGGCAACGGTGTACAGGAACAGGCCGCTGTACAGATTGTTGTCGACCTGGCCTTTGCCGCTAGGCACGCCGCTGTAGTTACCGTTGCTGAAGTAAGCAGCGGTGTTGGAGTTGGCACCGTCATCCGAGCTGTTGAAATAACGCAGATCAGATTTCAGAACGCCCGGGCCGATAGCCCAGTTGTGAACCAGACCCAGGAAGTGCTGTTTGTAGAAATCTTCCAGGTTGCCGTAGTAGTACTGGGCAGTCAGGTCTTTGGTGATTTTGTAGTCACCACCGGCATAGATGAACTTGTTGCTGTTGGCGATACGTGGGTTTGCACCACCGATCGACAGTTGTTCGTTGTTGCTGGAGTTACGACCTTTCACGTGCTCGATCTGCCCACCGACCAGAGTCAGGTCCTTGATCTCGCCGGAAGTGATCTGGCCACCCTGCCAGGTCTGTGGCAGCAGACGACCGTCGTTGGTGACGATCACCGGGTTTTTCGGCTGCAGAGTACCCAGCTTCAATTCAGTCTGGGAGATCTTGGCCTTGGCGGTCAGGCCCAGGCTGGAGAAGTTATCAACCGCTTCGCCGTTCGACTTGCTTGGGAAAACAGTGCCGCCGTAAGCCGCGCCGTTTGCCGCACCATTGGTGCCGCCGCCCGAATCCAGACGCACGCCCAGCAGGCCGATCGCATCAACGCCGAAGCCCACAGTGCCCTGGGTGTAACCGGAGATGAAACGCAGATCGAAGCCTTGGCCCCATTCTTCGTTTTTGTTCGCGCCCGGACCATCACGGTTATCGGTGTTGATGTAGAAGTTACGCAGACCCAGAGTGGCCTTGCTGTCTTCGATGAAACCGGCGGCGCCTGCCTGCTGCGCCAAAACCCCTACGGCCACAGCCAGGGCCAAGGTGGACTTGTTCATTTGTTTCGCTCCTATCGTTTCTAATACTTGTGTTCCTGGTCCTGGGTCGTATGCCCTGGATCCTAAGACGCGCAATTTTTGCCGAACCTTCTAGCCCGGTCGTTTTGGCCGCGCAGGATACATCGTCATAAAGCTAAAAAGAATTGAATCATCCTTTTTCATAGCGTTACGGAATATGCCTGCACAGCACAGATCCGAGGTATCGGCTAAAAAGCCGATTCCTGAAACTGTTCTTCTAACGGGGATTATTTTGCTAAACGCCGGATCTTGTGATGAAACCGGACGGGGCCTACTTTAGGCGCTCGCAAGAAAACCTAAAAAGAATAAAAAATAACCAAAACAAAGCTTTTTGGAATATACAAAGACAAAAAAAAGCCTTACCGACGGGTAAGGCTTTTTCTGCCGACTTGTTACAGGAAGCTGTAGGTGTAGTTGAAGATCAGACGGGTCTGATCCTGATCAAGGGTGCTGGTGTTGCCGCGATACATACCGTGACGCAGCGTCGTGCCAAACCCTTTAAGCGGACCCGTTTGAATCACGTAATCCACACGCAGGTCGGTTTCCCGCTCGTTCAGGTCCTTACCCACACCGCTGGTGGCCTTGATGTCCTGGCCATACAAGTAAGCAGCCGACGCTTTCAAGCCTGGCACACCCAACGAAGCGAAGTCATAGGAATACTGGCCGTACGAGGTCTGTTCACCGGCACGGATAAAGCTGCCGACCGTGGCGTCGGTGAACGAGTAGAAGCTGGCGCCGCCGGCACCTTCGTTGCGCCCTCTGCCGTCAACCACGTTGCCCTGGTTCAGGAAAACGAAGCCGCCATCATCGCTGACACTCTGATGCCCGAGCAGAAACGCGCTGCCACCCAGGGTATAGGTGAATGTGGCGCTCCAGGTCTTGTTATCGACCACGCCCCTTTCCTTGGCGTAGCCGCTGTTGTTGTTGAACTGGTAGCCAGCGTCGCCGTTCTTGCCGTCGGAGCTGCTGTCGAAGTAACGAAGATCGGTCTTGAACGACTGGTTTGGAGCGATCGGGTAGACGTGCACCAGGCCGAGGAAATTCTGCTTGTAGTAGTTTTCCAGGTTCGCGTAGTAGTACTGCAGCGTCAGCTCTTTGGTGACCGCCCAGTCTGCACCGGCGTAGCGGAACTGGTTGCTGTCCTCTGTGCCACCCGCCACAGCCAGGCCAGTGCTGTTGGAGGATGCACGACCTGTCGCGTGTTCCAACTGACCTACGTTAAAGGTGAAGTTGTCGATTTCCTTCGAGGTGATGGTGCCACCTTCAAAGGTCTGTGGCAGCACGCGGCTGTCGTTCGCAATCAGGATCGGCATGTTTGGTTGCAGAGCGCCACCGTAGTGGGCCTCTGTCTTCGAGAATCGTGCCTTGACGTTGCCCGCCGCACGGCTCCACGAACTCTCTGCCGAACCATCAGAGTCGCTAGGGCTGAAGGAGTTATTGTCCGGGTGATGGCCCTTGCCACCGTCCAGATGGATACCGACCATTGCCTGGGCGTCGATACCGAAACCTACGACACCTTGAGTGAAGCCCGACCGGTAATCGAACTTCAGACCCTCGGCAGCCTCTCGCTGCCGGTTAGCAGGAGTCTTGGCACCTTCACGGTTGTCGGCGTCGAAATAATAGGTACGCGAACTAACGGAAGCCTTGCTGTCTTCGATGAAACCGGCGGCGCCTGCCTGCTGCGCCAAAACCCCAACGGCCACGGCTAACGCCAAGGTGGACTTGTTCATTGTGAAGCTCCTCTCGATTCTAATTCTTGTGTTCCTGGCCCCAAGTCGATGCTCAGGATCCTAAGATGCGCGATTAGCGCCAGAGCGTGACCCACAAGTCAATCGTAACTATTTGTGTCTACGACTATGGTCTAACCCCCCCGTTTTTTTGGTCCATGCAGGTCATGAGTTCGTCACAAACCTGAAAAGAACTAGCTAATTCTTTTCTCATACCGTTTAGGAATTAAGTTGAGAACTCATCACTGAGTCGGGAGTAGAGCCTCCAGCTCATAAGCTAATTCCTAAATGGTATTTATTAGCCGTTTTTTAGATCGTTTAGCGTTTGAAGCAATTCGGAAACAATTCCCCACCGAAAGGCGACGCCATGACGACCAAACGCGCACTATCCAGCCCAATTGTTACAGTTTGTGTGTCACTATTTTTTTCCCTCAGCGCCCAAGCAGCGAACCTCACCGTCGGTTATCAAACCGGCATCGACCCCAGCAAAGTCCCTCAGGCCGACGGCGTTTACGAAAAGACCATCGGCGAAAAAATCGACTGGCGTCGTTTCAACAGCGGCCCGGAAGTGGTGACAGCCATTGCCTCCGGCGACGTGCAGATTGGCAACCTCGGCTCGAGCCCGCTGGCCGCGGCCGCCTCGCGCAATCTGCCGATTGTTGCGTTCATTGTTTCCGCGCAGATCAACGCCGCCGAAGCACTGGTGGTGCGTAACGGCAGCGGCATCGATAAACCGGAAGATTTGATCGGCAAGACGATCGCCACACCGTTCGTTTCCACCTCCCACTACAGCCTGCTCGGCGCGCTCAAGCACTGGGGCCTGGACGCCTCGAAGGTCAAAGTGGTGAACCTGCAACCGGCGGAAATCGCTGCGGCCTGGAAGCGTGGCGACATTGATGGCGCGTTTGTCTGGTCGCCGGCGCTGGGGGAAATTCGCAAGACGGGCAAGACGTTGACCGACGCCGCACAAGTGGGTCAGTGGGGCGCGCCGACGTTCGAGGTGTGGGTGGCGCGTAAGGATTTCGCCGAGAAGCATCCTGACGTTGTGGCGAAATTCGCCAAGGTCACCCTGGACTCGTTCGCCGACTATGCCGCGCATAAAGATAGCTGGACGGCTGACTCGGTGCCGGTGCAGAAAATCGCCAAATTGACCGGTGCCAATGCGGCTGACGTGCCGGAGTTGCTGGCCGGCTCAACGTTCCCGGATGCCAAGGCCCAACAGACCACCGCGCTGCTGGACGGCGGCACGGCGAAGGCGATTGGCGAGACGGCGAAGTTCTTGAAGGAGCAAGGGAAGGTAGAAACGGTGCTGCCGGATTATTCGGCGTATGTCAGCGCGAAGTTCGTGCAGGAGTAAACGCAAAATACTGTGGCGAGGGGATTTATCCCCGTTGGGCTGCGCAGCAGTCCCATCTTTTGGGGCCGCTTCGCAGCCCAACGGGGATAAATCCCCTCGCCACAACAGCCCTCACTTACAGGGTTTTTTCGAAGATCTTCGAATTACGCTGATAGTTGTACAGCGACGCTCGCGCTGACGGCAGGCGTTCAACGCTGCTCGGCACGAACCCACGTTCGCGGAACCAGTGAGCGGTCCGGGTCGTCAGCACGAACAAGGTTTTCAAGCCCTGGGCCCGGGCGCGGGTTTCGATGCGCTCCAGCAATTCATCACCACGACCGCCATGGCGGTATTCCGGGTTCACCGCCAGACAGGCCAACTCCCCCGCATCCGAATCAGCAATCTGATACAACGCCGCACAAGCGATGATCATCCCTTCACGTTCAACCACGCTGAACTGCTCGATCTCACGCTCCAGCACCTCGCGGGAACGACGTACCAGAATCCCCTGCTCTTCCAGCGGGCTGATCAGGTCCAGCAAACCACCGACATCTTCGATGGCCGCTTCGCGCACGATCTCGAATTGCTCCTGGGCCACCAGCGTACCGCCACCGTCGCGGGTGAACAGCTCGGTCAGCAGCGCGCCGTCTTCGGCATAACTGACGATATGGCTGCGGGCAACGCCGCCCCGGCACGCTTCAGCCGCCGCATCCAGCAGCTCTGCCTGATAGTTGCTGCCCAGGCGCTGCAAATGCGCCGGGACTTGTTGCGGACGCAGCTCACGCACCAGCCGACCGTTTTCATCGATCAAGCCGAGGTCAGCACCAAACAGCAGCAGTTTGTCCGCGCCCAGGTCGATGGCCGCGCGCGTGGCGACGTCTTCGCAAGCGAGATTGAAAATTTCACCGGTCGGCGAGTAGCCCAACGGCGACAGCAGCACGATGGAGCGCTCGTCCAGCAGGCGATTGATGCCCTTGCGGTCGACCCGGCGTACTTCGCCGGTATGGTGATAGTCGACACCTTCCAGCACGCCGATCGGCCGCGCCGTCACCAGGTTGCCGCCGGCCACCCGCAGGCGCGAGCCCTGCATTGGCGACGAGGCCATGTCCATCGACAACCGCGCTTCGATGGCGATACGCAGCTGGCCAACCGCATCGATCACACACTCCAGCGTTGCGGCATCGGTGATGCGCATCCCGTGGTGGTAATGCGGGGTCAGGCCGCGCGCGGCGAGGCGGGTTTCGATTTGCGGACGGGAACCGTGAACCAGCACCAGCCGCACGCCCAGGCTGTGCAATAGCACCAGGTCGTGAACGATGTTGCCGAAGTTCGGATGCTCCACGCCGTCGCCGGGCAGCATGACGACAAAGGTGCAATCGCGGTGGGCGTTGATGTAAGGCGAAGCGTGACGAAGCCAATTAACGTATTCGGGCATGAACCTGGGCCTGTAATAAATAGCAGCCAAAAAATGGGCGAAACAGAAAAACGCACAGCGGGCTGATGGTTATCGTCGGAACAGGCTTGGCGACACGCGCGCTCTCCTCATGAATACGGGTTGGGACACTGGTAATTTACAGGGCTTGCCTGTTATGGCACAGCCCCTGTAGGAGTGAGCCTGCTCGCGATTGCGCAATGTCAGTCGAAACTGAAGTGCCTGACACACCGCCATCGCGAGCAGGCTCACTCCACAGGGTTCTGCGTCTTAACCGACTGACACTGGCGATTTGGCCGGCGTCAGGCAGTAATGTTCAATCAGTTGTCGTAATAGATGCACCGTAGGCTGCAAACGTGACATTTCGAGGTATTCCCCCGGTTGGTGCGCACAGGCGATATCGCCCGGGCCCAGCACCAGTGTTTCGCAGCCAAGACGCTGAAGATAAGGCGCTTCGGTGCCGAACGCCACTGCTTCGGCGCGATGGCCGGTCAGCTTTTCGGCGACCCGGACCAATTCGGTGTCCTCGTCTTGCTCGAACGGCGGTACTTCAGGGAACAACGGCGCGTAATTGATCTTCACCTGATGGCGTTCGGCAATGGGATTGAGCCTCTGCAAAATGTCCGCGCGCAGGGCTTTGGGGTCCATGCCCGGCAACGGCCGCAAGTCGAACTCCAACGAACACTGCCCACAGATACGGTTCGGGTTGTCGCCGCCGTGGATGCAGCCGAAGTTCATGGTCGGTGTCGGCACGCCGAATTGCGGATTACGGAATTCACGCTGCCACAGCAGGCGCAGACCGCGCAGCTCGCCGATGGCATCGTGCATGGCTTCGAGGGCGCTGTGGCCCAGGCGCGGGTCCGAGGAATGGCCGCTCTGCCCGAGGATGTCGATGCGCTCCATCATGATGCCTTTGTGCATGCGGATCGGCTTGAGCCCGGTCGGCTCGCCAATCACTGCCGCACGCCCCAACGGACGCCCGGCTTCGGCCAGGGCGCGAGCACCGGACATCGAGCTTTCTTCATCGCAAGTGGCGAGGATCAACAGCGGTTGCTTGAACGGCTGATCCAGCAGAGGAATCACCGCCTCGATGGCCAAGGCGAAAAAGCCTTTCATGTCGCAACTGCCCAGACCCACCCAGCGACCATCGACTTCGGTCAGTTTCAGCGGATCGGTCTGCCACAGTGCGCCATCGAACGGCACCGTATCGCTATGCCCGGCCAGCACCAGGCCACCCGGGCCGGAACCGAAACTGGCGAGCAAGTTGAACTTGCCTGGGCTGACCTGCTGGATGTCGCAGGCGAAACCCAGGTCACCAAGCCACGTCGCCAGCAAGTCGATGACCGGACGATTGGATTGATCAAGGCTGGGCTGGGTGCAGCTGACCGACGGCGCGGCAATCAGCGCAGCGAACTGATCTTTCATGGACGGCAAAGGCATCGCTGACTCCGACTCGCGAATTGAAGACCATCATAGAACCATCTGGCGACAGGAATAAACCGCCGCGGCGCGTAGGACGAGTGAGTCCTGTACACTGCACGACCTTGGCAGCCACACATTCCCCCGGCTGCGCTCCCGATCCTGGATTTTCCGGCCATGCAGAAAGAAACCGAAATCAAACTCCGCGTCAGCCGCGAAACCCTCGCTGCCCTGCGCGAGCACCCGCTCCTGAAAAAACGCAACAAAAGTGGCTGGGAACGCCGTGAGTTGATGAACCAGTACTTCGACACGCCTGAGCGCGACCTGGCCCGCGCCAAGGTTGCCTTGCGCCTGCGCAAGGATGGCGAAGAAGTGATTCAGACCCTCAAGACCCGTGGCCAAAGCGTCGCCGGTCTGTCCGAGCGTAATGAATACGACTGGAACCTGCCCAAAGCCAAGCTCGACGTGAAAAAACTCGACGGCGAATGCTGGCCTGAAGAGTTGGCCGAGCTGGACAAGAAAACCCTGAAACCGATCTTCACCACCGATTTCGTTCGCGAACGCGCCGAAATCGCCTGGGGCCGTGGCAAGACCAAAGTGGTCATCGAAGCCGCGCTGGACCTGGGCCACGTGGTGGTCGGCAAGCAGAAAGAAGAAATCTGCGAACTGGAACTGGAACTGCGCGAAGGCGAGCCGGCTGCCCTGCTGGAACTGGCCGCCGAACTGGCCGCGACCCTGGCCCTGATGCCGTGCGACATCAGCAAGGCTGAGCGTGGCTATCGTTTGTACGACGCCAACAGCTATTCGTTGAGCCTGCCGGCGCCACAAATCACCGCTGAAACGCCGCTGGACGATGCATTCGCCGCGCTGAGCTGGCATTTGCTGAGCAGCAGCCAGCGTCTGGCCGAGCAGTATCGCTTCAACGGCCACTGGCGCCTGTTGCAGGACTGGGTCGAGAACCTGGCTGAATTGCGCGCATTGCTCAGCAGCCTGGGCCAGGCCGCACCGCGTCAGTCGACCCACGACCTGCGCCTCGCACTGGATGCCTTGCTCGAAGACTGGCGTCCGCTGGTGCAAGCCGGTGTCGACGACGAAGACGTGCGCAAAGCCGCGCCAGAGCAGTTCCTCGAAGAACTGGAAGACCCGCGTTGGGGCCTGTTCTCGCTGAACACCTCGCGTTGGTTGCTGGCCCGTACCTGGGCGGCTGATCGCAACGTCCGTGGCAATCGCCAGGGCGCTGCGCAATTGGGTAGCTGGTTGCCGCGTTTGCTGGGTGAAGAGGCGACGTCCTTGCAGCTACAGCGTTATCAGCAACAGCCGGAAGACCTGGCTGAGCAACTGCCACGCATCGAGCGCATCCAGGCCTGGCTGCACCATGCCCGTGGCGTGCTGGACATCCCGGAAATGGATCGCCTGTACGGCGAGCTGAAACAGCTTGCGCAATTGGCGAACGAACCGATCACCGATGAATCGCTGGATGCGCGCAAGCAGCAGGCGATTGCGGTGTATCAGAATCGTGCCTGGAAAATGCTGCTGCGCATGTAAAACCCTGTGGCGAGGGGGCTTGCCCCCGTTGGAGGCCGAAGGACTCCCAAAACCATCCAGTGCGATCCACCTGACACTTCGCATTCGCCGATTTTGGGGCCGCTTCGCGACCCAACGGGGGCAAGCCCCCTCGCCACAAAAGCCCTACGCCATTCCGATCAGCGCAACACCGGCAAACTCGTCGTCGACTTGATCTCCGACAACGCCACGATCGAGTTGACCTCCTGAATCCCCGGCACCATCGACAGCTTCTCGAAGAAGAAGCGCTCATAGGCTTCGATGTCCGCCGTGACAATCCGCAGCAAGAAATCCACCGACCCCATCAGCACATAACACTCCAGCACCTCGGGAAAGCCGCGAATCGCCTCGGTAAATTCGGTGAAGTTCGAACGCCCGTGAGCGTTGAGTTTGATCTCGGCAAAGATCTGCGTGTTAAGCCCGATCTTCTTCCGGTCAAGCAACGTCACCTGCCCGCGAATGATCCCCTCCTCCTTCATCCGCTGAATCCGCCGCCAGCATGGCGACTGGGAGAGCCCCACCTGTTCGGCGATCTGCGCGCTGGAGAGCGAAGCGTCTTCCTGGAGCAGCGCGAGAATCTTGCGGTCGTAGCCATCCAGCTCGTTTTGCATAAATAAACCCGTGATTGATAGGCAACCGAATCAAACAATTCGAAAATTAGCTGATAAGCCCAATCATAGATAAGAAATGCCCGGCACCGAATGTAAAAATTCCTCCATTGATTTGGAGACCGACCATGCCGCACCTGGAAGCCGTGAACACCTCGCCTACCCGCGCCGATGTCTGGAACGCCGGCAACGCGCACTGCCGCGTTCATTACCAACTGCTGGCCGAAGCCGAACCGGACCTGCTGTGCCGGGCGCTCAACTTGTTCGCCTTACAGTTTCTGACGCCGCAACAGGTCAGCGCCCAACGGATGAATGATCTGATGTCGATCGACATCGTCATGGACGGGTTGAGCTGGCACCGCGCCGAAGTGATTGCGGACAAATTACGTAACCTGATCAGCGTGTGTTCGGTAGAGCTGCAAGCCGCTGATTCGTCGTGGAGTGAGCCGGCTCAGGCGGCCGGCTGACAAACCTCGACACGGCTTCGTCGGGTAGTGGCCCAACGGTCGGCGGGTCCGCGACTATCCTTTGCGAACTGTTGTTCATGAGGAGCCCGCATGTCCGTTCAACTTGCCATTCAGGACCGCTGGCTGGATCTCAATGATTTGCTGCGTGAACTGGTCGCCCAAGGCTTTATCAGCCAGGACTCGGCCGAGCACGCGGTAAACGCTCGTCGCCGGCATGCCGCCAATGGCCAGATACATCCACTGGAGTTCATCGCCAGCCAACACCTCGACGACCTCAGTCGTCCGGGCAAACACCTCGACCTGGAAAGCCTGACCCTGTGGCTGTCGCAACAGGCCGGCCAGCCGTACTTGCGCATCGATCCGCTGAAAATCAACGTGGCTGCAATTACGCCGCTGATGTCCTACGCCTTCGCCCAGCGCCACAAGATTCTGGCGGTGTCCATTGACCGCGACGCGGTGACCGTGGCCAGCGCCCAGCCTTACGTCAACGGCTGGGAAGCGGACCTGACCCACGTGCTGAAACTGCCGATCAAACGCGTAGTGGCCAACCCGGTGGACATCCAGCGCTTCAGCGTCGAGTTTTTCCGGCTGGCCAAATCGGTCAGCGGCGCGACCAATGCCGATCAGCAACCCAGCTCCCTGGGCAACTTCGAACAACTGCTCAACCTCGGCGCCAGCGATCAGGAACCGGACGCCAACGACGCGCACATCGTCAACATCGTCGACTGGCTATTCCAGTACGCCTTCCAGCAGCGCGCCAGTGATATCCACATCGAACCCCGGCGCGAGCAAGGCACGGTGCGTTTTCGCATCGACGGCGTGCTGCATAACGTCTATCAATTCCCGCCGCAAGTGACCATGGCCATCGTCAGTCGCCTGAAAAGCCTCGGGCGAATGAACGTTGCGGAAAAGCGTAAACCCCAGGACGGCCGGGTGAAGACCAAGACCCCGGACGGCGGCGAAGTCGAGCTGCGGCTGTCGACCTTGCCGACGGCGTTCGGCGAAAAAATGGTCATGCGGATCTTCGACCCGGAAGTGCTGCTCAAGGATTTCGATAAGTTGGGCTTCTCCGCCGAAGACCTGCGCCGCTGGCAGGACATGACCCGCCAGCCCAACGGCATCATTCTGGTGACCGGGCCCACCGGGTCGGGGAAAACCACCACGCTGTACACCACGCTCAAGAAACTGGCGACGCCGGAGGTCAACCTCTGCACCATCGAAGACCCGATCGAAATGGTCGAGCCGGCCTTCAATCAGATGCAGGTCCAGCACAACATCGACCTGACCTTCGCCGCCGGTGTGCGCGCGCTGATGCGACAGGATCCGGACATCATCATGATCGGTGAGATCCGTGATCTTGAAACCGCTGAAATGGCGATCCAGGCCGCGCTCACTGGCCACTTGGTGTTGTCGACGCTGCACACCAATGACGCGCCCAGCGCGATCAGCCGCCTGCTGGAACTCGGCGTGCCGCATTACCTGATCAAAGCGACGGTGCTCGGCGTCATGGCCCAGCGCCTGGTGCGCACCTTGTGCCCGCACTGCAAGGCACCGCTGACGTTGGGTGAAGAAGACTGGCAAACCCTGACCAAACCCTGGCAAGCGCCACTGCCGACCAACGCCCAGCGCGCCATCGGCTGCCTGGAATGTCGCGACACCGGCTACCGTGGCCGCGCCGGGGTGTACGAAATCATGCAATTGACTGACGGTGTCAAAGCGCTGATCAATCCCGACACCGATTTGCTGGCGGTGCGGCGGCAGGCGTTCAAGGAAGGCATGCGCAGTTTGCGGCTGTCGGGGGCGCAGAAAGTGGCGGCCGGGTTGACGACGATCGAGGAAGTATTGCGCGTGACGCCGCAGAGCGAGCAGAAATAGCCGCGTTACCAATCGGCCAGGCCCAATCCGGTATTGGGCTTGACCCATAGCACTGCACCGTCCGGGGTACGCTGAAGGATCGACTGACCCACTCCCAGCGTTTTGCCTGTGCGCAAGTTGTGTGCAGGATCCGATTTGTTCGGGCTGAACAGCAGCGTGTGCGGCGAGTCCTGGCGCACCCTCGTCAGGCGCGGGTATTGCCAATCGCCAAAGGTGATCCTGTCATTCAGTTGCCCCTCCCAACCCACGGCTTTTTGCTGTTTATCCAGTTTCAGGGTCAGGGTCGGGCCGGACAACGGAACACGTTGAAGGACAACCCGCTCGCGTTTCCCCCCCGGCTTCAGTTCATATTCCTCACCGAAACGGTGAACGTAACTGCCGGACGGCCAGGTCAACCCGCCCATCTCGGTGTTCGCCACCAGTGTGCAGGACTCGAAGCGCCAGCGATCCGGTTGCAGGCGAATCTCTTCGTCGATCTCGAAAGTCACCCAGGTATCATTCGCACAAGGCCAGCCATCAACGGCTTGATCGCTGGCTAGCCGCAGTTTCACATACGGCGGGCCAAACATTTCCAGCGCCGTGACGTTGATACCCTTGATCCGGTGCGGTGCGACAAATTCGGCAGCAATGAGGCTGGGCAGGCCATGGACTTGTGGTTGATCGTATTGATCCAGCGGGTCGACCGTACTCAGATGCAGTCTGGCGCCGGCAGGCAGCGGCAGACCTTCGACTTGAACGTCATGCTCAAGTGTCGGCTTTCGCGCCCGATCGTTGGCAGCATCCAGCCAGTAGTTGCCTGACATGGCGCCAACCACGCTCAAACAGACCAAACCAAGCGCACCGAACCTGCGGGGTTGGCGCAACATCTGTCGGCGCCAGGCGGGAACGCACAGCGCAATCAACAGTGCGGGTAGGCCGACAAACGCCAGCAACACCACATTCAACACAGTGACGTACAGCATTGCGCCAATAGCCAAGGGAAGCATCCATGCATCGAGAATAATCGGCCATGGTGCCAAACAACCTCTGAGCCTGCACCCCATGTGGGTCAAATGGGCAACATCTAGCGGGTCGATCCTGCTGAATGAGCCGTCATGGAACTGGATTGGGGAAATGGCGATCCAACCCCGTAGTTAATCAGTGGAGTCACCCCATCATGCGTCTCAAACTTGCTGTCGCTACCATCGCCTTGTTGTCCCTTCCAGTCGGTTCGGCGATGGCCGATAGCTTTTGGCGTAACGTCATCTCTTCCGGTGCGACCACCGGTTCGACCTACCTGACCTTCAAGGATCACAAACTGATCATTGCTGCGCAGGACGATGCCGGCAGCTTTGTCGCCAGTGACGGCGGCATCCGCGGTCCTTATCTGGAGGCCGCGATGCAGAAAGTCCGTGCTGATAATCCGGGCCTGCAGGCGACGGACATGGAACTGGCGAATGCGATCCTGGCGAAGAATGCCGTGGCTTCGGAATAAGCCTTTTAGCTGAATAAAAATGCCGCTCAACTGAGCGGCATTTTTTATGGCCCACACAAAACCCTGTAGGAGCGAGGCTTGCCCGCGAAAGCGATTTAACATTCAACATTTACGTCAACTGACACACCGCTTTCGCGGGCAAGCCTGATCTGGCCTAATGAATTTGGACACATCAATAGGGCGCTATGATGGCGCCCAAATCTGAGGTGTGCATGATGATGCGAAAATCCTATTCCAGT
>NZ_JBIWAF010000036.1:0-49393 GCF_044759925.1 Pseudomonas sp. NPDC099000
TTTTCGCATCATCATGCACACCTCAGATTTGGGCGCCATCATAGCGCCCTATTGATGTGTCCAAATTCATTAGGCCAGATCAGGCTTGCCCGCGATTGGCTGCGCAGCAGCCACCGGCCTCATGGCGTATATTCGGCAAATCCCCATTGCCTGCGCAGCCGACCATGAAGCAAACCCCCGACGACCTCCAGAAGATCACCGCCACTACCCTAGGCCATTACAACTCGGTGGCCGAAGGTTTTCGTGAAGGGACTCGCGATCACGATGTCAGCCAGAACATTGATGCGCTGCTGCGGCATATTCAGGGCGAGGCACCTTTCGACATTCTCGATTTTGGCTGCGGTCCGGGCCGCGATTTGAAAACCTTCACGCGCATGGGCCACACGGCTGTCGGGCTCGACGGTTCAGAGAAGTTTGCGCAAATGGCGCGTGAGGACAGTGGATGCGAGGTGTGGCAGCAGGACTTTCTGAAGCTGGATCTGCCGGATGAACGCTTCGACGGGATTTTTGCCAACGCGGTGTTGTTTCATATTCCGCGCCAGGAATTGCCTCGGGTGTTGAAGGAATTGCGCGGGGCGTTGAAGCTGGGGGGCGTGTTGTTCAGCTCCAATCCGCGGGGTGAGAATCAGGAAGGGTGGAATGGGCCGCGGTATGGGGCTTATCACGATCTTGAGGCGTGGCAGCAATTGCTGACGGAGGCGGGGTTTGTGGAGCTGGAACATTACTACCGACCGGCGGGGCTGCCGCGGGAGCAGCAGCCTTGGTTGGCGAGTGTTTGGCGCCGCACCGACTGATCGTTCCCACGCTCTGCGTGGGAATGCCTCTCGGGACGCTCCGCGTCCCTGCGGCTATGACGCAGAGCGTCACTGGCTGCATTCCCACGCAGAGCGTGGGAACGATCATTAAGCGGCGTCTTTCTTGGGCTCGCGGATTTTGTACCAGGCAACGTAAAGCGCCGGTAAAAACAGCAAGGTCAGCAACGTCGCAATAATGATCCCGCCAATCATCGCGTACGCCATCGGCCCCCAGAACACTTCCCGGGCAATCGGGATCATCCCAAGACTGGCCGCCGCAGCGGTCAGCAGAATCGGTCGGCGCCGATGCTCCGTGGCCTGCGCCACGGCATCCCAAGGTGAAACACCCTCTTTCTCCAAGGCATCGATCTGGGTCACCAGAATCACCGAGTTGCGGATGATGATGCCGATCAGCGCCAGAATCCCCAGGATCGCCACAAAGCCCATCGGCGTGCCCGTCGGGATCAGCGCCAGCACCACGCCGATCAGCCCGAGTGGCGCGACACTCGCCACCAGGAACAGCTTCTGCACGCTGTGCAGCTGGATCATGAGGAAGGTCGCCATCAGGAACAGCATCAACGGCACGACCTTGGCAATCGGCCCCTGGGCCTTGCCGCTTTCCTCCACCGTGCCGCCCGTGGCGACCGAGTAACCCACCGGCAAACTGGCGGAGAATTTATCAATGTCAGGCTTGAGCTGTTTCACCAGGTCGGTCGGCTGAATCTCGTCGCGCACCGCCGCCTTGATGGTGATGGTCGGCTTGCGATCGCGGCGCCAGACCAGCGGTTGCTCAAGTTCATAACGCACCGTGGCAAAGGCCAGCAGCGGAATCGACGTGCCGCCCGGGGTGACGATCTGCAAGTTCTGCAGGGTTTCCGGCGTGCCGCGTTCCGCGTCCACCGCGCGGCCCACGACGTTGATCAGGTAGATATCGTCATCGACCTGAGTCACCGGCGAACCGACCACGATGCTGTTCATCAGGTTGGCCACGTCTTCCGACGACAGCCCTAGTTGCCGCGCCTTGTCCTGAGCGATGTCGATGCGCAGGACTTTGCCCGGTTCGTTCCAGTCGTAAATGATCTCGCCGATGTGCGAGTTCTTGTCCAGTTCGGTGGCCAGGGCGATGGCGTGCTTGCGCACCTGATCGATGTCCTTGCCGCTGACCCGGTACTGAATCGGGCGACCCACCGGCGGGCCCATTTCCAGCGCCTGGACGTAGCTGCCGATGCCGACGAAATCTTTGCGCAGCCGCTCGCGCAAGCGCTGGCTCAGGGCGTTGCGCGATTCCAGGCCTTTGCTGACGATCACCAATTGCGCGTAGTACGGGTTCTGCAATTGCTGGTCGAGGGGCAGGTAGAAACGGATCGCACCCTCGCCGATGTAAGTGCTCCAGCGCACGATGTCCGGGTCATCCTTGAGCGTCGCTTCGAGCTTGTCCACCGCCTTGCGGGTTTCGGCCATCGAGGCGTTTTGCGGCAGGTTGAGGTCGACGAGGATTTCCGGGCGGTCCGAAGACGGGAAGAACTGGTTTTGCACGAACTGCATGGAAAACACCGAGGCCACGAACAGCGCAATGGTGATACCGATCGCCCACCAGCGATTACGCATGGCCCAAAACATCCCGTAATTGAACGCACGGCCGATGCGGCCCGGCTCGGCGTCATGGGGTTTCACATTGGTGCTGAGGATGTGCACGCCGATAACCGGGGCGAACAACACCGCAACAATCCACGACACCAGCATGGCCACGGCAATCACCGCAAACAGGGTAAAGGTGTACTCACCGGCCGAGCTGGCGTTGAGGCCAATCGGCACGAACCCGGCGACGGTCACCAGTGTGCCGGTGAGCATGGGAAACGCCGTGGAGGTGTAGGCGAACGTCGCCGCCTGCTCCTTGGTCTCGCCCATTTCCAGGCGCGTGACCATCATCTCGACCGTGATCATTGCGTCGTCCACCAGCAGGCCGAGGGCGATGATCAGTGCGCCGAGGGAAATCCGCTGCATGGTGATGCCGCTGTATTCCATGAAGATGAACACCATCGCCAGCACCAGCGGGATCGAGCACGCCACTACCAGCCCGGCGCGCACACCAAGGCTGACGAAGCTGACGATCAACACGATCACCACCGCTTCGAACAAGGCACTGGTGAAGCCGCCGACGGCTTTTTCCACCACTTCGGCCTGGTCGGAAACCGTGTGCACACCGACGCCCACCGGCAAGTCCGCGGTCAGGTCGGTCATGCGCTGGTGCAACGCCTTGCCGAACTCCTGGATGTTGCCGCCCTTCTTCATGGCAATGGCGAGGCCGATGGCCGGGTGGCCGTTGAAGCGGAATTCCGGGGTCGCCGGGTCAACGTAGCCACGGCTGATCTCGGCGATGTCGGCCAGGCGGTAGAAGCGGTCATTGAGCCGCAGGTTGACGTTGGCCAGGTCTTTCTCGGAAGCGAACTGCCCCGAGGTGCGCACCGAGATGCGCTCCGGACCGGCCTCGATCACACCGGCCGGGGTCACCGCGTTCTGGGTTTGCAGGCTTTGCACCACCTGGCGCTGATCGATGCCCAGTGCCGCCAGTTTGCGGGTGGAGAAATTCAGGTACAGGACTTCATCCTGCTCCCCCACCATCTCGACCTTGCCCAGCCCTGGCACTTCACGAATTTCCGCGCGGACCTGTTCCACGTAATCGCGCAACTGGCGCATCGACAAGCCGTCGGCGGTAAAGGCGTAGACCGAACCGAACACATCACCGAATTCGTCGTTGAACCCCGGGCCTTGCAGGCCTTGGGGGAAGTCGCCGCGAATGTCGTTGATCTTCTTGCGCACCTGGTACCAGATTTGCGGGATGTCCTTGGCACTGGTGGTGTCGCGCAGGTTGACGAACACCGTCGATTCGCCGGGCCGGGTGTAGCTTTTCACGTAGTCGAGGGAGTCGAGCTCTTCGAGTTTTTTCTCGATGCGGTCAGTGACCTGCTTGAGGGTTTCTTCCTGGGTCGCGCCCGGCCAGCGAGTCTGGATGACCATGGTTTTGATGGTGAACGATGGGTCTTCCTCGCGGCCCAGATTCATGTACGAGAACACGCCCATCAGCAGCGCGACGAACATCAAATACCAGACAAACGACTGATGCTTGAGGGCCCATTCGGATAAGTTGAAACTCCCTTTCATTGTGGGCTGTCCTCATCGATTTTCACTTTTTGCCCGGGTTTCAGGCTGTTCACACCCGCGCTGACCACTCGCTCACCGGACTTCACGCCACTGGCCAGGATCATCGTCGAATCCGTGCGGCTGACCAGGCTCACATCTCGTGGGGAAACGGTTTTGGTCTGCGTGTCGATGACCCAGATGCGCGATTTGCCATCCACTTCCTGCAGCGCGCTAAGCGGCAATTCGATACGCGGTTTGATCGCAGAGCTGAGGGTGACGCTGATCGCGGTGCCCAGGCGAAAACCGGGAGGCGTGTCTGTCAGGGTCAAACGGGCTCGTCGGGTACGCGTCGCACTCTGCGCCTGGGGTTCGATTTCACGAACGATCGCGGTGGTGGTGATGCTCGGGTCCAGTTGCGCCGCAACCTGGAACACGACGTCGGCCGGCAGCTGGTCGACCAGGGTGTCCGGCAGGTCGATCACAGCTTCCTTGATGTCCGGCTGCGCCAGGGTCACCACTTGCTGGCCAGCGGTGACGACTTGCCCGGCTTCGGCATTCCACGCAGTGACGATGGCTTTGTGGTCGGAGCGCAGTTCGACGTAGTTGAGCTGATCCTTGGCCTGATCGACCGCGGCTTTCGCTTGATCGAGGGAGGCCTGGGTGGTTTTGAGATCGGTCTGGGCGATGTCGAGTTGCGCCTGGGCGCCGACGCCGCGATCGAACAATTCCTGCTGTCGCCGGGCGTTGGCCTGGGCGTTGATGTATTGCGCCTGGACGTTGGCCAGATCGCCTTGGGCGGAACGTAACTGGTTCTGCTGATCGGTGGGGTCCAGGGTGGCGAGCAGCGCGCCCTTTTCCACTTCAGCACCGACATCGACGTTACGGCTGGCGATGCGCCCCGGCACGCGGAACCCGACATTGCTTTCAAAACGGGCCTGGATGCTGCCGGCGAAGCGGCCGAGATTTTCCTCGTCCAACGCCTCGACCTTGACCGATAGCACCGGGCGTACCGGCTCCGGCGGCGGTTCTTCCTTCGAGCAGGCCGCCAGCAGCATCGCAGTGCAAACCAGTAACAGGCGCTTCATGGCTGGGCTTCCACGGCTAAATCCTTGTAGGTGTTTTCGGCGATTTCGACTTTCACGCCGGGGTGCAGCAACTGACCGCCGGCGATGACGACTTTTTCGCCGCCCTGCAGGCCGGCGCTGATGATCACTTTGCCGGTCAGGTAACGACCGACCGTAACGGTGTGCAGCTGCGCCTTGCCCTCGCCATCCACCAGCCATACCGCCGGATCGCTGAGGTTTTTGGTCAGCGCCGACCACGGCAATTCCACGGCGGATTTGCCCGGCGTCTTGGCCGTGGCGCTGACCACCGAGCCCAATTGCATGCCTTCGGGCAAACCATTGAGGGTGACTTTGACTTGCACGGTGCCGGTCTGCGCGGACACCGCCGGGGTGATTTCCCGCACGGTGCCGGTGGTTTTGATCGCCGGGTTGTCGAGGAGGCTGACCACGATGGTTTTATCTTCCGGCGCCTCGGCCAGCAGCGATTCGTAGACATTGAACACTGCGTCACGTTCACCATCGCGCGCCAGGCTGAAAATCGGCACCGTCGCCTGCACCACCTGACCGACCTCGGCCTGACGCGCCGTAATCACGCCTGGCGCATCGGCAATCAGCGCGGTGTAGCTGAGTTGTTCGCGAGCGTTGGCGAATTGCGCCTGGGCAGCGGTCAACGCGCTCTGACTGCTGCGCAAGGCGGCTTGGGCGGAATCGTATTCGCTTTGGCTGGTGTAGCCCTTGGGCAGGAGTTTTTGCTGGCGGACGAACGCGGCGGCGGTCTGTTTGACCCGGGCCTGCTCGGCGGTGACTTGGGCCTGAGCCGAATCGACGTTGGTCTGCAGGTCTTTGGGATCGAGTCTGGCCAGCACTTGTCTGGCCGACACCCGGTCACCGACATCGACCATGCGCTGAATGATCTTGCCGCCCACGCGGAACGACAATTCGGTCTGGACCCGAGCCTGAACATCGCCGGTGAGCGTCACCGACGCGGCGTAATCCTTGGGTTTGACCTCCTGGACGAAGACCCGTGGACGGTCCTTCTCGACCTGGGGTTTATCGCCGCAGGCGCTCAGCAGGACAAGGAGGCTCAGGCCAACCACTGTTTTCAATCCGGGACCAGCCATGCAGACTCCTTTGCGTTGTACGGACGTGCCAATGGCGATACGACTGTGAGCTTAGAGCAGGGTTCCACGTCTGCACTTGCGATCTTTATACTCCCTCTCGATCGTTCCCACGCTCTGCGTGGTAACGCCGCCATGGACGCTCCGCGTCCCCTGTGACGCAGAGCGTCACGGGATGCATTCCCACGCAGAGCGTGGGAACGATCAGAGACAGGAAGCTCTTATGCTCAAAACCCTCGCGGTGGCCAATTACCGCTCGATCAACAAGTTGGTGATTCCGCTCGGTCGGCTGAACCTGATCACCGGCCCCAACGGCAGCGGCAAGTCCAACCTGTACCGCGCGTTGCGCCTGCTGGCGGAAACCGCTCAGGGCGGCGTCGTCAATGCCTTGGCCCGCGAGGGCGGGCTGCATTCGACGTTCTGGGCCGGGCCGGAAACCATCACCCGGCGCATGCGTAACGGTGAAGTCCCGATCACGGCGACCCTGCGCCACGGCGCCAAACGCCTGCGCCTGGGGTTTGCCGGTGAGGATTTCAGCTATTCGATCGCCCTGGGGTTGCCGGAGCCGAGCGAATCCGAGTTTTCCCTCGACCCGGAAATCAAGAAGGAATGCATCTGGAACGGCCCGTTTTATCGCCCGGCCAGTCTGCTGGTGGATCGCGACGGCCCGATGATCCGCAACCGGGCCGGCCGTGGCTGGGACGTGCTGGCTCACCACACGCCGAATTTCGACAGCCTGTTCGATCAGGTCGGCAGCTTCCGTACCTCGCCGGAAGTCATGCAACTGCGTGAATTCATCCGCCGCTGGCGCTTCTATGATCACTTTCGCAGCGATGCCGATGCGCCGGTGCGCCAACCACAACTGGGCACCCGCACGCCGGTGTTGCACCACGACGGTCGCGACCTCGCTGCCGCGTTGCAGACGATTCGTGAAATCGGCGACCCCGAAGCGTTGCAGTCCGCGATCAGCGACGCATTCCCCGGCGCCCGATTGAATATCGCGCCGTTGCAGGGCGGGCGGTTTGCGATTGAATTTTTCCAGGAAGGGTTGCTGCGGCCGTTGTCCGCGGCCGAGTTGTCGGACGGGACCTTGCGCTATTTGCTGCTGGTGGCGGCATTGCTGACGCCCCGGCCGCCGACGCTGATGGTGCTGAACGAGCCGGAAACCAGTTTGCACCCGGACCTGTTGCCGGCGTTGGCCCGGTTGATTATCCGGGCGTCGGAGCAGTGTCAGGTGTGGGTGGTGTCCCATGCGCGGCGGTTGATTTCCGCGTTGCAGGAGGACTTGGAGTGCAATTGCATTGTGCTGGAGAAGACATTGGGTCAGACGGGGATTGTCGGGCAGCGGTTGCTGGATGAGCCGGCGTGGCATTGGCCGGATTAGTCGGCGCCTGACAAACCGCTATCGCGGGCAAGCCCGCTCCCACAGGATTTGGGTCTGGTCACAGAATTTGTGTCCACTGAAGATCACTGTGGGAGCGGGCTTGCCCGCGATGAGGACCGAAAGATCGCTGAAAAGGTTAGAGACTCACCCCTGCCACTTCCCACCCTCGACAATCACGCTCTCAGGCTTGGTGTCATCGCTCAGCTCTTTACGCACATATTGGTCGTATAGCTTGAGCAAATACTTCTCCTCCCCCAGCTTCGCCAACTCAGCATTCACCCAGTCACGCAGCTCGATATTGCCCTTCTTCACCGCCGGCGCAATCGGTGCTTCGGCACCCAACGTCTGGCTCAGCACTCGGTAGCCAGGGTTCTGCTTGGCCCAGCTGAACAGCACCAGATTGTCCTGCGCATACGCATCGCCGCGCCCATTGGCCAGCGCTTGCAGAGACTCGGAGTTTTTCTCGAATTTCAGCAGTTTCCAGTCCGGGTGGTTCTTGGTCAGCCAGATATCGGCCGTGGTGCCGGTGGTGACGATGGTGGTGCGAGTCGCCAGGTCATCGAGGTTCTTCACCGAACTCGACTGAGGCACCAACGCCTGCACTGCAACCTTGAGGTTCGGATTGGTGAATTCCACCGCTTCCTTGCGCTCCGGGGTGACGGTCATGTTGGCCAGGATCAGGTCGACTTTGTCGCTTTGCAGGAACGGAATCCGGCTGGCAGGTTCCACCGCGACGAACTCGACTTTGTTCTCGTCGCCCAACAGGTCCTTGGCGAATTGACGGCCGATGTCGGTATCGAAACCCACATAACGCCCGGCTTCATTGACGAAACCAAACGGCGGTTTGTCGGTGAAGACGCCGACGATCAGCTTGTCCCGTGCCTTGATTTTTTCCAGATAGCTGGCGGTGGCCGCAGGCTTGGCGGGTTCTTCGGTTTTGTTGCAACCGGCCAGCAAGGCCAGGCCGAGCAGCGGGAGTAGCAGCAGTGAGGTCTTGGCAGTTTTCATAGCGGTTCCAGTTCCTTTGTTTGAGTCGTTTTGGGTAAAGCGGCGACATAGGAGAACTTCTCCAGGAACTGCTGCGCTCGTGCGGTTTGCGGGTTCGTAAAGAAAATCTCGGGAGGGTTTTGCTCAAGGATTCGCCCGGCATCCATGAACACAATGCGGTCAGCCACGGCACGGGCAAAGGCCATTTCGTGGGTGACGATCAACAAGGTCATGCCCTCGCGGGCCAGGCCCTGAATGACTTCCAGCACTTCCTTGACCATTTCCGGATCGAGGGCGGCGGTGACTTCGTCGAAGAGCATGACCTTGGGGTTCATGCACAGTGAACGGACGATGGCGATGCGTTGCTGCTGACCGCCGGAGAGCTGTCGCGGGAAGGCGTCGCGCTTGTCCAGCAGGCCTACGCGCGTTAGCAAGGCTTCGGCCTGATCGCGGGCTTCGCGGCGGTCGCGTTTCTGTACTTTGACCGGGCCGAGTAGCAGGTTATCGAGCACGCTCATGTGCGGGAACAGGTGATAACTCTGGAACACCATGCCGATCTGCTGCCGCACTTGGCGCCAGTCGGTGCCCTTGTCCAGTAACTCGCGACCGGCGAAATTCAGGCTGCCGCTGTGCGCGACTTCCAGGCCGTTGAGGCAGCGCAGCAAGGTGCTTTTACCGCAGCCGCTCGGGCCGAGGATGACGATCACTTCGCCCGATTTAACCTGCAGATCGATACCGTCCAGCACCTGTTGCTCGCCGAAAAACTTGTTGAAACCCTTGAACTCGATCAATGCGCTCATGCTTGCGTCCAGCGCCGCTCCAGCACGCGCGAGGCGGCCGACAGCGGGTAGCAGATGAAAAAGAAAAACAGGAACAGCGCGCCGTAGATCAGCACGGATTCGTAGGTGCGTTCGATGATTTGCTGGCCGACCTTGATCACGTCCACCACACCGATCAGCACCGCGAGGGAGCTGGTCTTGATGATGCGCGTGTAGACGTTGATGGTCGGCGGCGTCATGCGTTTCAGTGCCTGGGGCAGCAGGACGTAGCCGTAGAGTTGCGGGCCGTCCAGGCCAATCGACAACCCCGCTTCACGCTGCCCGCGCGGCAACGAATGCAACGCGCCACGCACCACTTCGCCGACTTCGCTGGCGCCCCACAGCGACAGCACCAGCACCGCGCACCAGAAGCTGGGAATGCTCAGGCCGAAAAAAATCGGCAGGCCAAAAAACAGCAGGTACAGCCACACCAGCACCGGGATCGCCCGGAACAGTTCGAGGTAGACCCGCAGGATCGCGTTCAGCCATTTCACGTTCAGCGTGCGTAACACGCCGTAGAGCACGCCGCCGACGGTGCTGATGGCGATGCTCAGGAAAGAAATCGACAGAGTTTGCGCCGCGCCCTTGCCCAGTTGTGGCAAGGACACCCAGAGCAACTCAAGACCCGAACTGGCCATGCTGGAGCCTCCTTTCCAGGCGGCTGAGCAGCAGCGACAGCGGCAAAAACAGCAGCACGCAAATCAGCGTCAGCACGGCGAGCATTTCGTAGGTTTTGTAGTAAAGCGCGATGTAGCTCTTGGTGGTGTAGAGAATCTCCGGCACCGCCACCGCTGAGACCACAGTGGTTTCCTTGAGCAGGAAGATGAAATTGGCGAACAGCGACGGCAGGCTGAGAATCCCGGCTTGCGGCAGGATCACGTAGCGCAGCAATTGCCCGTGGGACAAGCCGATGGAGCGGCCGGATTCGAGTTGGGCCTGTGGCACGGCGTCTACGCCGGCGCGCAGTACTTCGGTGAGGTAAGCGCCGCCGAGAAAGGTCATGGTGATGATCGCCGCGGCGAACCCCGAGACCTTGATGCCCAATGCCGGCAAGGCGAAGTAAACGAAGAACAGCTGGATCAGCAGCGGCGTGTTACGCGCCAACTCAACGTAGAGCCCCACCAGCCGCTGCAGGTAGGGCGTGCGAAACACCAGAATCGTTGCGTTTATCAAGGCCACCAGCAGCGAGGTGCCGATGGCGATAAAGCCGACCTGCAGCGTCACGCCCACGGCTTTGAGAAACGCCGGCAGGGTGCTGAGGATAAAAGCGTAATCGAAGTTCATTGAACATCCTGGACGTCGCGAGATAAGCGACGGTGGTGCAGTCCATGGGCAGTGGATAACTGCTCGGCAGGCACCGACTTTAAAGGTATAAAAAGAAGAATTTAAATACCGTTAAAGCATATTGATATCACGCAAAAAACTATCCTGCGGATTTGCCGTGGCGAAGGAAGACGACTATTTTCCTTGCAGCTGTAGGAGGGATCTTTTTTTCAAAAAGACCCTCCAAGGACGCACAGCTTTTGGCCAGACTCCCTGGCCGAACACTCACAAGGAAGAGAAAAATGGCTGACATGAAAGTGCCACAGCGGTTGGATCCGCAAGAAATCGTGAAATTGCTGGTGGCGTTGCGCAGGGCGCTGGAGGCCAGGGTGGCCTGAGAGATGTGGATCGTTCCCACGCTCTGCGTGGGAATGCAGCCCGTGACGCTCCGCGTCACTGGACGCGGAGCGTCCCTTGAGGCATTCCCACGCGGAGCGTGGGAACGATCACGCCGACGCTATTGCTAGCCGTCGGCGTTCGAAACCTTGAAGGGGTTTACCTCGCGAATCAGAACGCCGGCAGTACTGCGCCGCTGTACTTCTTCTCGATGAATGCTTTCACTTCCGGGCTGGTCAAGGCTTTGGCCAGTTTCTGGATGGCAACGCTGTCCTTGTTGTCCGGACGAGCCACCAGGAAGTTCACGTAAGGCGAATCGGCACCTTCGATCACCAGCGCGTCTTTAGCAGGGTTCAGACCTGCTTCCAGCGCGTAGTTGGTGTTGATCATGTCCAGGTCGACCTGATCCAGCACACGCGGCAGCATGGCCGATTCCAGTTCCTTGAACTTGAAGTTGTGCGGGTTCTTGGCGATGTCTTTCGGCGTAGCCAAAGCGTTTTTCGGGTCTTTCAGCTCGATCAGGCCAGCCTTCTGCAGCAGGATCAGGGCACGGCCGCTGTTGCTGCCTTCGTTCGGGATGGCGATGGTCGCGCCGTCTTTCAGCTCAGCCAGGGATTTGACTTTCTTCGAGTAGCCGCCGAACGGTTCGACGTGTACGCCGATCACGGTCACAAGGTTAGTGCCTTTGCCTTCGTTGAAGCTTTTCAGGTACGGCAGGGTCTGGAAGTAGTTGGCGTCCAGACGCTTCTGATCGACCTGTACGTTCGGCTGAACGTAGTCGGTGAACACTTTGATTTCCAGGTCCACGCCTTCTTTGGCGAGGGTTGGCTTGATCAGTTCAAGAATCTCGGCGTGTGGAATCGGGGTCGCCGCAACCACCAGTTTCTCGCCAGCCTGGGCCAGGCCCGCGGTCAGGGCAGCCGCCAGTGCGGTGAACAACAGAACCTTTTTCATGCAGTGTCCTTATCGAAAATCACGGTCGTCATCGACGACGGCTATTAGTACGTGTGCCAGTGAAGTGCTATCGCTGGCGTGAAGCGGACAATACCGGGATTTTTTATTCCCGAACAATATCTTTTATTCACTTTCATATTCCATTTTATTCATACAGCTCTAGCCTGCACATTACCCGTAGGAGCGAGCGGTGCGGCGATCCGACTTGCCCGCGAAGGCGTCATCCCTGACACACCGCGTCGTCTGCTTCGCGAGCAAGCTTCGCTCCTACAAAAGCCCGGTCTGCTTGAGCAGTTGTTGCAAGGCTTCTTTTTCAGCGGCGGAACCACTTCCGACAATCTGCTTGAGGTGCTGCTCAATTTGCACCAACGACACAGGCACTTCAGGCAGATTCAAATGCTCCGGCAAAATCTCGTCACCGGTGCTGACCAACAGCGCAAAGTGAATGACGTTCTCCAGCTCCCGGGTGTTGCCCGGCCAACTGTGCCGCTCCAGTACAAGTTGTGCAGCCTCACTGATCAGCGGCACCGGCAAGTCGAGACGCTGGCTGTAGATGCCGAGGAAATATTCGGACAACGAAAGGATATCGCCGACCCGCTCACGCAATGCCGGCAGTTCGAGCTGGCCTTCGCTGAGGTAGTGATAAAGCCGCTCATGGAATTTCCCGGCCGACACCGCCTGAGCCAGATCGATACTAGTGGCCGCCACCAGGCGCACGTCCACCGGGCTCGGTTGCTGAGCGCCCACGCGGGTGACTTCGTGGTTTTCCAGGGCGGCGAGCAATTTGATCTGGATCGGCAGCGGCAAGTCGCCGATCTCATCCAGATAGAGCGTGCCGCCGTTGGCCGAACCGAACCACCCCGCGCGGCTGCTGGCCGAACCGCTGTAACTGCCCGCGGCATAGCCGAACAGTTCGGCGTCGGCATAGGTCGGGCTGATGGCGCCGCAATTGACCGAGACGAACAAGCCGCCGCGATCACTCGCACGATGGATGTGCCGCGCGAGCAATTCCTTGCCGCTACCGGTTTCACCACGGATCAGCACCGAGATCGAGCGTGGCGCCAGTTGTTCCAGCTCCTGGCGCAACTGCCGGGACCGTGGATCGACAAACACCAGCGCCTTGGCGCGAATGCTCAGGGGGCTTTTTTCTGCGTCGGGAAAGGTCAGCAGTGGCTGGCCGAAGGCTTCAAAACTCATGGCAGACTCCCGCCCAAAACCGCCGGGAGACGGGGGCGATTAAAAAAAGAAAAGGTTCAAGCACGTCGCAGGGCGTGGTGTTCCATTCGGTTCTGCAGGCGGTAGAGATAGGCAAAGCCCTGCTCCCAGCGCTGGTGACCGGACTTCACGTTGATGTGTCCGGCACCCGCCAGAATCCCCGCCTCGGCGCCCCAGTTGCGGGCCAGCTCAAGGGCTCGCGGCGCACTCACGGCGCTGTCGTTGTCGGAGCTGACGACCTGGCTCGGGAAGGGCAACAAGTGGCCAGGGATCGGTGCGAAGTTACGCAGCGCCGGCGAGCACGCCGGGCGCTCGACGTCCGCCGGTGCGACCAGCAAGGCACCGCGCACCTGACGCAAAAAATGCAGCGGTGCAGTGGCGGCCCAATGAGCGACCGTAATGCAACCCAGACTGTGCGCAATCAAGATCACCGGCGTGCTGTCGGCGGCAATCGCTTCGGCCAGCGCGGCAACCCAGTCTTCACGACGCGGCGTCAGCCAGTCGGCCTGCTCCACCCGCGCGCTATTCGGCAGACTGTTCTGCCAGTGGCTTTGCCAATGATCTTCCGGCGATCCTTGCCAGCCCGGCACAATCAGGTAGCGAATTGATTCGTTGCGCATGGGGGAACTCTCCTGCTGCGTGTCTGTTCCCGATCGAGTATAGGGAGGAGAGCTATATTCGTTAAGGAATAAGAAGCTATTTATTAAGACCTATAAGGAATATTAAGCCGTTTTGAATAGACAAAAAAAGGGACCGCACCCTGCCAAGGAGACGGCCCCGGAAACTCAAAATCTGCTAGCGCTAATCAACATCACTGGATGCGATGATTGACTGAAACGCTTATCCGATAAAGGAATATTTAATTACTTTAATAGATCCAAAATGCATATATAGATCAGCGATACAACAACTACCAAGCCATCCTGCTTGGGTCATAACGTACCGCCCCTTTGGGTCAGATTGATGACGGGCGCCTTTGCCGTTTTGAGTTTCCGAGAACATCGATCAAGCCTGAGCGGCACGCACCTCCTGCGCCTCTGCTGTTTCCTTTCGCACAAACCGGTTCGCCCGCCCAAACGTCCCGAAATCATTAAACCGCACGCCCATCTCGCGCATCACTTCATGCGCCACCGGCACGGTCATCTGGCGGATGTAAAACGGTTCCTTCACCACAAAGTGATGAATCCCGTGGCTGCTGCCGAAGTTGAAGCAGAACGCCTGCATCGGCCACATCCACCAAGGGTTCAGCACCTGGGTTTGCTGAATCACATTCCCCGGCTCCACATCACCGTAGTAGTGCATGTTCGAACTGACAAAGTGCAGGCAAAACGTGCGCAACACGTTCGGGCCGATGATCACCACCGCCGCGATATCGATCACCTGCATCACCGACAACGTGGTCGCCGACCATTCGATCGGCGTACCCAGCAGATAGGCAATGCCATTCGCCCCATGGAAACCGAGGAACACGTACCAGGCCCCCCAATGCACCAGCGCCAGCGGCGCATAGACCTTCAGTGCGCGTTTGATGATGCTGAATTTATGCGTCCAGGTCTTGGCTCGCAGCATGCGAATGAACGCCGACATCACGTTATCGCCGACCATCAACAACCGCGCGAATCCCCAAGGCTCGCCGTTGGTGATCGCGCGCTCTTCCATGTCGGCCTCCGTACCGGACACCTTGTGGTGATTGAGGTGCAGATGCCGGCGAATCCATGGATTGATCGTGCTCGGCCGCGCCAGCCACACCAGGCCCATCATCAGGTTGTGCGGCACGCGTTGCTTGCGAAAGTACATGCTATGAATCAGGTCGTGTTCCAGCTCGTGGGTCAACGAGGCGAAAAACGCGTTGAGCAACAGGCACGCCCACCAGGCCATGTGCCCGGTCATGTAGAGCGCCGCCGAACCGATCATTCCAGCCAGTGCAAAGGCCAGAATGCCCGCGCCCAAGGCGTCCTGATGGTTGAGAATCGGGTAGCGTTTGCGCAGTTCGACCCCTCTGGCCAGCACCACTTCGCGAATATGGGTTGATCGGTGGGCTGCATTCAGTCGCTGGGGACTTGCAGAAGTACCGTCCATGCTTCCATCCTCTGGTTATTGATGTTCGCATCCTGCCTTGTGAACCCTCACAACGTGGTAGCCGTGAACGCCAACCTGTTGACCGGAAGCGCCAATCAGCATGACTGAACCGACCTCCCTCGCCAGCTGGACCCGCGCCCTGCGCAAGCAACTCGATGCGCTGGGCCTCGACAGCACCGCCCTGTGCCAACAGGCGGGGCTAGACCCGCAATTGATGGACGACCCGAACGCCCGTTACCCGTTGTCGGGCACCACGCGCCTGTGGGAGATCGCGGTGCAGGTCAGCGGCGACCCGGCGATTGGCTTGCGGGTGTCGCGTTTTGTCAGCCCGACCACGTTTCACGCGCTCGGTTATGCGCTGGTGGCCAGTGGCAGTCTGCGTGAAGTGTTCGAGCGCATCGTGCGTTATCACCAAGTGGTCAGCGATGCGCTGGAACTGGAACTGACTCGCACCGAGGATCGCTACCGCTTCCGCCTGAAAATTCCCCAAGGCAATCCCGCACCGGCACTCGAAGCCATCGACGCGTTTGCCGCAATTTACGTGCGCACCTGCCGCAATCGCCTGGGCCGCGACTATGCCCCGCTGGCGGTGTACCTGCGCCGCCCGGAACCGGCCGACCCGCATCAATGGCACAAAGTCTTTCGTTCGCCGGTGTATTTCGCTGCCGACGAAGACCGTCTGGAATTTGCCCTCATGGACTTTGACAGTCACCTGGACGACGCCAACCCGGAACTGGCCGAACACAACGAAGCAGTACTCAAGCGCACCCTGGCGCAACTCAAGCCGCTGACCTGGGAACGCAAGGTCCGCGATGCCATTGAAGAACAATTGCCCGAAGGCGAACCCAGCGCCGAACACATCGCCAAGGCCCTGCACCTGAGCTTGCGCAGCCTGCAACGGCATCTGGCGGACGAAGGCTATCGATTCGACACGCTACTCAATGAAAGCCGCGAAAACCTCGCGCTGCTGCACCTGCGCGACCCGCAATGCTCGTTGAGCGAAATCAGTTATTTGCTGGGGTTCGCCGATACCAGCAGCTTCAGCCGCGCGTTCAAACGCTGGACCGGGATGACGCCGGGGCAGTTTCGGGATGGGTTGCGGTAAAGGATCCCGGAGGTGTGTTACCTGGTCTGGCCTCTTCGCGGGCAAGCCTCGCTCCTACAGGAAATTCGTCAATCGTGAGTACTACGCTGAACTGTAGGAGCGAGGCTCGCCCGCGAAAGGGATTGTTCAGACACCACGGAACCCACTACCGCCCCCGATCCCGCCGCAACAACTTGCGCACCCGTGCCACCAACTCATCCATGACAAATGGCTTGAGCAAATAATCATCTTCATGTAATTCCAACCCGCGCAGGCGATCCTCGATGCCATCCTTGGTAGTGAGCAACAAAACCGGCGTGTTGCCGAGCTTGCGGATCTGCTGCAGCAACTGCCAGCCATTGAGGCCCGGGAGCATCACGTCGAGGATGATCAGTTGGTATTCACCGGACTCGATAAAACGCCGGCCGTCCATGCCGTTAAGCGCCACGTCGACCGTATAACTCGCCTCGCTCAGGCCGTTGGCCAAGCGTTTGGCGATCGCCGGTTCGTCTTCTACTAACAGCACACGCATGGCACACCTCGATTGTCGTCATCACAGGCTAGGCGCGTTCGCGGACAAAGCCCATCAATAACGTTGTGTTTTAGAAAATCGCCAATGCCCGCAAGCCCTCGGCATTCAGGATTTCGATCTCGCCGTACTTCAAATTCAGAATGCCCTGCCCCTGCAAGTCCTTGAGAATCTGGTTGGTGGTCTGGCGCGACAGCGACAACATCGACGCCAATTGCTCCTGGGGCAGTTGCAGCACCCGGCGCGGCGGATCGTATTCGCCGTAGCCCTCGGCGATCATCAACAGGCGATGAGCCAAGCGTGCCGGGGCGGGCATCAGGCTCAGCTGTTCGAGGCTGATGAAGGTCAGGCGCAGTTTGTGGCTCATCAGCAATGCCAGTTGCCGCCAATACACCGGTTGCTCATCGAGTAACGCCAGCAGCGCGGCCTGCGGGATGTGCAACAGGACGCACTGGCCCACGCCGAAAGCATCGTGGGTGCGTGGCTGGCCGTCGAACAGGCAGATTTCGCCGAACCAATGGGGCGACTCCACGAGGCTCAGCAACGCTTCCTTGCCCTGCTCGCTGACCGCGCCGATGCGCATCGAGCCTTCGAGCACCGCATACAACCCGCACGGCGGATCACCGCGCTTGAACAACAGCTGCCCCGTCGACAACCGTCGCACCCGGGCCGCAGCCAGCAGACTATCCTGTAGTGGAACAGGTAAATGACTGAACCACTGCCCCGACTCCAGGCGCGAACGCCAGACCTGCATGTCCATTTAAACTCCTGGAGATTGTCGCCTGCCTGACAGAGCGAAAGGTGAACCCGAGGCATGATCAATCACCCTACAGGAGGAATAACAATGAAAAGCCTCGTTGACCATCTCAGTCAATATGCCGCTTACCACCGTGACCCGCGCAATATTGCCAGCCACTTTATCGGGATTCCGCTGATCGTGGTGGCCGTGGCGGTGTTGCTGTCGCGGCCGCAATGGGTTGGAGGCTGGGTGTCGCCGGCGGTGCTGGTGGCGCTGGCCTCGGCGTGGTTTTACCTGCGCCTGGAAGTACGCCTCGGGGTGTTGATGACGGTGCTGCTGGGGCTGTGCGTTTGGGCGGGTCAGGTTCTCGCGCAGCAAAGTACGCTGGTGTGGCTGGCGAGCGGGATCGGGATGTTTGTGGTGGGCTGGGCGATTCAGTTTGTCGGTCATCACTATGAAGGACGCAAACCGGCGTTTGTCGATGATGTGACGGGGTTGATTGTCGGACCGCTGTTTGTGGTGGTTGAACTGGCGTTTTTGCTGGGGTTGCGGCGGGATTTGAAAGAGCAGATCGAGGCGCGGGTGGGGGGTGTGCGAGTTAATCCGAAGCGCGCTGCTGCGTAGGACGCCATCGGGGGCAAGCCCGCTCCCACAGAATCGAGGTTGAACACAAAATCTGTCGCCAACCCGGAAACCTGTGGGAGCGGGCTTGCCCGCGATGCTTTTAGAGGCTGGCGAGTTTCTGCCAGACCTTCGGCTTGAAGAACAATGTCTCGCCCTTCGCCAGGCCGATCAGGCTGTCGTGATCCTTCACCACTTCAGCTTCGATCAACTCGTTCTGGCCTTCGACCTTCAACGTCACCCGAGTCGTCGCGCCCAACGGACGGATATCCCGCACTTCCGCCGCGTGATGGTCTTCCAGCTCATGCCGCGACAACGACACTTCGTGCGGGCGGAACAGCACGTGGTTGTCTTCACCCAGGTGCAGACGGTTCGAATCACCGAGGAAGTGATAAACGAAATCGCTGGCCGGGTTCTCGTAAACGTCGCCCGGTGAGCCGATCTGTTCGATCACGCCTTTGTTCATCACCACGATACGGTCGGCGACTTCCATGGCCTCTTCCTGGTCGTGTGTCACGAACACCGAGGTCAGGTTGATGTCTTCGTGCAGCCGCGCCAACCAGCGACGCAGCTCTTTACGGACCTTGGCGTCAAGCGCACCGAACGGTTCGTCAAGCAGCAGGACTTTCGGCTCCACCGCCAGCGCACGGGCCAACGCGATACGCTGACGCTGGCCGCCGGAGAGTTGTTCCGGGTAGCGATCCGACAACCAATCCAGTTGCACCATGTTCAGCAGTTCGTGGACTTTCACCGCGATCTGGCTTTCGCTCGGGCGCTGGTTTTTCGGTTTCATGCGCAGGCCGAACGCGACGTTGTCGAACACCGTCATGTGGCGGAACAGCGCGTAGTGCTGGAATACGAAGCCGACGTTGCGATCACGCACGTCATGGCCGGAGACGTCTTCACCGTGGAACACGATGTTGCCCTTATCGGGCGTTTCCAGACCGGCGATGATCCGCAGCAGCGTGGTTTTACCGCAACCCGACGGGCCGAGCAGCGCTACGAGTTCGCCGCTCTGGATGTCCAGGCTGATGTTGTCCAGCGCCTTGAACGCATTGAAATTCTTGCTGACGTTACGCACTTCGATCGACATGAATTATTCCTCCGCGGCGCTGGTGCGCAGGCGGTTAATACGGTTTTCGCTCCACTGCTTCAACAGCAGGATGAAGAGCGCCATGATCAGCAACAGGCTCGCCACGGCGAACGCGGCCACGTGGTTGTATTCGTTGTAGAGGATCTCGACGTGCAGCGGCAGGGTGTTGGTCACCCCGCGAATGTGCCCGGAAACCACCGACACCGCACCGAATTCCCCCATCGCCCGCGCGGTACACAGCACCACGCCGTAGATCAGGCCCCATTTGATATTGGGAACGGTGACGTGCCAGAACATCTGCCAGCCATTGGCCCCGAGCAAGCGCGCGGCCTCTTCTTCCTGCGTGCCCTGCTCCTGCATCAGCGGGATCAGCTCGCGGGCTACGAACGGCACGGTGACGAAGATCGTCGCCAGCACGATGCCCGGCAAGGCGAAGACGATCTGGATGTCGTGATCCTGCAACCACGGCCCGAACAGGCCCTGGGCGCCAAACATCAGCACGTAGACCAGACCGGCGATGACCGGCGACACCGAGAACGGCAGGTCGATCAGCGTGACCAACATACTTTTGCCACGGAACGAGTATTTGCTCACGCACCACGCGGCGCTGACACCGAACACCAGGTTCAGCGGCACTGAAATCAGCACCGCGATGACCGTGAGTTTCAGGGCCGACAGAGCGTCGGGTTCGAAGATCGCGGTGAAGAACGCACCGATTCCGAGCTTCAGGCCCTGAGACACCACGATCACCAGCGGCAGCAACAGGAACAGGGCGAACACCAGCCAGCCGAGGCCGATCAGGATTCGCCGCGATGAAGCACTGCCACGGCGAGCGGCGTTCGAGGAAGCAGCAGCAATAGACGATTGGGACATTTCTGCGCCTCCTTATGGGGTTTCGATGCGTCGTTGCAGCAAGTTGATCAGCAGCAACAGAACGAAGGAAACCACCAGCATCAGTACACCAATGGACGTAGCGCCGGTGTAATCGTACTGGTCGAGTTTGACCATGATCAGCAGCGGCAGAATCTCGGTTTTCATCGGCATGTTGCCGGCGATGAAAATCACCGAACCGTACTCGCCGACCCCGCGGGCAAAGGCCAAAGCAAATCCGGTCAACCAGGCTGGCAACAATGCCGGCACCAGAATATGGCGGAAAACCTGCAATGGTTTTGCACCCAGGCAAGCGGCCGCTTCTTCCACTTCACGAGGGATATCGGCCAATACTGGCTGTACGGTACGTACTACGAATGGAAGCGTCACAAAAGTGAGGGCAAGGGTGATGCCCAGAGGGGTATAGGCAATCTTGAAACCCAGGTCCGCTGCAAACTGACCCACCCAACCATTGGGCGCGTATAGCGCAGTCAGCGCGATACCGGCCACGGCAGTGGGCAATGCGAACGGCAGGTCGATCATCGCATCGATGACTTTGCGTCCAGGGAAGGTATAGCGCACCAGCACCCAGGCCAGCAGCGTGCCGATGATGCCGTTGATGATCGCGGCATAGAGCGCGGTGCCAAAGCTTAGCTTCAACGCCGCCAGCACCCGTGGCGCCGAGATAATCGCCCAGAACTGATCCCAGGTGAGTTGAGCGGCATGCACGAACATCGCCGCCAGTGGAATGAGCACAATCAGGCTGAGGTACACCAAGGTGTAGCCCAGCGTCAGCCCGAAGCCGGGTATGACGGGGGAGATACGACGCGACATAAAAGTCCTTGGTTGAGAACGCGCAAAGCCCCGAATGTAAATCCGGGGCTCGTTGATGGCTATTTAAAATTACTGCGCCTGATAGATCTGGTCGAACACGCCCCCGTCGTTGAAGAATTTCGGTTGAGCGGTTTTCCAGCCGCCAAAGTCCTTGTCGATGGTCACCAGGTCCAGCGTCGGGAACTGCTTGCTGTACTTGGCGGCCACATCCTTGTCACGTGGACGATAGAAGTTTTTCGCCGCAATTTCCTGGCCCGCCGGGCTGTACAGGTGCTTGAGGTACGCTTCGGCGATCTCGGTGTTGCCCTTTTTCTCGGCGTTCTTGTCGACTACAGCCACCGGTGGTTCAGCCAGGATCGACAGCGAAGGCACGACGATTTCGAACTTGTCGGCACCGCCGTCTTCTTTCAGCGCCAGGAACGCTTCGTTTTCCCAGGCCAGCAACACGTCGCCCTGACCGTTGTTAACGAAGGTGATGGTCGAACCACGAGCACCGGTGTCCAGCACAGGCACATGCTTGAACAGGGTTTGCACGTATTCCTTGGCCTTGGCTTCATTACCGCCGTTGGCCTTCAGGCCATAAGCCCAGGCCGCGAGGAAGTTCCAGCGTGCACCGCCGGAGGTTTTCGGGTTCGGAGTGATGACCGACACGTCATTCTTGACCAGATCGCCCCAGTCCTTGATGCCTTTAGGGTTGCCCTTGCGCACCAGGAACACGATGGTCGAGGTGTAAGGCGTGCTCGCCTCCGGAAGACGCTTCTGCCAGTCGGCCGGCAGGGACTTGCCGAGTTTGGCGATTTCGTCGATGTCACCGGCCAGGGCCAGGGTCACCACATCGGCCCGCAGACCGTCGATCACAGCCCGGCCTTGCTTGCCCGAACCACCGTGGGACTGCTGGATTTTCACGTTATCGCCAGCGTGGTCCTTCTTCCAGAAGTTGACGAACTCAGCGTTGTAATCCTGGTACAGCTCGCGAGTCGGGTCATATGACACGTTGAGCAGTTCGTAATCCTTGGCAACCGCGGAACCAGCAAAAAGGGCACTGGCCAGGGCGGCCAAAGCGAAATGACGAATCGACGACATGGTGAAAGCTCCTGGAATTCTTGGTGTGTTGGCTTTTTTTTATGGTGTGCTGGAAGCGGGTTGCCGGTTTTTTTCAGCTCGGTTTGTTGCTCGGGTTCTGCAAACGGAATTTTTCTTTGCGTTCGATCTGGACCACCTGGGCGTTGTGCACAGTGATTTCCACGGCGCCAAAACGCAGGTCGCGCAGTGCGCTCTGGATCTCACGCAAGATGGTGGCTTCGTCTTGACCGTCAACGCTACGTAGGGATGCGCTCATGGTGCTGCTCCTTCAACTGAGAGGTTGCCTGGCAGTGGCGGCACTGCTTGCGGCGTGAGAGCAATAGTAGAGACGCGGGGATATTCTTAAAAAGACTATTTAAGAATGTTTATATAACCAGAAACGATTATCTGGTGGGACAAGGGTTTGCGATCGCTTGGCCGCTTGAAGATCGAAAGATCGCAGCCTCGTTTCACTCGACAGCTCCTACAGGCATACGCATTTCCGTGTAGGAGCTGTCGAGTGAAACGAGGCTGCGAACTTTTCAGGCTTAGCGAATTTCCGGCGCGTGCGCCCACTCCAGCTGCTCGGCCGGAACCGGTCGCCCAAACCAGTAGCCTTGCCCCAGATCGCAGTCGTGCTCGAGCAGGAAACGCGCCTGTTCGACCTGCTCGATCCCTTCGGCGTGCACCTGCATCCCCATGCTTTGCGCCAGTGCGATAATCACCCGCACGATCGCCGCGTCATCCTCATCCCACGGCAATCCTGCGACAAAGCCCTGATCGATCTTGAGCTTCTGCACCGGCAGACGCTTGAGCCGCAGCAGCGACGAATAGCCGGTGCCGAAATCATCGATGGCCAGCCGCACACCCAACTCGCGCAGTCGATGCATCTGCTCCAATGCCACTTCCGGGTCTTCCATTACCGCGCTCTCGGTGACTTCCAGTTCTAGAAACGCCGGATCGAGCCCGGTTTCGTGAAGCACTTTTGCCACTTGCTGAAAGAGCTCGCGGCGAGCGAACAATCGAGACGAGACGTTCACCGCGATAAACGACAACGCCACACCGGCCTGCTGCCACGAGCACATTTGCTGACAAGCCTGGCGCATCACCCAGGCATCGATCTCCGCGATCAATCCGGTGCGTTCGGCGATGGGAATGAATTCTGCCGGCGACACCAGCCCACGTTGCGGATGCTCCCAGCGCACCAGCGCCTCGGCGCCCACCAGGCGACGGGTCCTGAGGTCGTGAACCGGCTGGTAATAAACGCGCAGCTCCTGCTGTTCCAGCGCTCGGCGCAGCTCAACGGCTGTCTCGACCCGATTCTGGGCATGAGCTGTCAGCTCTTCGGTATACAGGGCGTAGCCATCGCGACCGGCGCTTTTGGCCTTGAACAGCGCCGAGTCAGCGTTACGCAATAGCTGTTCGGCACTCAAGGCATCGCCGGGGAACAGGCTGATACCGATGCTGGTATTGATAAACAGTTGATGCCCGCCGATCAGGAACGGCTCTTTGAGAGCATCAATGATCCGCTGCGCCAGCGCCGCCGCCTGCATCAACTGCGGACAGCTTTCGGCGAGCACCGCGAACTCATCGCCACCCAGTCGCGCCAACGTAAGCTCCGGGCCGAGCATGGCCTGCATACGCTCGGCCACGGCTTTGAGCAGTTCGTCACCGATCGTGTGCCCGAGGCTGTCGTTGATCATCTTGAAATGATCCAGATCGATCATCAGTAGCGCACAGCCACGCTTGTGCAGTTGCGCCGAAGTCAGTGCCTGCTCGGTCCGGTCGGTGAACAGCAAGCGGTTAGGCAGGTCCGTCAACGGGTCGTGATGAGCCAGATGCTTGAGTTCATGTTCGGAGTTCTTGATTGCGCTGATGTCGGAAAACACCGCGACGTAGTGGCTGAGCAGCCCCTGATCGTCGTGAATGACGCGGATCGTCTGCCATTGCGGATAGATCTCGCCGCTTTTGCGGCGGTTCCAGATTTCCCCGCTCCATTCGCCGATGCTGTTGAGTGTCGCGAACATCGTCTGGTAAAAATCCGCGGGGTGATGGCCCGACTTGAACAGGCTCGGTCGATGACCCAGCACCTCTTCCTGCGAGTAACCGGTGATTTCCATGAACGCCCGGTTAACGTGGACGATCAACCCGTTGCTATCGGTGACCAGCACACCTTCACGCGTGCAATCGAACACCGCAGCCGCCTGGCGCAAACGATCGCGGTCGTCATGACGCTCACGCAATGTGTTGCCGATCCCCAGGCAACGGAGCAATCGCGCTCGGGCGATGAAAATCAACCCGGCGCTCAGCAGAATCCAGGCATAACCGTTGATCAGTTGCCACCGCACCAGCTCGTCGGAGCTATCGAACAAACTGTTCAATAAATAGCCGCTGGGCTGCAGCCAGACGATGGAAAGCAACAGATAAAGCAGCGCTGCACGCAACGCGTGGCGATAAGTGGCAGACATTAGCCGTCCTTGTCCCTGCGAAAAGTATGGGATTATAGGTTAAAGAAACATCCAGCCACTCTTATCTGAAAGGGTGACTGGTTTTATCTGTGGGCTTAGTGATAATGCAACGGCTGTTTTTTTCTTTATCGAGGGCCCTATAGCCTATGTGGTACGAAGGTTTTCTCGGCTTGTCGCCCTGGTCACTGGTGGCAGTCACCCTGCTGATGACCCACGTGACGATCGTCGGCGTCACGGTCTATCTGCACCGTTATTCAGCCCATCGCTCGCTTGAGCTCAATGCTGGCCTGAAACATTTCTTCCGCTTCTGGCTGTGGCTGACCACGGCGCAGAACACCCGCGAGTGGACCGCTATCCACCGCAAGCATCACGCCAAATGCGAAACCGTCGATGACCCGCACAGCCCGGTCATCAAGGGCCTGTCCACCGTTCTGCGCAAAGGTGCCGAGTTGTACCGCGCCGAAGCGGAAAACCCGGAGACCCTGCGCATCTACGGCAAGAACTGCCCTGAAGACTGGATCGAGCGCAACCTCTACAGCCGCTTCCCGCTGTTGGGCGTGGGGATCATGGCGGTCATCGACCTGCTGCTGTTCGGCACCATCGGCATCACCATCTGGGCCATCCAGATGATGTGGATCCCGGTGTGGGCCGCCGGTGTGGTCAATGGCCTGGGCCATGCCATCGGTTACCGCAACTTCGAATGCCGCGACGCGGCGACCAACCTGGTGCCTTGGGGCATCCTGATCGGCGGCGAAGAACTGCATAACAACCATCACACCTACCCTAACTCGGCAAAATTGTCGGTGAAGAAGTGGGAGTTCGACCTCGGTTGGGCCTGGATCCAGGTCTTCAGTTTCTTCCGCATGGCCAAGGTCCAGCGGGTTGCGCCGATCGCCCACCGCGTCGAAGGCAAAGGCAACCTGGACATGGACACCGCCATGGCGATCCTCAACAACCGCTTCCAGATCATGGCCCAATACCGCAAATTGGTGATCGCGCCGCTGGTCAAGCAAGAGCTGGAAAAGGTCGATCACTCGGTCCGTCACCAGTTCCACCGGGCCAAGCGTCTGCTTTCGCGGGAAACCAGCCTGCTGGACGATAAACACCACCTGCGCATCCAGACCATGCTCGAGCACAGCCAGGCGCTGAAGGTAATTTACGAGAAACGCCTGGCCTTGCAGCAGATCTGGGTCAAGACCAGCTCAAATGGTCATGACATGCTGGCCGCCATCAAGGAATGGGTTCACGAAGCTGAAGCCAGCGGGATTCAATCCCTGCGCGACTTCGCCGACCAGCTGAAAACCTACTCCCTGCGCCCTGCCGCTGTCTGACCCTGCGAAGGGTTTGCCTGTAGCAAGGGAGCTTGCCTGTGGCGAGGGGGCTTGCCCCCGTTCGGCGACGAAGTCGCCGCAAAATCTGACGACGCGTTTTAACTGAAAAAACGCGTCGTCACGACCGCCCGGCGGGAGCAAGCCCCCTCGCCACCCAGAGCGGGAACCAATCTCCAAATCCCCTATCTCAAAGACACTTCGCCACACCCCGGCGGGCTTCGTTGTTGCCGCTTTCGAACCTCAAGCGGCGCACGCCCTTTGAGAGTTGTCCCAATGGTCCCCAAAAACCTGCAAGACGCATCCTTCGCTCAATCGCCCGACACTGCTCAAACCCTGATGGCGCTGATGCACGCCCAAAGCGAAGTAGCGCGCCTGAGCGAACGCGAACAACTGTTCAGCTCCCTGCTGGTGAGCGTCAACGCAGTGCTTTGGGCCTTCAACTGGGAAACCCGTCAGGTGCTCTACGTCAGCCCGGCCTATGAGCGGATTTTCGGTCGCTCCGCCGGCAGTTTGCTGTCCGATTACAACGAATGGCGCGACAGCATTTACCCCGATGACCTGGACTACGCCGAGCGCAGCCTCGCTGAAGTGCTGGTCAAAGGCGCCGTTGAAGACCGCGAATACCGCATCATCGCCGCCGACGGCCAGGTGCGCTGGCTCAGCGACAAATGCTTCATCAACCGCCAGGCCGAGCCGGGCCAACCGGTGATCATCGTCGGCATTGCCGAAGACATCACCGAAAAGAAACGGATGGAGGCCGAGTTGCAGCGCCTGGCGACCACCGACGTGCTGACGCAAAGCAGCAATCGCCGACATTTCTTCGAATGCGCCCAGCGCGAGTTTGCGCAGGCGCGCAAGCAAGGCGCACCAATGGCGTTCCTGTTGCTGGACATCGATGACTTCAAAGTGGTCAACGACACCTACGGTCATCAAGCTGGCGACAACGTACTGCAACGAATCGCCGAGAGCGGTCATGCCGCATTACGCCGGGGAGATGTATTCGGGCGGATCGGGGGTGAGGAGTTCGCAGCGGTGTTCCCCGGTTGCGCACCCGATATGGCCATGCAAGTCGCCGAGCGCCTGCAACGGCAGATTCAGCAATTGAGCTTCAGCCATGACGACCAGACGTTCGGTATCACCGTCAGCCAGGGCTTGACCAGCCTGACGGCGCAGGACGATTCCCTCGACAGCGTGTTCGCCCGCGCGGATGCAGCGATGTATGAAGCCAAGCGCCAGGGCAAAAACCGCATCATTTCCGTGTAATAAATCCAACACAAAGCCCGCTCCCACAGGTTTCGTGTGACGCTTATTTTTTGCGCAGGCGCATCAATTCCGGCAAGCCGATCTTGAGCAACCGCGCAGTCCGGCTCTTCGCCAACGCCTCAACGCCCTCATGCTCGGTCAGGCGCGCCAATTGCGCGGCCATGTTCATCACCAGCGCTTCTCGGGAGTAAACCCCGCCACCGAGCTGGTAGGTCGCTGCAATCAGCTCTCGCAACTCCAGCGGCAGCCGCCAGCGAGTTCGCAGTGCCGAACCGTAGGCTGCACCGAACTCGGCCAAGGCATTGCCCACCTCCTCCCATTCATCCAGCTCGCCACCGGCCTGCTTCCATTCCTGCAAACACATCAGCAACGCAAGGTCACCGAGGCAATGCAGCATGCCCGCGCAATAACAGCGCTCCTGATCCAGATCCAGCAACCGCGCCAGCGTGCGGGCGTATTCGGCGGTATGCAGCGACAAGTCCCAGAAACGCTCGGCATAGTCCGCCAGGAACGGATCGCTGAGCCGGGCACTGCGCTTGAGCGCCAACCCCAGGATCAGGTTCATGCTTTGCGCGGAACCCAAGCGGTGCAGCGCCTGAGACAAGGTCTGGACCGCATCGCCAACGTGCAGCGCCGCGCTGTTAGACGCCGCGATCAGCACAGCGGTGATGTGCGGGTCAGTGCGGATTTCCTCTTCCAGCCGCACGAGGTCAAGACCTCGGGTATTCAGGCTGGCTTTGACCGCCACCTGCACATCGGCCATCAGCGGTGCCCCCTCCGCCAGTTCGCGACGGCGCTGCAGATACACCGACAAGGTCATGCCAGCCGCCAACGTCGGCATTTCACAGTAAACCTCTTCACCGGCGTTCAGCAGCAGATCCTGCAGACGCTGGGTCAGGCTTTCCATGTTCAGGGGCTTGGTCAGGTACGCCGTGGGGGCCAGGGGCAAGGCTTCGCGCACACTGGCGCTGTCGTTGCGGCTGCTCATCAAAATGAAGGGCAGCGGCGGATTGCGTTTGCGCTGGCGGACGTTGCGCAAGACATTCAAACCATCGACGCCGGGCAGCTCCCAGTCGACGATCACCAAGTCGTAAGGATTTTCCGCCAACAGGTGCAGCGCTTCCTGACCATCGGCACACAGATCAAGCCGTGCGTCGCAGCGCACGCTCAACAACACTTGTTTGAGCAGGTCCCGAGACCACGGATCAGCCTCGGCAATCAACACACGCGGTACAGCAGGTAAAACCACAGCGGTCATCTGCATACTCCCTTTGCGATGCTTGTACCTTAGTCAATGCTGGCCGTTCGGAACGGTGCGGTTTGTCTCGGGGACAAAAAAACCCGCCGAAGCGGGTTTTTGGTCGATCAGCTCACACACTCATGGTGAGCATTTTAGATCAGAGTTCCGAGAAGCACTCTTCGATGATTGCCAGACCTTTGTCCAACTGCTCGTCCGGCGAGGTCAGCGGTACCAGGACGCGCAGAACGTTGCCGTAAGTGCCGCAGGACAGCAGGATCAGACCCTTGTCACGAGCCTTGGCCACCACCGACGCCACCGCGGCAGCGTTCGGCTTGTGGCTATCACCGTCGACGAACAGCTCGACCGCGATCATCGCGCCCAGGGCACGGACTTCGCCGATCACCGGGTATTTGGCCTGAATGGCTTTGAGGCCAGTCACCAGACGCTCGCCGACTGCCTTGCAACGGTCCAGCAGGTGCTCTTCTTCGAACACTTCCATCACGGCCAGAGCCGCGGCGCAAGCGATCGGGCTACCGGCGTAAGTACCGCCCAGGCCGCCTGGAGCAATGGCGTCCATGTATTCGGCCTTGCCGCACACACCGGCCAACGGGAAGCCGCCAGCGATGGATTTGGCGAAGGTGGTCAGGTCGGCAGCAACGCCCATCTGTTCCATGGCGAAGAACGTGCCGGTACGGCCAGCGCCGGTTTGCACTTCGTCAGCGATCAACAGGATGCCGTGCTGGTCACACAAAGCGCGCAGACGCTTCATGAACTCTTTAGGCGCAACGTAGAAACCACCTTCGCCCTGAACCGGCTCGATGATGATGGCAGCGATGTCACGCGGCTCGGCGTCGTTCTTGAAGATGCGTTCGATGCTGGCGATCGAGTCGTCGACGCTCACACCGTGCAATTCGTTCGGGTACAGCGCGCGGAAGATGCCGCCTGGCATCAGGCCCATGCCGGCCGAGTAAGGCACGACTTTACCGGTCAGGCCCAGGGTCATCATGGTGCGACCGTGGTAAGCGCCGGTGAAAGCGATCACGCCAGCGCGGCCAGTGGCGGCACGGGCGATCTTGATGGAGTTTTCCACGGCTTCGGAGCCGGTGGTCACTAGCAGGGTTTTCTTGTCGAAATCACCCGGCACCTTGGCGTTGATTTTTTCGCACACTTCTACGTACGGCTCGTAAGCCAGTACCTGGAAGCAAGTGTGGGTCAGCTTGTTCAGCTGTTCGGTGACGGCAGCGATGATTTTCGGGTGCACGTGACCGGTGTTCAGCACGGCGATACCGCCGGCGAAGTCGATGAACTCGCGACCTTCAACGTCGGTCACGGTGGCGTTCTTCGCGGACTCGGCGAAGATCGGGTGAATCTGGCCAACACCGCGGGGTACAGCGGCTTCGCGGCGTTTCATCAGGGATGCGTTAGTCTTGCTCATAAAGTCCTCATTCACCGCTCATCGGGCGGCGTGGCTCAAGGAAAATGCGGCGGGGAGGCAACTACGGCAGCATGCGATGATCGACTGCCACAGCTTTCCCGGCCACAGAGAAAATTCCGTTTGAAGCGCAGAAAGGGACAGCGCTCTCGTGCCCTTTCCACTTGAAGCAATGCCTAGCCGGGCTTGTTAAATGCCCAGGCAGAGGTATTTGATTTCCAGGTAATCTTCGATGCCGTACTTGGAGCCTTCACGGCCCAGGCCCGACGCCTTGATGCCGCCGAACGGCGCGACTTCGTTGGAGATCAACCCGGTGTTGACGCCGACCATGCCGTATTCCAGGGCTTCCGCCACACGGAACACACGACCCAGGTCGCGAGCATAGAAGTACGAAGCCAGACCGAACTCGGTGTCGTTGGACATCGCAATCACTTCGGCTTCGTCTTTGAAGCGGAACAGCGGCGCCAATGGACCGAAGGTTTCTTCCTTGGCCACGGCAGCGTTCTTCGGCACGTTGGTCAGGATGGTCGGCTCGAAGAAGTTGCCTTCCATGACCTTGCCACCCGCCAGCACGGTTGCGCCTTTGCTGATCGCGTCAGCAATGTGCTCTTGAACCTTGGCCACGGCTTTTTCGTCGATCAGCGGGCCAGTGGTGGTGCCTTCTTCCAGACCGTTACCGATCTTGAGTTTGGCCACGGCCACTTTCAGCTTCTCGGCGAACGCGTCGTAGACCGAATCCTGAATGTACAGACGGTTGGCGCAGACGCAGGTCTGGCCGTTGTTGCGGTACTTGGAAATGATCGCGCCTTCGACGGCCTTATCCAGGTCCGCGTCGTCGAACACGATGAACGGCGCGTTGCCGCCCAGTTCCAGGGACACTTTCTTGATGTCCTTGGCGCATTCAGCCATCAACTGACGACCGATTTCGGTCGAGCCAGTGAAGGACAATTTACGCACGATCGGGTTGCTGGTCAGCTCGCTGCCGATGTCGCCGGCGCTGCCGGTCACAACGCTGAACACACCGGCAGGAATGCCGGCACGCTGGGCCAGTTCAGCCAACGCGAATGCGGAGAATGGAGTTTGCGAAGCAGGCTTGAGCACCATGGTGCAGCCGGCAGCCAGGGCCGGGCCGGCTTTACGGGTGATCATCGCGGCCGGGAAGTTCCACGGGGTGATAGCAGCAGTCACGCCGATCGGCTGCTTGATCACGATCAGGCGCTTGTCTGGCTGGTGGCCCGGAATCACGTCACCGTAGATGCGCTTGGCTTCTTCGGCGAACCACTCGATAAAGGAAGCGGCGTAAACGATTTCGCCCTTGGCTTCGGCCAATGGCTTGCCCTGCTCCAGGGTCATCAGGCGAGCGAGGTCGTCCTGGTTCTCGATGATCAGTTCGAACCAGCGACGCAGTTTGTTCGCACGGTCCTTGGCGGTCAGTGCACGCCAGGCCGGCAGCGCTTTGTCAGCGGCTTCGATTGCACGGCGGGTTTCGGCAGCGCCCATTTTCGGCACGGTGCCCAGAATTTCGCCCGTTGCCGGGTTGTTGACCTTGATCGTCTGACCATTGTCCGCATCGACCCAAGCGCCATCGATAAAGGCTTGCTGGCGGAACAACTGGGTGTCTTTAAGCTGCATGTCGGCTTTCCTTAACAGCACCGCGACCAGCGCGGAGCGAATTATGATTGTAGAAAGGCGCCTTATAGGCTGCCGTCAGGGAAATCATTCACCGGGCTGAAGCACATAAATAGCGCACTGTTCGAAACTCGTGCGGTTCAGCACCCAGACAAGAGCGTTTGAAATCTCGAACGAATCCTAGGATCAATGCCGGGAAAGGACAATAGGGCGTTCGAAAAAAAGAACGAAAACGGCGCATTTGCCTATTTTTTCTGATCAACGTAGCAAACGGTTGTTACGGTTGCTAAAACCGCAGTCGATTCAGCAGCATGGACGCCCGCAGTGCATATGAGTATCATGGCGCCCGCTTGCACCAGTAGCTCAGCTGGATAGAGTACTGCCCTCCGAAGGCAGGGGTCGTGGGTTCGAATCCCGCCTGGTGCACCATATAGTAGAAACGAGAAAGCCTCAGATCTAGGGTCTGGGGCTTTTTTGTGGGTGCTGGTTCGCTCTGACCAAGGCGTGCTGAGTACAGATGCAGTAGTTCGGTTTAACCGAACTACTGCATCGGTCAAAAACCGCCTAAGCGGTTTTTTCATTCAGTCGTCCAATCAAACTCGTCGTACTCATCATCCTCTTCGTCCTCAACCTCTTCATCATCAAGGACGTCTTCCTCCAGCGCCTCTTCTGCCTGCTTCGCCAGAAGAAACTCCTTACGACTCTCCGTCACTGCTCGCCGCAATTCCTCGCCCTTTTCCGGGCAGTTGAGCATTTGGGCGATGCGGTCGATTTTTTTTGCCACGGCATCCTCCAACGCATCGGCTATAGGCCGATAGTGCGCGCTTTCGGGTGTCGTTGCCAAATGGCCGACCGCTTTGCGCCTCAGTTTTTCTGTAGATTCTTGAGTCGGACAGCAAGATTCTCCATGGGAAAGCGTTTGTGCAGCGTCGCCATCAGGTCGTCTGCCGCTTTGGTCTGACCGGCATTTTGCAAGCGGATCACTTCTCGTAACTGGTCGTCGATAAACTTCGCCGGAGCCTCCGCTGGGCGTTTGCTCATTTTTGATTCTTCCGCCATGTCAGCGCTGATCGATTCGCTCTGTGCCGGAGCAGCCAAATCGGCCATTGGTGCCGCAGGTGCTGGTGCGGACATTGCGCCGGCTGGGGCCGACAGGGAACGAGCAACCGATGCAGGCGCTTCGGCGGCTTCTTTCTTGGCCGCAAAAGACGAAGTCTTGGGCGCCGGGGTGGAATCGTAGGTGGGCACTTGCTCGGGCGCACGTTGCACCAGCGCCAGCATCAGGGCGACGCCAACAAGACTGGCGAATGCGACCTGCCAACGAGGTTTCTGGCAAGCCTGGACCCAGCGCTGCCACAGGTTCGGTTTCGGCGCGGGCGCTTCACGGTGTGCGGTGGCCAGAATGAATGCATCCAGATGAGCCGGCGGCTCGCCAGTCGCATGTTCACGGAAATGCTTCACCACATCGTCTTCCGGTGTTTTGCGGGCGTCAGTCATGTCAGTACCTCCTCGGCCAGCAGCCGACGCAATTTTTGCTGGGCGTAGCGCAAGCGACTCTTGACGGTTTCCAGGGGTGTTTCTGTGAGGGCGGCGATCTGCGGCAGGTCGAGATCGCCGTGGGCGCGGAGCAGGAAGACTTCGCGCTGATCGGCGGGCAGGTTTTGCAGGGCGATTTCGAGGCGTTGGCTGTCGCGGCTCAGGCTCAGCAGCTGCTCTGGATCGGTCGCCTCATCCATCACGGCGTGGATCTGCTCGTTATAGCTGTCGTGCAAAGGGTTGTGAATGCCATGTTTGCGCCAGTGATCGATCAATCGGTTGCGGGCAATCTGAAAGAGCCACGTACGAAAATTCGCCCGGCCTTGTGGCTGACTGGTGCTGCGGATCAGGCTCAGCCAGGTGTCCTGGTAAACCTCTTCGGCCAGTTCGGGCTTGCCGCTCAAACCGAAGAGGAATCGATAGAGGCCCTGGCGATGACGGGCGTACAACATCTCGAACGCTGGCCCGTCGCCTGCGCGATACCGGGCCAGCAGCGATTCGTCGCTCGGTTCAGGCGCTGACATGTCAGTTGTAATCTCCTTTATGCGGCTCACTTTTGGAGGCGGTGGTGGTCCGCAGGCTCTGCGCCAACTCTACCAACTGCACGAACTCTGCCCGCAGACCGAATCGGTCGTCGCCACGTGCACCGCGCGCCAAGGCCTCGGTGTCCTTCAGGCTGAAATCACCGGTGTAACGCCCGTCCTTGAGCTGCTGGGAAAACGCTGCCACGGCCGCCGCAAATCGCAGGTCATCACTGGCTTTGCCGACCGAATCACCTGCAATTGGCCGCTCGATCAAGCGACTGTTCCCACCTTTCGGCAACTGATATCGCACACGCAGCATCGCCAATTCCCCGGTTGTACCGGAAGCCACCGACTCAGACTTGCCGTATCGCAGCGGCTCCAGCCAGCCCTTCTCGCCCTTGGGCACGATTTCGTACAGCGCCGTCACCGTGTGTCCTGCACCGATTTCTCCGGCATCGACTTTGTCGTTGCTGAAATCCTCACGCTTCAACGCCCGGTTCTCATACCCCAGCAGCCGATATTCGCTGACCTGCGCCGGGTTGAACTCCACTTGCAGCTTCACGTTCTTGGCCACCACCGCAAGGGTTGAACCGAGCTGATCTACCAGCACTTTGCGGGCCTCGCGCAGGTTGTCGATGTAGGCGTAGTTGCCATCGCCGGCGTCGGCCAGTTGTTCCATCAGGTGTTCATTGTAGTTATCCACACCAAAACCCAGCGTGGTCAGGGAAACGCCGGTCTTGCGTTTATCCACAGCCATTTGCTTGAGGCTGTCGAAGTCGCTGATGCCGACGTTGAAGTCACCGTCCGTGGCTAACAGGATGCGGTTGATGCCTTTGGCGATGAAGGCCTGCTGCGCCATCTGATAGGCCAGTTCGATGCCCGACGCTCCGGCGGTCGAGCCGCCCGCAGTAAGTTGATCGATGGCTGTACGAATCTTCGCTTTTTCTCGTCCGGAAGTCGGTTCCAGTACCACCCGTGAATCGCCGGCGTAGACCACCAACGAAACCCGGTCCTGTTCGCGCAGTTGATCGACCACCAATTTCAGGGTGCTTTTGACCAGCGGCAAACCTTCGCGACGGTCCATCGAGCCGGACACGTCCACCAGAAACACCAGGTTGGCCGGGGCCAGTTCCGCTACCGCACGGTCCGAAGCCTTGATGCCGATACGCAACAAACGGGTATGCGGATTCCACGGTGACGGCGCCAGTTCGGTGGTCACGCCGAAAGGCGAGCCATCGGTGGGCAACGCGTAGTCATAGGGAAAGTAATTGACCATTTCTTCCAGTCGCACCGCGCCTTCGGGCGGCAGGCGTCCCTGATTCAGCAAGCGGCGGACATTGGCATAGGCGCCGGTATCGACGTCGGCGCTGAAAGTCGAGACCGGTGTCTCGGCCACGCTGTGAATCGGGTTATCCGCCAGTGCCTGATATTGCTCGCGCTGCTCATCCCGATAACCCTGCGGGTATGCCTCGCCCGCCGGCATCGGCGCATAGCCTGTGATGGGGGCCGGACGAACGCTGCGTTTGGCCATCGAGGCATCCGCCGCAACGGACTCGTTGCGCACCAGCGCCTCAGTCTTCATTGCACCTTGAGCCGGTGGCGGCACCGACGCGGACTCAGGTTTAGAGGAAACGCCGCAACCGGCAACGGCCAGGAGCAGCCCGACGGCGAAACCCTGGGCGGCCGGGCGGAGGAAATGCAGAGGGAGGGACATGGGGGCTGACCTCAGGAGGAAATTGATCCATTCATCCTCTGAGACGGACAGCCGAATCGGTTCGGGTTAAGCCGCAGTGAAAAAAACCTCAGCGGTGATAACGCCGCACTACGCTGCTGTTCCTCAGCACATGGCCTTTGATTTTTTCCATCAGCTGCGCGCGGGTCAGGCCGGCAGGCAAAGCGTCCGGAGCCAAATCGAGGGCATAGAGCTGGATGATGTAGTGGTGGGAGCTGTCGCCGACAGGCGGGCAAGGACCGATGTAGCCGGTGGTGCCTTTGCTGTTGCTGCCGCTCACGCCTTCGAGCGCGGATTTGGCGCCCACACCGGCCGGGATCTGGCGGGTCGTGGCCTTGATGCCGTAGTGAATCCAGTGATCGACGCCCAAGCCTTTCTGGCCGTCCGGGTCGTGCATGACGATGGCGTAGCTCAAGGTTCCCTGTGGGCCGGCGTTCCAGTTCAGGGCCGGGGACTGGTTCTTGCCGCCGCAGCCGCTGGCGTCGCTGGCCGCTGCCGAGGTGAACAGGCGGTTATCCGAAACACCGGGAATGCTGACGGTGAAACGCTCCTGGGCCTGCGCCGCAAATTGCACGCAAAAGGCGACTGCAACGGCCGCCAGCCAAGGGTTCAGAGAGGTCAATCGGGTCATTCCGGAGCACCTTGTGCGGATGGGGCCTTCGTCGGCCTGCGAACTATAGCGGTACCGTTCGTGCGGTGGCAGTGGGAATTGGCTGAACCTCGGGTTACGCGCCAAACTCTTAAGTGAACGCCCGCCTGGAGAGTGATCATGGCCCTGCACCGCGTCGCCCGTTTCGCCGATGTGCCCGAAAACCGAGGCCTGGAAGTACGGATCGCGGACACCAAAATCCTTTTGCTACGGGTCGGCGATCAATTGCGCGCCTATCAAGGTGAATGCCCCCACGCCGGGGCGCCGCTGGCCGAGGGTGCGCTGTGTCATGGGCGCCTGATCTGCCCGTGGCACAAGGCCGCGTATCGGATCGAGGATGGCGGGCTGTGTGAACCGCCTTCCCTGGACAGCCTCAAGCGCTATCCCCTGGAAATGCGCGACGACGAGGTTTGGGTCGACGATCAGCCACTGTCGGATCCCCACACTCCTCCGGCCGATGATGAGCGCACGTTTGTGATCATCGGGGCCGGTGCAGCCGGCACGGCGGGGGCGGCGGCATTGCGCGAGAAAGGCTTCGGCGGCCGCATTCTGTTGATCGACCGCGAAGCCGATGCCGGTTACGACCGCACGGTGCTGAGCAAATTCGTGATTGCCGGGGAAATGCCGCCAGCAGAAGTCCCGCCGCTACGTGATGAAAGCTTCTACCGCGAGCAGCGCATCGAGCGAATAAACGGTGAAGTGGCAAGCCTGGATACGGCCAACAAAACACTGCGACTGGCCGACGGTCAGTCACTGACCTATGACGCTGCGCTGCTCGCGACCGGCGGCACACCCAACCCCCTCAAGCTCCCCGGCGCCGACTTGCCGCAAGTCTTCCTGTTGCGCTCCAAGGATCAGGCGACGCGGATTCTGAGCGCTGCAAAACCAGGTCAACGGGCGGTGATCATCGGCGACAGCTTTATTGCCCTGGAGTCTGCGTCGGCCCTGCGCCAATACGGTCTGGAGGTTACCGTTCTGGCACGCCACGCGGTGCCGTTTGCCAAGCAGTTCGGCGAGGCGGCCGGCAACGCGATTCGTGCCCTGCACCAGTCCAATGGTGTGGTGTTTCATACCGACAGCGAAGCCGCGCAGATCGAAGGCACGGACAAGGTCGACGCGGTGAAACTGGAAAACGGTCAACGTTTGCCAGCCGACCTGGTGTTGGTCGGCATCGGTGTCAGCCCGGCAACAGAACCGTTTGCCGACCTGCCCAAGGAAAAAGATCGTTCATTGCAGGCCGACGGCGGCATGCGCGTGGCCGATGGGCTTTGGGCGGCGGGTGATATCGCGACCTTCCCGCTCAACGGCCAGCCCCAGCGCATCGAACACTGGCGCCTGGCCCAGCAACAGGCGCGAATCGCAGCGGCGAACATGCTTGGCGGCGACGAACACTACCTCGACGTACCGTATTTCTGGACCTGGCACTTCGGCAAAAATTACGACTACCTCGGCCACGCCGAAAGCTGGGACGAAGTCGAGTTCAAGGGCAACCCTGACCATCCGCCCTTTATCGGCCTGTTCAGCAAGAACGGCGTGGTCGCGGCGGCTGTTGCCTGCGACAAAGAGCGGGCGATGGCGATGCTCGCTGAACGTATGAAGCAACCGCTGCCGGTGGATGAGGCGTGGCGGTTGATTCGGGATGTGGATTAGCCTTTAAACACCCGACAGCAAAACGCCCGGCCTCTGCGTAGGGCAGAGACCGGGCGTTACGTTGAAGCGAGCGGTTTTACTGAATCGGTGCAACGCCGCCGAGCTTGCTCATCACGAAGCCGACAAATTGTTCAACGGTCATTTTCTGGCCATTGAATTCAACCTGATTGTTGGCGTAATGCAACTGGGTGACGACGTCGTTGCCTTCCAGCTTGGCCAATTGCGTACCGACCGCCATGCTGCTGAACATGTCTGCAGTCGCCGTCGCCTGATCGGCTATGAGCTTGGTGTCGGTCTGACCGTCGATTTGCGACTGCACAGTGAGCAGGTCAACGAGCATTGGCTTGGACACTTGCAGATTGAAATCCAGCAGCGCAATCAGCTGTTGGGTCAGTTGGTCTGGCGGCAAGTCCATGGACTTCGGCTTGGTCAGATCGAGCACCAGGTTGGCGCGGCTTTCACCGTTGGTGGATTTGAACGACAGATTCTCCAGGGCCACCTGCGGGCCAGCGGCGAGCAGTTTTTCCAGGCCGGTTTTGACCTGTGCCTCTTCTTCCGGGGTCAAGACCAGTTCCGGGGCCGGTTCACCGGCAGCAGCGGCCTCAGCGGCAGCCTTTTCGTAAGGCTGCAGTTTGGTCTGGTAGATCTGCATCAGCGACATGGTCGCCGGGATGTCGAGGTTCTTCAGGCTCATGGCCATCTGCGCAGAGCCGACATTCTTGCCATTGAGCGACACTTCGCCAACCTTGTAATCGGCACGCCCCGAAGCGCTGGTGCCCGACTCTTCGGTCTGGTTCTTCATTTCAAATTTCTTGAAACCCAGTACAGATTGCTTGGCGCCGAAGGTGGTTTTGCTGTCGGTCAACTCCAGGGTGTTGTCGCCGGTGTAGTAGCCGTAGGTACTTTTTGTCAGGTTGCTGGCCACGGTCAGGCCGTTCAGCTCGACCTTCACCGGCGTCTGATCTTCAGCCACTGTGCTCAGTGTCAGGCTGTCCATGTACCCGTCGGCCTTGACCTTCTGCGCTTGTGCGCTGGCCGCGACATCGAGGTTGAGCCCGGAAAACTTCAGGCTGGATTTGTCGTCAAGCGCCACGTCCAGCGGCAGCAATTGCAGGGTGCCGTTGGTGGAATTGTCGTAACCGATATTGACCACGCCCTTGAGCGGCGACTTGTCCTTGGCAGCGGCAAACCATTTCTCGGTGGTTGGAGTTCTTTCCAGTTCGTAATGACTGGTGGCCATGACCGGCAGCCATTTCAGCGATACCAGGCGCGAGAACGGCAGCGGGCCGTGTTCGATGTGGTCGACGAACAGCAACTCGACCGGCGCTTCACCAAACATTTCGCCTTCGCCCTTGAGGCGGTAGTGCGCGGTGCTGCTGAACACGTGGCGCTCCAGCGAGACCAGTTCCAGCGATGCCGTGCCATTGGAACCCACCAGCGCGGCTTTCAGCTCTTTGTTGGCGTCGGCGATCGAGGTGTTCAGCACACCTTCGATTTTGGTGCCGGTGTACCAGGCACCGCCGGCGCTGATTGCACCGATGGCAACGACGATTCCAAGAAGCACGCCTGCTGATTTATTCATGAATTACCCGATCAATGTCCGTTGTTGAAAATGTGGTCGTCTTCCCTGAACCCATGACGGGTTGCGGTCACGACTGCGCTGAAAGTGCGAGGGAGATTAGCATCAGGCGCACCGGGCGGCCCAATGTTTAAAGGTTAAAGAGTGTCTATGGACCGCGCATGAGGGTTGAGAGTTTCGGCAGGCATGAAATCGCCTTCGCGGGCAAGCCTCGCTCCTACAAGGATCATGCAATACCTGTAGGAGCGAGGCTTGCCCGCGAAGGCGTCGACCGAGGCAACATCAATTCAGGAATACTGAACTTCCATCTCATCCAGCTGATGATCAAAGCTTTTGAGCCGTGCAGTCCACGTGTACACCAGCACTTCAAAATCGCGATTGATCACCGCCCCACCGGTCACGTCCGCGCGCGGATCGCAGAAGTCCAGCTGATAGCGTTCGCGGGCCATTGCGGCGGCGACATCGGAGAGCTCACGGGCATTGTTGAGCCAGTGCCTGTCGTCGTCGGAGACTTGCTTGTCCAGTTCAAGGCATTGCTTCTTCAAGGTCTCGAGGCTTTTTTCCAGCGGCGTGCCGGTCAGTTCGCCCATGACTTCCTGGAACGTTCGCCCCGGTTGCCAGTAGCTGCCCCAGAAATACCGGTCGAACACCGTTTCGACCCGACGCAACGCCACCTTGGTGTCCCAGATCAGCACCAGCGTCTTGCCTTGTTCGAGTTGTCTTTTCTTGATGCGCTGGCCCTGGACTGAAGCCCAGGCCACCACGACGATTGCCATCACGGCAATCAGCGCCGCTGCGCTGTCGAGGAACACCAGCGCCTTGTCGATCTGGTGGGCCAGCATGATGCCGTAGAAATAGGTGGCCGACAGCAGAACCAATGCCGCGATAGCGCACCAGAAGCCGGGAGCATAAGGGTTTTTCATTATTAGATCCCCATGACCAACGCGAGCCTTGATTGATGAGCCCGACGCGCGACCTCATCAAGTCAAAGCATAGCAACGGCCTCAGGGTTTGCCGGGGTTCGTGCCTTGCGTTCGTCCGCTTTCCCAGCCACCGCCCAACGCGAGGAACAGATCGATCTGGCTCATGGCAACTTGCGTGTTGGCGGAGGCCAGTTGCGCCCGTACATCGGTGTAAGTGCGGGTGGCTTGCAGGTCCGCCAGGAACGATGCGCGGCCGGCCTGGAAGAAGCGGTGGGTCTGATCGGCGGCCAGTTGTGCCGATTGTTCGGCGTCGGCCAACGCATCGCGACGTTGCAGCTGCGCCGAGTACTGCGCCAGGCTGGTCTGGGTCTCGCGGATGGCGTTGAGCACCACGCCGTCGAAATGCGCCAACGTGCCTTGGGTGGCGGCTTCGGCCTCGCGAATTCGCGCCCGGGAGCCGTTGGACGGCACGGTCCAGCTCAGCAACGGCCCGAAGCCCCAGCGGTTGGTTGCCGGTTTGCCGAGGTTTTCCAGGATACCGACGGTGCCGACGGTGGCACCGATGCTGATGTCCGGGTACAGCTCACCCGTGGCGATGCCGATGCCGGCGGTTGCGGCGGCCAGTCGACGTTCGGCCTGGCGCACATCGGGGCGGCGCTTGAGCAAGGTGGCGCCGTCACCGACGGGCAATAATTGAGTGATTCTCGGCAGTTCGTTGCAGGTGGCGGTCCCGGCCGGCAATTGATCGACCGGTTTGGCCAACAGCATCGACAAACGGAACAACCCGGCCTGACGCACCCCTTCATAACGCGGCATGTCGGCGCGCAAGGATTTGAATTGGGTTTGCGAGCGAGTGACCTGGGTTTCATCGCCGCGCCCGGCGTCGCGCAGACGCTGGATCAGGGTGGTGCCCTGGGCTTGCAGGTCGAGGGAATGCTGGGCGATTTCCCGTTCTTCATTGGCCGCGCACACTTGGGTGTACGCCCGGACCACATCGGCCACCAAGGTGATGCGTGCGGTATCGGCGGCGGCTTGAGTCGCGTCGGCATTGGCTTTGGCCGCTTCGATGCCACGCTGCAAGGTGCCGAACAGGTCGAACTGATACGAGGTGGTAATGCCAATGTCGCCGACGTTGGCCACCGGCACTTTCTCCGGTAGCAAGAAGGCTTCGCCGGACTCCTGCAAGCGCTGGGCGCCCATCTTCACACCGCCGCTCCAGCCGCCCGCTGCTTGCGCTTCGTCAACCTGAGCGCGGGCCCGGGAAAGGCTCGCCGCCGCCACGCGTAAATCGGTGTTGGTGACCATCGCCTGCTGCACCAATTGGTCCAGGCGCGGATCCTGATACAGGCGCCACCAATCGGCGGGCACCGGGGCCGACACTACATTTTTACCGTTCGCCGCCAGGTCGCCCTGCACGTCTTCGCGGTGGATGGCCGCGTCGTCCGGCAAATGATAATCCGGCCCGACCACCTGACAGGCCGACAGCAACACGCCTAATCCGACGACGGCCAAACCCGAGGCCCTGCTCATTTCGCGGGCTCCTGCGGCTGGTCATCCATGATCGATACCGTGGCGGTGCGCCCGGCGATCATGCGGAAGTCCGCCGGCACGTCGTCGAAGGCAATCCGCACCGGAATCCGCTGGGCCAGGCGCACCCAACTGAAGGCCGGATTGACGTTGGGCAGCAGGTTGCTGCCGCTGCTGCGGTCGCGGTCTTCGATGCCGGCAACGATGCTTTGCACATGGCCGCGCAAACGTGCGCGGTCGCCGACCACGCGGATGTCGACCGACTGGCCGACATGAATGCCGTCGAGTTTGGTTTCTTCGAAATAACCGTCGATGTGGAACGAATTGCTGTCCACCACCGACAACACCGGGCGCCCGGCGGTGACAAATTCCTGCGCACGCGGCGCGCGGTCGTTGACGTAGCCGTCCACCGGGCTGCGGATGGTCGAGCGGTCGAGGTTGAGCTGGGCGCTGTCCACCGCCACCTGAGCTTCCATCAAGGCCACTTCGGCGCGAGCGACCCGCGACTGGCTTTCTTCCAGCTGCTCGCCCGGCACCAGATTGCCGAGGCCACGGTTACGCTTGGCTTCGCGTTGCGCCTGGGCCAGGGTTTCCTGACGGTCAGCGACCGCGGCCTTGGCCTGACGCAAGGCCAGTTTGAATCGGTCCTGATCGATGCTGAACAGCACCTGCCCCCGTTTGACCAACTGGTTGTCGCGCACCTCCACTTGCTGGATCAGCCCGGAAACGTCCGGCGCAATCTGCACGATGTCGGCACGGATGTGCCCGTCCCGGGTCCAGGGCGCGAACATGTAATACATCACCATGCGCCAGACCACGACGACGGCGAAGGTCACGATCAGCAGGGTCAGGACCACGCGACCGAGGGTCAAAAAAGGTTTTTTCATGTCATCAGGTATCGACTGAGTGAGTCCACGGCGCCGAGCAGCAAGGCGTAGAGAGCCACGTTAAACAATGCCCGGTGCCAGACCAGACGGTAAAAGTGCAGGCGTGTCAGCAACCCGTGCACCAACAGGAACAACAGATACGTAATGCCCATCAGCACCAGCAGCGTGGGCAAAAACACCCCGCTGATATCCAGATCACCGATCATAAAGGCGCTCCATCGATGCCATGGGGAAGCGGTTCTTCGAGTTCGCCCGAGGCGACGAATTCAACCCCTGGCAGCAGCGACAGGCGCAGCCCGCTCAGGGCATGCAGCAGGTGCAGACGCGCGCCGTCATCACACTCGGTGTTGAGGGCGCGGCGGGTGCGGTCGAGGGTCATCAGCAGCGGGCTCGGTGCGGGCAATCGCTCGCCCGCCTTCAAGCACGCCTTGAAGTATTCGCCGACCTCGGCCACCACTTGATGCAGCAGCACTTGCGGCGCGCCGAGCACTCGCGGCGTGTAGGCCAGCAGGTCGAGCACGTTCAGCGCTACGCGCACTTCCCGCAGCGCGATGCCGGTGTCTTGTCCGGTCATGGCCAGGCGCGGCAGATGCTGCATCAGGCGATCGAGCATCTGCACGCCCAGGTGCCGGTGTTCGGCCAGCGTGGCCGGCTCGGTCAGGCTGACAATGTCGCGCCAGCTGAACCGGGTCAGGCGTTTGGCCGCCAGTTCCGCACCGAATGGCCGGGCGATCAGGGTCCAGACAAAGGCAAACAGCAAGCCGACGGGGCCGGCCAGGTTGGAGTTGGCGAAGCTGAGGAAATCCGCGTCGTAAGCGCCTTGAATGCTGATGAACGACGAGGTGTTGACCAGGGTCAGCAGCATGCCCAGGTAAAACTGCGGCTTGACCGTGAGGGTGCCGATGCAAATGAACGGCACGGCAAACGCCAGCACCAGCATCGGGAAGTCATGCAGGTTGGGCAGGACCAGGAACAGATAAAGGCTGGCGAACAACACCGACATCGCGGTCCAGAAAAAGAACCGGAAAATCTGCGGCGCCGGGTCGTCCATCGAGGCGAAGAAACTGCATGCCACCGCCGCCAGAATCACCGCGCTACCACCGTCGGTCCAGCCGAGCAGAATCCACAGCACCGACGCGACGATGATCGCGGTCACTGTGGACGCCGCCGAATAGAACATCAGCCCCCGGTCGAGAAACGGCGACAGGCGACCCAGACGCCAATGCCGATACACCGCGCGCCAACTGTCCTGGCTTTCGCACTGAATGGCGTCTTGCAGGCTGCGGCAGTCTTGCCATAAATCGATCCACTCACCGAGGCGATACAGGGCGTTGGAGAACAGCAACTGCTTGCGGTCATTCAGCGCATCGGCGGACGGCTGCAGGGTGTCGAGTTGATCTTTCAGCGCTTGCCAGCGGCCGAGGTCGGCATCTTTATGGCCGAGCCATTCGGTGGTCGCGGTCAGCAGCGGCGAGAACTTATCCACAAGCTCCGGCGTTCTTCGTTCAAGGGCGTAGAGCGCGTCGTCGAGGGCGTCGATCACCGGCAGCAGGTGAATCATCCGACCGCGCAGTTCCTTGGTGTTGCGCACCGTTTGCGGCCGTGCGCCTTCGTGGGGCAACTGGCCGATCATCAGTTCCAGGCTGTTGAAGGTCGCCACCATCGCCGAGCGCAAGGCGCTGACTTCGTCCGGCTGCACGTTGCGGCTGAGGAAACGCAGGCTGTACGTCGAGGCATCGGCGAACCATTTGTTCACCGAATCGTTGAACACCGGCGCCAGCCGCCGCGGCCAGAACATGGCACCAACCACCGCCGCCACTGCGATGCCGAGGAAGATTTCTTCGGTCCGCGCTTCAGCCACGTCCCACACCGCCAACGGGTTATCCACCACCGGTAATGCGATCAGCGGCAAGGTGTAACCGGCGAGCATCAGCGCGTAACTGTTGGCCGTGCGCAGATGCAGTGACAGGAACAGCAACGTCCCGGTCCACAACGCGATCACCACCACCAGCACATAGGGGCTCTGGACAAACATCGGCACGAAAAAAACCGCGGCCGCCGCACCGAGAAAAGTGCCGACCGCACGGTACAGCGCCTTGGAACTGGTGGGACCGACAAACGGACTGGAAACGATGTACACCGTGGCCATCGCCCAATACGGACGCGGCATTTGCATGAGCATGGCGATGTACAGCGCAATCATCGACGCCGCGAACGTGCGCACCCCGTAAAACCAGTCCCGCGCCGGAGGAACGCCGGTAAAAAATCCGCTCAAGGGTTGGCCACCGACGGCGGGTTGGCCGCTTCAAAGGCTCTCAACACCCGCAACGTCGCTTCCAGATCGCTACGGTCGATGCCTTCGAGCACTTCATTGCGCAAACGCACCAGCTCAATCTCGACAGCTTGCACCAACGCCCGACCGGTTCCCGTCAGGCTCAGGCATTTGGCGCGCCGGTCATGGGCGTCTTCGGTGCGACAGACGTAGCCGGCATGACACAGCTGATCAAGCAGACGAACCAGCGACGGGCTCTCCATCCCCGCCGCCTGCGCCACCGTCACCTGCCGAACACCCTCGCCCAGACGCCCGATCATCAACAACGGAACGGCGCAGGCTTCGGAAATTCCATAGTTGACCAGCGTGGTCTGGCAGATCTTCCGCCAATGCCTGGCGGCCACCACCATGGAGCTGCTGATGGTCATCTGGAGAGCGTCGAGGTTTTTCGGCACGAGGGGAAACACACACTGTTAGCTTGCTAACTATCAATATGGCATTTGAGGGGAAAGTTGGTCAAGTTTTGAAACATATTGGTGGGCATGACCCATGCCTAGCTTCGGCAGGAATCGCCGTAGCATTCGAAACTTCGTAACGCTTTGCCTGATTGAGCCTTAACAATGACTAAACCTCCTGCATCAGAATCTGAAAACACCTTGAATTCTGCAGACTCAAAGCAGTACCGCGGTTTCCTGCAAAGGAAAGTGGACGCGGCACGGCTATCACAGCGCCAGGGCCAATATTTAAGCAATGAAGAGATCGAAACAAAATTTGCCGCCATGCGGGCTCAGGCGGCGGAGTAGAAAGGTCGGAAACCTATTAACGTTTCTTGGCTCGGTCTTACACAGCGCTGCGTTCACGCTTACCCACTGCCACCACAGAAACGACCACACGCTCATCAATAACTTCGTACACCAATCTGTACCCGGATGAGCGCAACTTGATTTTGTAGCAGTCAGGCATTCCATTTAGTGAGTCTGACGGTACTCGCGGGAGCTGAAGTCGCTCTGCCAATTTCTTTTTGAATTGCTCTCGCAATGTATGACCCAGCTTGTCCCACTCCTTGCGTGCGGACGGCAGGAATTCGAGCTTATAGGTCATCCAGATTTACTGGCACCGGTGTCTCATGCCTGCGAGAGCGGACAATTTCCGCCAGTTCCAGATCATCGAGTCGCTCCATCATGCACTCGAAAACATCGGCCGGTACCATGTAGCCCATGACGCGATTGTGATTTAGCACTGCCACAGGCCCGCCATGAGCGCCGTTCAGTACCGCTGATGGATTTTTCTTCAACTCAGACACGCTGACAGCGATGTCGGCCAGAACATTTTGCATAATTAAGACCTCAATTCAGGTCTAGATTCTGGTCCATTCACGTTTTATGAGCAACCCAGAAAAACCTCTCAAATTGGATTTGTCCTCAGATTTTTTTACCACTCACCAGTTTTTTTTACATTCCGCCATTTTCTCTCAGATTTTTTTACACTCCCCGCCCCTTCCGCAACAGCACATCCAGTTGATCCACCACCTCAGCCCAATCCGCGTCATCCAGAATTTCGTCACGCAGAAGCTCCGCCTGGCTCTCGCTCCAGAAAAATGCATCCGCCAAATGCAATTCGGGCTTGAGCGGTGAATGGGTGGCGATGAATTTGTCGATGCTTTCGGCGTCATCCGGCAGGCCGAGTTGTTTGAACAGGGAAGGGAGACTGTGGGTTGGGGATTCCATGTCGGGCTCCTATTTATGGCAAATGATGGGGTGACTGCTGCGCAGTCATTCGCGGGCAAGCCTCGCTCCTACAGGATCACGCTGTCACCTGTGGGAGCGTGGCTTGCCCGCGAAGGCGATGTAACAGACGCCGCAAAACTCACTGGCTCAACTCTCGCACCTCGGCATGCGGCACCATTTTCAGAAACTGCGGCATTTCCATGCGCAGCAGATTGATGTGGTTGCCAGCTTCCAGGTAAATGTCTTTCTGGCGGGTCAACAACGGGTCGATGACCATGTCGAGCCCATAGGACTCACCCAGGGCTGGCACAGCGCCGCGTTCGCAATCATCGAACAGGTGCGGCAGGTTGCTTTCCCGGGAGATCTGCCATTCGCCACTGCTGCGCACTTTGCTCAGGTCCAGATGGCGGCTGGCGGGCAGCACGGCCATCAGGAAATGCCCGTGTTGGTCGTCGAGGATCACCGACTTGGCCACCCGTTCGGCAGGTATGCCCGCGAGTCGCGCGGTTTCAAGGCTGCTGGCCGAGTGCGGGTGGGAGACGATGTCATATTCGCAGTGCGCCTTGTCCAGGCTGCTCTGCAGGGTTCTTGCCATTCGCATGATGCACCTCGGTGTCCGCAAACACTGTTTGGCGGACGATGGTTAACACTTTTCTTCGTACTGAAAGTCTAGGCCCGCTGGGGGATTGCGGAGGGAAATCTGCCCATCGGCGGACGTCGACAACTGATCAAAAATCATCCAATCAAGAGCTCAGCTAGACTGTATAAAGAACCATCAATGACTCTCCCGGAGGGTCACGTGAACACTCGTTACTGGGCAATTGCGCTGCTGTTGGCCTTGAGCGTATCGGTCTTCGCGGCGGACACCGTCGTCCTGCTGGCTCCCAACCCCATGGGGATCTGGCTGATCACGTTCGGCATCGCGTTTCTGATCGCCGAAGCGGCCTTACCCAATTACGGCGTGATCGGGCTGGGCGGCATTGTGATGTTCGTGATCGGCGCGGTGATCATGACCAACACCGAAGTGCCTGTGCCGTTGATGGTCGGCCTGGGATTGATCAGTGCCCTGCTGCTGATTTTCCTGCTGATCCACGCCCTGAAAACCCGACCGCGAGAGAACGTCAGTGGCGATGCAGGACTGGTTGGCAGCGTGACCCCGGTGATGTCGCTGGCCGGCAATGCCTATAACGGCTGGGTGCACCTGCAAGGAGAAAAGTGGCAAGTGCTCAGCACCACGCCGTTGCAGCCCGGGCAAAGCGTCCGGGTGGTGGCACGCAAGGGATTACTGCTGGAAGTGGCCGCGGCTGATGCGGCGTCGAAGGGAGAATAGACATGGGCCTGCAACTGGGTTTTGCCGCGCTGCTGTTACTGCTGATCGCGTTGGCGGGGTCGACCTTCCGCATCCTGCGCGAATACGAGCGCGGGGTGGTATTCCAGCTCGGGCGCTTCTGGCAGGTCAAAGGCCCTGGCCTGATCCTGTTGATTCCGGTGGTTCAGCAAATGGTTCGCGTCGATCTGCGCACCGTGGTGCTCGACGTGCCACCACAAGACGTGATCACTCGCGACAACGTTTCGGTCAAGGTCAACGCCGTGCTGTATTTCCGCGTGCTCGACCCACAGAAAGCCATTATCCAGGTCGAAGACTTCCTCATGGCCACCAGCCAATTGGCCCAGACCACGTTGCGGGCGGTGCTGGGTAAACATGAACTCGATGAACTGCTGGCCGAACGGGAACGGCTGAACATCGACATCCAGCAAGTGCTCGACGCCCAGACCGATGCCTGGGGCATCAAGGTGGCGAACGTCGAGATCAAGCACGTGGACCTCAACGAATCGATGGTCCGCGCCATCGCCAAACAGGCCGAAGCCGAACGGGAACGTCGGGCCAAGGTGATCCACGCCGAAGGCGAATTGCAGGCCTCGGAAAAACTCATGCAAGCGGCAGAAATGCTTGGCCGCCAGCCTGGGGCGATGCAGTTGCGGTACATGCAGACGTTGAGTTCGATTGCCGGTGACAAGACGTCGACGATTGTCTTCCCGTTGCCGATCGAATTGCTCAAGGGGATGGCGGATTTGTCGTCCAAATCCTGATGGTCCCAAAAGATCGCAGCCTCGCTTCACTCGACAGCTCCTACATGGATACGCATTCCAATGTAGGAGCTGTCGAGTGAAACGAGGCTGCGATCTTTTGGCTGCCCCACAAACACCACCGTCTGGTAACTCCGTCGGAGATTCCTTCAAGTTGTAGTGGTGTTGGTGAACTTGTTCCGACCCGAACCCAGGTCTAGTCTGGCCTTGTCACTGAATAAACGGTGACACGGACGTGCAAGTCCGACGAAACTGTTTAGGCCGCAATTGCCATGGCTCATTGCTTTATGGCGGCTGCGCGCAGGAGATCCTCGGATCTGCTGGGTGTCCTAAACAGTCCCGGTCTTGCACACCTGCGCACGGCCGCCACCCTATTCGCGTGCAAGCGAATGGTGACGGCTCTAAATTACTGTTTAGGAGTTTTTATATATGCACAAAATTACGCCGAATCCGCCAGGTAACTCTGGCAATGATTCCGAAGATCCTCTCGACGCCGAAAAACTCAAAGAAGCCGCTGACCGCGCCTTCGCCCACTACTTCCCCCCGGCTGACGGAAAACCAGCCAAACGCCGCAAAGGCCATCTCTTTACCGTCTCCCCCGACATCGACACCGAAGCCCTGCTGGCCAATGCCTCCGAAGACCTGCTGTCCATCAGCGCCATTGCGGCCGATCTCGCGGACGATGTGGACGGGACACGGCGCTCGGTCGCCCTGGCGCTCAGCCGCATGGCCGATGGTGTGCAGTTGCTGGTTGAGCGGGCGATGGATCATTGGGAGGAATTGAAGATGGCGCAGGCGCGAGAGTGTCAGATTTTTTGTGTGCGGGCCGGTAACGGCCTGCCGTCAGGCAGGCCTTGATTTTCACCAGTTCGGCCTGATGAATCGATCTCC
>NZ_JBIWAF010000037.1:0-42295 GCF_044759925.1 Pseudomonas sp. NPDC099000
ACAGTTACAACGGTTACCACTCACCTGTAGCAGCGGAAAAGCTGGCGGCGTGAGAACCGAAAAAAATGTCCAAAATTACTGGACCAGTTCAGGCTTGCCCGCGAAAGCGTCCGGTCGGTCGACATCAATGTTGAATGACAAATCGCCTTCGCGGGCAAGCCACGCTCCTACAGGTACCCGTTTCGTTAAACACCAGAAAGCACAAAGGGGAGCCGAAGCTCCCCTTTAATTTTCGTTGCGCGTGCTCTTTTTTTATTATTGAGGGGCGGTCTGTTGTTGTTTTTAGTGACCGTGACCCTTTACCGCTGTTTTTGTCGATCCCCATCCGGGATCAAGAGCAAACGTATTTTTTTGAGCGCTGATCTACTTTTTCGCTGAGCGATCCAACCAGTTCGGGAGCTACCTGAAGGTAGTTTTATTGTTCTCTGCCCGGTTGCGGGTTGCTCCGAAAAGCACCCTGAAAAGCACATCCTCTCCAAAAAAATCTGTTAGCTGCGTCTCTGCCGTGTTGTTTTTGTTATGTCAGAGTCGTTACGTCTTATTTTTATTAGGTTTGCCGCTTTTTTTATTCTTGTTATGCAGTAGAGATAGCAGAAGCCGTGCCAACTTTAAAAAACTCTTATAAATCAACAGCTTAATATTTTGTCGGATTTTTCGTTCGGACGAAACCAGACAATTTGTTTCCGTGTTACTCGCTTGCGCCCCCCATTTCAGACGCAGCGGTAACACCTCACGCCTCACTGTGCGCTACGAGCCTTGGCCACGCGCGAACCGGTCGGTCGCCCCAGTACGGAGCAAATCTGCTGACCGGCCAGAATCAAAGCGTCCAGGTCAATGCCGGTCTTGATGCCCAGGCCGTTGAGCAGGTAAACCACGTCCTCGGTGGCCACGTTGCCGCTGGCGCCCTTGGCGTATGGGCAGCCGCCGAGGCCGGCGATGGAGCTGTCGAACACCGAGATGCCTTCCAGCAGGCTGGCGTAAATGTTGGCCATGGCCTGGCCATAGGTGTCGTGGAAGTGCCCGGCGAGTTTTTCACGCGGCACATCGGCCGAGACCACCTCGAACATCTTGCGGGTCGCGCCGGCGGTGCCGGTGCCGATGGTGTCGCCCAGGGAGACTTCGTAGCAGCCCATGGCGTAGAGCTCGCGGGCGACCCGGGCGACTTGTTCCGGTGCGACGTTACCTTCATAAGGGCAGCCCAGCACACAGGACACGTAACCGCGCACGCTGACGCCGTGTTGTTTGGCCGCGTCCATGATCGGCACGAAGCGCTCCAGGCTTTCGCTGATCGAGCAATTGATGTTGCGCTGGGAAAACGCTTCGGACGCCGCCGCGAACACCGCGACTTCCTTGACCCCGGCCGCGATTGCATCCTCAAACCCACGCAGGTTCGGGGCGAGTGCGCCATAGGTCACCCCTGGTTTGCGCTGGATCTGCGCAAATACATCGGCGGAGCCAGCCATTTGCGGCACCCACTTGGGCGAAACGAAACTGCCGACTTCTATATAACCGAGGCCCGCAGCGGTCAGCGCGTCGACCAGTTGCACCTTGTCGGCAACGCTGATGGGTTGGGCTTCGTTTTGCAGACCGTCGCGGGGACCGACTTCGACCAGGCGTACGTGGGTGGGTAGGGACATGGGAATCGACCTGCTGTGATTGTCTGAATGTTCACGAACCCTGTAGGAGGGAACTGTGGCGAGGGGGCTTGCCCCCGTTGGGCTGCGAAGCAGCCCAAAACTTCCGATGTATCAAAGATCTTGTGAGTGCTGCGCACTCAAACGGGGATAAATCCCCTCGCCACAGTCGCTCCTACAGGTATCCGGGTGTTTATTGAATGGGTTGCTGGCTCTTGATCGTCTGCTCCAGCGCCTGGGTGCAGCGCTCCTGCGCCGTGTCCAGTTCCAGTTTCATCTGCTCGATGTCGAGCATCTGTTGCTCCAGCTGTTCGCGGCGCTCGGCGATCTTGTTCAACATGGTTTGCAGCTGTTTCTGATTGCCGCCGGTGGGGTCGTAGAGTTCGATCAGCTCGCGGCATTCGGCCAGGGAGAAGCCAATGCGCTTGCCCCGCAGAATCAGCTTCAGGCTGACCTTGTCACGGGGCGTATACACGCGTTCCTGACCGCGTCGCTCAGGGCTGAGCAGGCCTTGCTCTTCATAAAAGCGAATGGCCCGGGTGGTGATGTCGAGCTCGCGGGCGAGGTCGGAAATGCTATAGGTCTGGCTGCTCATGGAAGCGCTCGAAAAAGGTCATGGCGCTAAGCTAATGGCAGGTTGACGTTTACGTCAAGGGGCGCTGATCTGTGGGCCTCTTCGCGAGCAGGCTCGCTCCTACAATGGATCTATGGTGAACACTATATCTGTGTGTACAGAGATCCCTGTGGGAGCGGGCTTGCCCGCGAAGAACGATGACGCGGTCCAACGCCCTACACCTTATCGAGCTTCTTCTCATGCGCCGTCACTTGCTGGCACAACTCGATCATCTGTTCGCGCATCCAGCGGTTGGCCGGGTCCTGGTCGGTGCTTTCGTGCCAGTAGAGGTGAGTTTCCACCGGCGGCACGTCGTTGACCGGCAGGTTCACCGAATACAGGTCATGACGACGGGCAAAGCGCGCCGGCACGGTCATGACCATGTCGGTCTGCTGCAACACCTGGGACGCCATCAAATAATGCTGGGAGCGCAGGGCGATCTTGCGCTGGATGCCCATTTTCCCCAGGGCCAGGTCGACATGCCCGAGGCCGCTGCGGCGGCTGGAGATATGGATGTGGGTCAGCGACAGATAATCATCGAGGGTGAACTTCTCCTTGCCCGCCAGCGGATGGCCCTTGCGCATGGCACAGACGTAACGGTCTTCCATCAACTTGACGTGACGCACCTGCGGGTCGGTATTGAGCGGCGCATCCACGGCAAAATCGAGGCGCCCGGCCGCCAGTTCCTTGGTGGTCTCACGGCGCTTGGACAGGAAGCTTTCGATGATCACCGTCGGCGCCAGGCGGCGCAGGCGCTGGAACAGCGGCGGCAGAATCACCGCTTCGGTCAGGTCAGTCATGCTGATGCGATACGTCTTGACCGCCTGCAGCGGGTTGAAAATCCGGCTTTCCTGCACCGACACCCGCAGCAGAGAGAGGGCGTTACGCACCGGCCCGATGATGTTCTGCGCCATCGGCGTCGGCACCATGCCTTGCGCGGTGCGCACGAACAGCGGGTCGTTGAAGGTCTCGCGCAGTCGGGCCAGAGCGTTCGAGACCGCAGGCTGAGTAATGCCGACAATCTGCCCGGCACGGGTCAGGTTGGCTTCGGTGTAGATCGCGTCGAAGACGATGAAAAGGTTGAGGTCGACCTTGCTCAGATTCATTACGCGGCTCTCTTGTTGTAGGGGCGTTTTTGGCCTTGATGATCACCCGATCATATATCGGTGATGAATGTTAATACACGCCGAGAATAGGCTAGGTAAATTTTCGTAGCTGTTCTAGCATCGATTGCATGACCTGAACAACTCCTCTGAACCCAGTCAAAAAGGTAGAGCTGCCCATGGATTTCGCTTATTCGCCCAAGGTGCAAGAACTGCGTGAGCGCGTGACCGCGTTCATGGACACCTACGTTTACCCCGCCGAAGCGGTGTTCGAGCGCCAGGTTGCCGAAGGCGATCGCTGGCAGCCGACCGCAATCATGGAAGAGCTCAAACTCAAGGCCAAGGCTGAAGGGTTGTGGAATTTGTTTCTGCCTGAGTCCGAACTCGGTGCCGGCCTGACCAACCTCGAATACGCGCCATTAGCGGAAATCATGGGCCGCTCGCTGCTCGGTCCTGAGCCCTTCAACTGCTCCGCGCCGGACACCGGCAACATGGAAGTGTTGGTGCGTTACGCCAACGAAGAACAGAAGCAACGCTGGCTCGAACCGCTGCTGCGAGGCGAGATCCGCTCGGCGTTCGCCATGACCGAACCGGACGTCGCTTCGTCCGACGCCACCAACATGGCCGCCCGTGCCGTGCGCGATGGCGATGAGTGGGTGATCAACGGCAAGAAATGGTGGACCTCAGGCGCCTGCGACCCGCGCTGCAAGATTCTGATCTTCATGGGCCTGAGCAATCCGGACGCGCCGCGCCACGCCCAGCACTCGATGATTCTGGTGCCGGTGGATGCCCCGGGCGTGAAGATCGTTCGTCCGCTGCCGGTGTTCGGCTATGACGACGCGCCTCACGGCCACGCCGAAGTGCTGTTTGAAAACGTACGCGTGCCGTATGAAAACGTCCTGCTGGGCGAAGGACGCGGCTTCGAAATCGCACAGGGTCGCCTTGGCCCGGGCCGGATTCACCACTGCATGCGTTCGATCGGCATGGCCGAACGTGCGCTGGAGTTAATGTGCAAACGTGCGGTGAACCGCACCGCGTTCGGTAAACCGCTGGCACGCCTGGGCGGCAACATCGACAAGATCGCCGACTCGCGGATGGAGATCGACATGGCTCGCCTGCTGACATTGAAAGCGGCGTACATGATGGACACCGTCGGTAACAAGGTGGCGAAGAGCGAGATTGCGCAGATCAAAGTCGTCGCGCCGAACGTGGCCTTGCGGGTGATCGACCGGGCCATCCAGATCCATGGCGGGGCAGGGGTTTCCAACGATTTCCCGCTGGCCTACATGTATGCGATGCAGCGCACCCTGCGCCTGGCCGACGGCCCGGACGAAGTGCACCGCGCGGCGATCGGCAAGTTCGAGATCGGCAAGTACGTGCCGAAAGAGATGATGCGTAGCGGGCAGTAAGACTGCGTCATCGTTCTTCGCGGGCAAGCCTCGCTCCTACAGGGATCACTATTCTCTGTAGGAGCGAGGCTTGCCCGCGATGGCGTCGGCCCATTCACCACAGCAACATCTGACTCAATACACCCAAACCTCAACCCGCCGATTCTTGATCCGCCCCTCATCCGCGCTATTCGCCGCCACTGGCATCTCGGCGCCAAAGCCGCGAATCTCGCGAAACACCACGCCGCTTTTCACCAGTTCCCGCCGCACCGCCATCGCCCGCAGCTTCGATAACAGATCGGCACGTGCCGGATCGCTCTTGGCATCACCAAACCCCACCAGCGTCACCTGCCGATTGGTTTTGCCGCGCTGCTTTATATAGTCGAGCACCCGTGACAAGTCTTGTCGGGCCTTGTTGTCCAGCGTCGCGCTGCCTTCCTCGAAACGGAAATTCACCGACAACCGCTGGGCGTGGCGGCTGAGCGCCTGATAACCCTCGGGCATCAAGGCGTTCGGCGTGACGCTCATGGCCTGCACGGTCTGCGCGATAAAACCGTTGCCCGCGACAATCGCCTGGCCTTTACTGCTTTGCGCGAAGGCCACTAGCGCTTGCGCCCAAGGATTTTTCCCATTGGGCGGCAGGTAAAAGAACAGCCGCCGGGACAGCGGATAATCTTCCGTGGCAATCAGACTATTGAGCGGCAACATGGCTTGGGATTGACCATCGGCAATGGCCACGGCTTTGGCCTGGCGCACGTAAGGCAAACCGATAAAGCCGATGCCTTGCGGATCCTGGCTGACGGCGTCGGACAATTGCTCGCTGGATTCGAAGCGTTTCGCGGCGCTATTGAGTGTTTTCCCACGGCGACTGAGGACCAATTCCTTGAAGGTGTCGTAGGTGCCCGATTGATCATCTCGCGCATACAAGTGAATCGTCCCACCACTGCCGCCGAGTTCTTCCCAGGTTTTTGCCTCACCGCTGAAAATGCGCGCCAGTTGTTCGGTGTTGAGTTGGTTCAGCGGATTTTGCGGATGAAGGATGATCGCCAGTCCATCGATGGCGATGACTTGCTCGGCGCCGGGGCTTTTAAAGTCACCCAAAGTCTTGAGGTCTGCCCGTTCGCTGTCCTTGATCGGGCGCGAGGAGGCGGCGAGATCGGCAGAGGTGGTTTTCAGGGCGCTGAACCCGGTGCTGGAACCATGGGCCGCGACGTCGACCACCACCCGGTGGCCCTGAACCGTTTCGCCGACGATGCGTTGTTCGTTGGCTTTATCCGGGATTTCGCTGTGAACCTTGAGCAGGCCCTGTTCGCGCATCAGTCCTTCGACCAGTGCCGGCCCCAGAGCGGCGCCGATGGTGTTGGAACCCTGGATGCGCAGGACCGGGCCGTTTTCGGCTGCCGGCAAATCGCCCGCCGACGCCGTCAATGGCAAACAGGCGCACAGCATTAACAGAAACGATATGCGCAGCGTCATGCCGGCACCTTGTTTGGCCAAAGGAAGTGCCGGGAGAATAAGTCAGTAAGGTTTCTAAACGATGACAGTGATCGTTCCCACGCAGAGCGTGGGAACGATCAGTAGAAAATGGTCAGCTCAACTCAAGCCAGATTGGCGCATGATCCGACGGTTTTTCCATCCCGCGCAATTCGTAATCCACGCCTGCATCCTTCACCCGCGGCAACAACCCATGGGATGCCATGATCAAGTCAATCCGCAGTCCGCGCTTGGGTTCGTCTTCAAAGCCGCGGCTGCGGTAGTCGAACCAGCTGAAACGGTCGGCCACGTCCGGGTTCAAGTGACGGAAACTGTCCACCAGACCCCAGTTCTTCAAGCGGGCCATCCACTCGCGTTCTTCCGGCAGGAAGCTGCATTTGCCGGTTTTCAGCCAGCGTTTCATGTTGTCCGGGCCAATGCCGATGTCGCAGTCTTCCGGGGAAATGTTCACGTCGCCCATCACCACCACCGGCTGTTCATTGCTGAACTGGCTTTCCAGCAACTGTTGCAGGTCGCCGTAGAAACGCTCCTTGGCCGGGAACTTGGTCGGGTGGTCGCGGCTTTCGCCCTGTGGGAAATAGCCGTTCATGATGGTCACCGGCACGCCATTGGCGTCGGCGAAGGTGCCCCAGATAAAGCGGCGCTGGGCGTCTTCTTCATCGGTGGCGAAACCTTTATGCAGCGCAATCGGTTCTTTACGGGAGAGCAGGGCAACACCGTAATGGCCTTTCTGCCCGTGGAAATACACGTGATAACCCAGCGCCTGAACCTCGGCCAACGGGAACTGGTCGTCGTGGACCTTGGTTTCCTGCAGCCCGATCACGTCCGGCTGGTGCTTTTCGATCAGCGCCGCCAGCTGATGCGGGCGAGCGCGCAGCCCGTTGATGTTGAAGGAGACGATCTTCATGGTCGGCAGTCCTGGCAAAAGGGCGATGCTAGCTGACCTGTAGGAATCGGGCCAGTGTTGAGGCAGGGGAGTCACCTTGTTCTGTCAGACACGCGTTGTCTTTGCCTGCCTCATCGCGGGCAAGCCTCGCTCCCACAGGTTCTGTGGCGTTCACAAATTTTGTGTTCGCTCGAGAACCCTGTGGGAGCGTGGCTTGCCCGCGATGAGGCCAGTCCAGTCGATGAAGATCCAGCCTTGGTCTATACCTGTGGGGGAACTGTATTACCACCCAAAGGCTCGTACCAATAAGAGCGCCGCCATTTTGAGCGGTGCCCCGGGGAGATCTACCGTTATGCCCGAAACCTCGACCGCCATTGCCGATATCCACATGCTCGACAGCGGCTACGCCCACGAAGCGCGCTCCCTGCTGTACCACGCTTACCGGCACGAACCGACCTTCGGCTACCTGTTCGAGGCCGAACGTCCCGGCTATGAACATCGTGTGCGGGCGACGGTGCGCGAACTGGTCAAGCAACACTTTCTTCAGGATCTGCCGGCGATCGGCCTGCTGGTCAACGATCGCCTGATCGGCATCGCCCTGATCGCCCCGCCGCAACGTCGGCTGGGCATCACTGAAAGCTGGGCCTGGCGTTTGCGCATGGTACTCAGCACCGGTTTTCGTTGCACCCGCCGCTACCTCGATTACCACGCCGCCGTGGCGGCCTGCGTGCCGTCCGACTCGGTGCACGTCCTGCCGTTGCTGGGGATTCATCCGCAGTTCCAGGGCCAACACTTCGGCGAGCAATTGCTGCAAGCGGTGCATAACTGGTGTGCCGTGGATGAAACCTCCCAGGGCGTGATCCTTGATACCGGGAATCCACGTTATCTGGAGTTCTATAAGCGCCAGGGCTACGAGGAAATTGGCGAGGTCGCCGTAGGACCGATCCGCGAACACGTGTTTTTCCACGCCAATCCCCAGGTGTTACAAACAGCAACGGCATAACGGTAGAACTTTCACGCCACGCCAGGCTCTATCACGCTCCTACGCTCGTGATAGCATCCGCGCCTATGAAGTTTCCAGGAAGATTTACCAGTGGCGTGCTGATGCTGTTCACCAGCTGCGCGGCACTGGCGCAAAGTGAATTGGATGTGCGGATCAAACCGTCCAACGATGAACTGAAAGCCAATATAGAGGGCTATATCGGCAGCCTCGGCGACCGTGACGAAGAAGCTTTGCTGCGCTTCAGTCGTGGCGCCGAGGAACAGGCGCGCAAGGCCGCCCAGGCCTTGGGCTATTACCAGCCGCAGATCGACAGCGACGTGAAGGGCGGCAAAACGCCGCGCCTGATACTCAACATCGACCCCGGCGAGCCGGTGCATTTGCGCAACGTCACGATTCGCGTCGACGGCCCGGCGGCCTCCCTCAAAGCCTTTCGTGTCCCCAAAAGTGCTGCGCTGACAACCGGCGCGGTGCTTAACCATGGCCGTTATGAAGACGCCAAGAAACTGATCCAGAATCAGGCCTCGCGCTATGGCTTCTTCAGCGGCCACTTCACTCATCAGACGTTGTCGGTGGACCCGCGCGCCGGCGTCGCCGACATCGACCTCGTCTATAACAGTGGCCCGCGTTATGCCCTGGGCAAGGTCAGTTTCGAGGGCGACACGCCATTCGATGAAGACCTGCTGCGGCGCATGGTGCCGTTCAAGGAAGGCGCACCTTATGACTCCGAACTGATTGCCGAGCTCAATCAGGCGATGCAATCGAGCGGCTATTTCGAAAGCGTGCGGGTGGATGCGGCGCCGACGGCGTCGAAGAACGATGTGATCCCGGTCGACGTCAAACTGGAAACCCGCAAGCCGCGGACCATGGGACTGGGGTTGGGCTATTCCACTGACGTTGGCCCCCGGGTCAAGGCCAACTGGACCCGGCACTGGGTCAACCCGCAGGGGCACAGCTATGGCTGGGAGACCGAAATCTCGGCGCCACGACAGAACGTCGGGGTGTTCTACGACATCCCCCTGGACCCGCCGCTGACCGACAAATTGCGCTTCGCCGGCGGTTATCAAAACGAAGAAATCGCCGACAAGGACTCTCTCAGCAAACTCCTGACCGTCGGTCCCGAATGGCACAGCAAGTTGCCCAGCGGTTGGCAGCGGGTGGTGTCGCTCAAGTGGCAACGCGAGGAATACCGGCTCGGCGATGACTCGGGGCTCAGCACATTGCTGATGCCCGGCGTCAGTTATTCCTACCTGAAAAGCGACAACCGCATCGACCCGCACAACGGTTATCGCCTGGAGTTCGAAACCAAAGTGGCCAAGGAAGGCTTGGGTTCGGACAACAACCTGGTGTACGGCACCGCGCTGGTCAAAGGCTTGACCACGGTGTTCGATAAGCACCGTTTCCTCGGTCGGGTGCAGGTCGGCGGTAGCGCCACCAACGGCTACAAGTCGATACCGCCGTCGTTGCGCTTTTTCGCCGGTGGCGATCAGAGCGTGCGCGGCTACGACTATCAGAGCCTGTCCCCGGAGAACTCCGAGGGCGACCGTATCGGTGGCCGCTACATGATCGCCGGCAGCGTCGAATATCAGTACTCCGTCGCCGAAAAATGGCGGGTCGCAACCTTCGTTGACCAGGGCAACTCCTTTAATACACTCGAACTGCCGAACCTCAAGACCGGCGTGGGTATCGGCGTGCGCTGGGTTTCTCCGGTGGGGCCGATTCGTCTCGACCTGGCCCACGCGATGGACGACGACGGCGGCATTCGACTGCACTTTTCCATGGGGCCTGAGCTGTGAAGCGTGGTTTGAAAATAACGCTGCTGGCGATTCCGGCGCTGCTGATGCTGGTCGTCCTGGCCGTGACCACGGTGCTCGGCACCGCGACGGGCAGCCGTTGGGCGCTCGGCTGGGTGCCGGGCCTGACCATGGAGAATTTCCAGGGCCGATTGGGCGGGCAGTGGAGTGCCGATCATCTGTTGTGGCAGCAAGACACCAGCCGGGTTGAACTGAGCAAAGCGATATTCGCCTGGTCGCCGTTGTGCCTGACGCGCATGACCTTGTGCATCGAGCAATTGAAGGCCGATCAGGTCAGCCTGCAATTTCCACCGGGTAGCGATGAAGACAGCAGCGGCGATATCAAGCTTCCAGATCTGAAGTTACCGTTGGCGATCGAACTGGGCGATGTGCAGGTCGGCAGTCTGTTGTTCAACGGCAGCGAAGAACTCAAAGGCTTGCAACTGGCCGCGCACTGGACGGCGCAAGGGTTGCAGATCGACTCGGTGAAATTGCAGCGTGACGAGCTCAGCCTGAACCTGTCCGGCCTGCTGCAACCCAGCGGCAACTGGCCGCTCAAGGCCCAAGGCACGTTAACCCTGCCGGCCCCCGAGCCTTGGCGCCTGGCGTTGCAGGTGGACGGCGACCTGCTGAAAACCCTGAACCTGAAAGCCGACAGCAGCGGTTACTTGAACGGGCAACTGACTGGCGAGCTGCAACCGCTGGTGGACAACCTCCCGGCGAAAGTACGGATCACCGCCGACGGCTTCAAGCCCAGCGCCGATCTGCCGGACACCTTGCAACTCAACCAGCTGGAACTCACCGGTGACGGCGACCTGAAGAACGGTTACCAATTGCTCGGCAAAGCCACGCTGCCTGCTGAAAAAGGCCCGGTCGCGTTGCTGCTGCAAGGCAAGGTCGACGCCAACGGCGCGCAGATTGCTGCTCTCGACCTGAGCGCCAACGACAAGCAAACCCTCAAGCTCACCGGCAACCTCGACTGGAGCAAAGGCCTGAGCGCCGACGCGAAGATCGATTGGCTGGATTTCCCCTGGCACCGTCTCTATCCGCTGATCGACGAGCCAGACGTGGCATTGCGCAGCTTCAACGGTGAAGTCTCCTACACCGACGGCCAATACATCGGTCACTTCAAATCGGCACTCGATGGCCCGGCCGGTGCATTCAGCCTCGAGAGCCCGTTCAGCGGCGACCTGACGAAAATCTATCTGCAACAAATTCAACTCGAAGCCGGGCAAGGCAAGGCCGAAGGGCATCTGAACCTGCAATTTGCCGATGGCATCGCCTGGGACACCGCGCTCGATCTTTCGGCGATCAACCCTGCGTATTGGGTCGCGGAGTTGCCGGGCACGCTGGCCGGACCGTTGCGCAGCAAAGGCGAGATGAAGAATGAAAAGCTCAGCCTGAATGCCGACCTCGATCTCAAAGGCAAACTGCGCGGGCAACCGGCGGTGCTTCAGGCCAAGGCCGATGGCGGCGGTGAACAATGGAACCTCAACGCGCTGCAAATCCGCCTCGGTGACAACAGCATCACCGGCAAGGGCAGCCTGCAACAGAAGCTCGCCGGCCAGATCGACATCAAGCTGCCGCGCCTGGCCCAACTCTGGCCGCAACTGCGTGGTCAGCTCAACGGCCGCGTCGATGTCGCCGGCACGCTCAAGGCGCCCCAAGGCAAGCTCGGTCTGCAAGGCACGCAACTGGCTTTCGAAGACAATCGCCTGCAAAGCCTGAACCTCGATGCGACCCTCGACGGCGCGCAACGGGCGAAAATCGACCTCAAGGGCAGCGGCATTCAGGCCGGTGACACCTCGCTGGGCACGCTGACGGCCAGCGGCCAGGGCGATATCAAGCACCAGAAACTCACCCTTGATCTGCAAGGGCCGAAGCTGAAACTGGCGCTCGGTCTGGACGGAAATCTGGACCAGGGCAACTGGCGCGGGCGTCTGGCCAGCGGCGATATCCAGGCCGGCGGCCAGGACTGGAAGCTGCAAGGGCCGGCGAAACTTGAACGGCTGGCGGACGGCAAGATCAATTTCGGCGCCCATTGCTGGATGTCCGGCGCGGCCAGTCTGTGTGGCGAAGACCAGCGTCTGATGCCCGAGCCGAAGCTGCGTTATCACCTCAAGCAATTCCCGATTGAAAGCCTCGCGCAATGGTTGCCGAAGGAGTTCGCCTGGAAGGGCAAGCTCAACGCCGACCTGCAACTGGACCTGCCCGCCAGTGGCCCGAACGGCCAGATCAGCGTCGATGCCAGCGGCGGCACGTTGCGCATGAAGGAAAAGGATCAGTGGCTGGATTTTCCGTACCAGACCCTGAAGCTCACCAGCAAACTCACGCCTAAACGCATCGACACCGACCTCAACTTCGTCGGCGGCAAGCTCGGCGAACTGATGGTGCAGGCGCAGATCAATCCACTGCCAAAAAACAAACCGCTCACCGGTTCGTTCCGTCTCAGTGGCCTGGACCTGTCAGTGGCGCGACCGTTTGTGCCGATGGTCGAGAAATTCACCGGCCGCTTGAATGGCAGTGGCACGCTCTCCGGCGATCTGCTGGCGCCGCTGGTGAACGGCAATCTGCTGCTCAGCGACGGCGAGGTGTCCGGGCCTGAATTGCCGATGGAATTGCAGGCCTTGCAGCTTCAAGCGCAGATCGCCGGTGAAACGGTGCAGTTGAACGGCGGCTGGAAAAGCGGCAAGAGCGGGCAGGGCAGTCTCAACGGCCACATCGCCTGGGGTCAGGCACTGGTGGTGGACCTGACGCTCAAGGGCTCACAGTTGCCCGTCACCGTCGAACCCTACGCCAAGCTGGAAGTGGCGCCGGACCTGAAGATTTCGATGAAGGACGACGAACTGGCGATCGCCGGCAAAGTGCGGGTGCCTAAGGGTGAAATCACCGTGCGCGAGTTGCCGCCGTCGACGGTCAAGGTCTCCGATGACACGGTGATCGTCGGCCAGCAGACCGAGGAGGGCAAGCCGCCGCTGGCCATGAAGATGGACATCGACGTGGTGGTGGGTGAGGACAAACTCAGCTTTGCCGGGTTTGGCCTGACTGCCAACCTGCAAGGGCATGTGCACATCGGCGACAACATGGACACCCGTGGCGAGCTCTGGCTGAACGATGGACGATATCGAGCCTATGGTCAGCGGCTGACGGTGCGTCGCGCACGGCTGTTGTTCGCCGGTCCGATTGACCAGCCGTATCTGGACATCGAGGCCATTCGCCAGACCGACGACGTGATCGCCGGCATTCGCCTCAGCGGCAGCGCCGAGCAGCCGACCACGCAGATTTTCTCCGAACCGGCGATGAGCCAGGAACAGGCCTTGTCCTATCTGGTGCTGGGGCGTCCGCTGAGCACTAGCGGTGAAGACAACAACATGCTGGCCCAGGCGGCGCTCGGGTTGGGACTGATGGGCAGTTCGGGGGTGACTGGCAAACTGGCCACTGACCTGGGGATTCAGGACTTCCAGCTCGACACCCAGGGCAGCGGTAATACCACCAGCGTCGTCGCCAGCGGCAACCTCTCGGAAAAACTCAGCCTGCGCTATGGCGTTGGCGTGTTCGAACCGGCCAACACCATTGCCTTGCGCTACAAGCTGAGCAAGAAGGTTTACCTCGAAGCCGCCGGCGGCGTGGCCAGTTCGCTGGACATCTTCTATAAGCGGGATTTCTGAGTCCCTGCGCGATCCCTGTGGCGAGGGGGTTTACCCCCGTTGGGCCGCGTAGCGGCCCCAAAACCTGCAACTTCATTCCTCCTGAAACCCTGCAAATCGAAAAGCGACGACTGCTTCGCAGCCGAACGGGGCGGTGCGGCGTTCCGACAAGCCCCCTCGCCACAGGGATTTTCGGTGTCCGCTCGTGAGCCATTTATCAGTCAAATACAAAGCTTCCTAACTATTGCGTTGACATTCGCTGCCTAGGCAGTAACATCTCGTCATGCATTCTCTGCCTAGGCAGCTAATTGGTGGTCAGATGAAACATTTCACCCCAGACGCATTCCACACTTGCCATCTCGGTCTCCTGCTCGGGCGCGCTGCGCTGCTCAAGGACCGGATCATCGACACGCACATGGAACCCCACGGCATCACCGCCGCGCAGTTCAAAGTGCTGATCATCATGGCCCAGTTCGGCGTCGATACACCGGCCGAGCTGTGCCGTCACCTGTCGCTGGACAGCGGTTCGATGACCCGCATGCTCGATCGTCTGGAACAGAAAGGTTTCCTCGCCCGCCGACGTTCCGAGGCGGATCGCCGTCAGGTGCAACTGGTGCTGACCGAGCAAGGCCAGCAATTGACTGACCGCCTGCCGGAAATCGGCGCCGACGCCATGAATGAATTGGCTGGCGCGATCACCCCGGAGGAGCTGAAAACCCTGGAACAGATCCTCAAGAAAATCCTTGTGGCAGCCGGTGACTCGATCACCTTGCTGCGGGTAGGTGACCAATGAGCAGTAAAACCCTGCGTGCCGGCCTTAGCCTGGTGCTGGCGACCATGACCCTGGCCGGTTGCGCCAGCTACAGCGGCCTGACCACCGAAGGCAAAAGCCTCGATGCGAAAACCCTCAAGGCCGGGCAATCCCTGAGCGGCGTTACCTTGTCGCCTGCGGCCTGGCCGAAAAGCGACTGGTGGAAAAGCCTCGGCGACCCACAGCTCGACGGCTTGATCCGCGAAGCCCTGCACGACAGCCCCGACATGCAAATCGCCGACGCCCGTGCCCACCAAGCCAGCGCCGCCGCTTATGCAGCGGATGCCGCACGCATGCCGACCCTCGATGCCAGTGCCGGCGTCAGCCGTTCGCGTCTGGCCCGGGATCAGGACCCGAGCGGGCAGGGTGGCACGTACTCCACCGTGCGCAACATCGGTGCCAGTTTCAATTACAACTTTGACCTGTGGGGCGGTCAGCGGGATGCCTGGGAAGCTGCGTTGGGCGAAGCCCGTGCGGCCGAAGTCGATCAGCAGGCCGCGCAACTGACCTTGTCCGCCGACGTGGCTCGCGCCTACAGCGATCTGGGTCAGGCGCACATCGTCTATGACCTGGCCAATGAAGACCTCAAGCGCACCAAGCAAATGCTCGACCTGAGCCAGCGCCGCCTGAGCTCGGGGATCGACAGCCAATACCAGTTCCAGCAAACCGAAAGCCTGGAGGCCAGCTCCGAAGCGAGCCTGATCGACGCTGAAAAACGCCTGCAAAGCGCGAAAATCGCCTTGGCTGTGTTGCTCGGCAAAGGCCCGGATCGTGGCAATGAAATCGCCCGGCCGAAGATTCTGCAAGCCAGCGCCGTGGCGTTGCCATCGGTGTTGCCGGCCGAGTTGCTCGGTCGTCGTCCAGACCTGGTGGCCGCACGCTGGCGGGTCGAGGCCGCGAGCAAGAACATCGCCGCCGGCAAGACCCAGTTCTACCCCAACCTCAACCTGAGCGCCGCGGCCGGTGCCGAATCGTTGCTGGGTGATGCGATGTTTGGTTCGGCAAGCCGTTTCTTCAACGTTGCGCCAACCATCTCCGTGCCGATTTTCGATGGCGGCCGCTTGCGTGCCGACCTCGATTCCCGCGACGCCGATTACGACCTCGCAGTGGCGCAGTACAACAAAAGCCTGGTGAAAGCCCTGGGGGATGTCAGCGACACCATCAACCAGTTGCGCGATATCGGTCGGCAGATCGGGGCTCAGCAGCACGCCACCGACATTGCCCAGGATTCTTACAACACCGTGGTCCAGCGTTACGGTTCCGGCATCGGGAATTACCTGGACGTGCTCAGCATCGAGCAGCAATTGCTCCAGGCCCAGCGTCAGCTGGCCAACCTGAATGCCGAGCAGATCGACCTGTCGATCCAACTGATGCAGGCGCTGGGCGGCGGCTTCCAGGGCGAAACCCTGACCGCAGCCAACGCACTCCCAGCCACGCAGCACAACTAATTCAAGGTATTTGTCATGGCCACTGCCGAAACGACAACACAAACCCCTGACAACGCTCAAGACACCAGCAACCCGCGCAAACGCAAAATCATGCTGGTCGTGCTCGCGATCGTGGTGATCCTCGCCGGTCTCGGTGTCTGGGGCTATCACGAATTCTTCGGACGCTGGAATGAAAGCACCGACGACGCCTATGTGAACGGCAACGTGGTGGAAATCACGCCGCTGGTCACCGGCACGGTGGTCAGTATTGGCGCCGACGATGGCGACCTGGTCCATGAGGGCCAGGTGCTGGTCAACTTCGACCCGAATGACGCCCAAGTCGGTCTGCAAAGTGCCCAGGCCAACCTGGCCCGCACCGTGCGCCAGGTGCGCGGCTTGTACAGCAACGTCGACGGCATGAAAGCCCAGGTCAACGCCCAGCAGGCTGAAGTGCAAAAGACCCAGGACAACTTCAATCGCCGGAAAAACCTCGCCGCTGGCGGAGCGATTTCCCAGGAAGAACTGTCCCACGCCCGCGACGACCTGACCTCGGCGCAAAACGCCCTGGCCAATGCCAGACAGCAACTGAAAACCACCAGTGCGCTGGTGGACGACACCGTGGTCTCGTCGCACCCGGACGTGATGGCGGCGGCCGCGCAGTTGCGTCAGGCCTACTTGAACAATTCCCGCAGCACCTTGATCGCACCAGTTACCGGTTACGTGGCTAAACGTTCTGTGCAACTGGGCCAGCGCGTCCAGCCGGGCACTGCTTTGATGGCGGTCATTCCGCTGGATCAGCTGTGGATCGACGCCAATTTCAAGGAAACCCAGCTGCGTGACATGCGCATCGGGCAGCCGGTGGACATCGAGGCCGACCTGTACGGCAGCGACGTGAAGTTCAGCGGCACCATCGACAGCCTCGGCGCCGGTACCGGCAGCGCGTTTGCCCTGCTGCCGGCGCAGAACGCCACCGGTAACTGGATCAAGATCGTGCAGCGCGTGCCGGTGCGGATTCACATCAACGCCGAAGAGCTTGCGAAACATCCATTGCGGGTCGGCCTGTCGACGCAGGTCGATGTGAACCTGCACGACCAGAGCGGCCCGGTGCTGGCGCAACAGCCGCCGCAAAAGGCTTCGTTCCGCACCAACGTCTACGACCGTCAGTTGGCCGAGGCCGACGCGATGATCACTCAGTTGATCCACGACAACAGCGCGGCGGTCAGCAAAACCGTGCAGCGCTGATTCGCCAATCCCTAAGCGGCGCCCATTGAAAGGCGCCGCGCCAGTCACGTTTCAAAGGATTCGCGATGAGCAATAACGCCTCTTTCACGCCGCCCAGCCTGCTGCTCAGCACCATCGGCCTGTCGCTGGCGACCTTCATGCAAGTGCTCGACACCACCATCGCCAACGTGGCGCTGCCGACGATTTCCGGCAACCTGGGCGTGAGTTCGGAGCAGGGCACCTGGGTGATCACCTCGTTTGCGGTGAGCAATGCGATTGCGCTGCCGCTGACCGGCTGGCTCAGTCGGCGTTTCGGTGAGGTGAAGCTGTTTCTCTGGGCGACCATTCTGTTTGTGCTGGCCTCGTTTCTCTGTGGTATCTCGACCTCGATGCCCGAGCTGATTGGCTTCCGGGTGTTGCAAGGCCTGGTGGCGGGGCCGTTGTACCCGATGACCCAGACGTTGCTCATCGCAGTCTATCCGCCCGCCAGGCGCGGCATGGCCCTGGCATTGCTGGCGATGGTCACGGTGGTGGCGCCGATTGCCGGGCCGATTCTGGGCGGCTGGATCACCGACAGTTACAGCTGGCCGTGGATCTTCTTCATCAACGTGCCGATCGGGTTTTTTGCGGTGATGGTAGTGCGCCAGCAACTCAAGGCGCGGCCGGTGGAAACCAGCTACCAGCCGATGGATTACGTCGGTTTGATCACCCTGATCATTGGCGTCGGCGCCTTGCAGGTGATCCTCGACAAGGGCAACGACCTTGATTGGTTCGAGTCGAACTTCATCCTTATTGGCGCGGCGATTTCAGTGATTGCGCTGGCGGTGTTCGTGATCTGGGAAATGACCGACAAGCATCCGGTGGTCAACCTGCGGCTGTTCGCTTACCGCAACTTCCGCATCGGCACCATCGTGCTGGTGTTGGGTTACGCCGGGTTCTTCGGCATCAACCTGATCCTGCCGCAATGGCTGCAAACCCAGATGGGTTATACGGCGACGTGGGCGGGGCTGGCAGTGGCGCCAATCGGGATTCTGCCGGTGCTGATGTCGCCGTTTGTCGGCAAGTATGCGCACAAGTTTGACCTGCGGTTGCTGGCCGGCCTGGCGTTTCTGGCGATTGGCCTGAGCTGCTTCATGCGCGCCGGGTTCACCAACGAAGTGGACTTCCAGCACATCGCCCTGGTGCAGCTGTTCATGGGCATTGGCGTGGCGCTGTTCTTCATGCCGACCTTGAGCATCCTGATGTCGGACCTGCCGCCGAACCAGATCGCCGACGGCGCGGGCCTGGCGACGTTCCTGCGGACCTTGGGCGGCAGTTTTGCTGCGTCGTTGACCACGTGGATCTGGATTCGCCGGGCGGATCAGCATCACGCCTATATGAGCGAAAGCATCAGTACTTATGAACCCGCCACCCGCGAGGCACTGAATGCGCTGGGCGGGCCGAGCAACCCGGCGTATGCGCAGCTGGATCATGTGTTGACCAGCCAGGCGTACATGCTCTCCACCGTGGATTACTTCACGTTGCTGGGGTGGGCATTCATGGGCTTGATCGTGATTGTGTGGCTGGCGAAACCGCCGTTTGCGGCGAAGGCCGGGCCTGCCGCCTCGGGTCACTGAGGCTGGAAGATCGTTCCCGCGCTCCGCGTGGGAATGCAGCCCGGGACGCTCCGCGTCCCTTCCAAAGCCGAACGCAAAGCGTCCGTTGAGGCATTCCCACGCAGAGCGTGGGAACGATCAAGTATCAAGTAGCGGGGGCTGCCAGTTGTGGCGGCGGGGCGAAGTCGAAGGGGGCCAGTGCAAACCCTTGCTCATCCACCTGCAACGCCCAGCCCTGACGATCCCAATCCCCCAACACAATCCGCTTGGCCGCCTGCTCGCCAATCTGCAATTTGTGAATGGCCGGTCGATGGGTATGCCCATGGATCAAGGTTTTCACGCCAAAGGCCTGCATGATCCGCGGCACTTCTTCCGGCGTGACATCCACAATGTCATTGGCCTTCATCCGCGTCTGCGCACGGCTTTCGCTGCGCAGTTTGCGCGCCAGTTTATGCCGCGTGCGCAGCGGCAAGTGCCGCAGGATGAACAGGGTGATCGGATTACGCAGATAGCGACGCAGCTTCATATAAGCCTCGTCGCGGGTGCAGAGGCTGTCGCCGTGCATCAATAGCACCGGCTCGCCGTATAACTGCACGACACTCGGGTCTTTCAACAACGTACAGCCGGCCTGTTTACAGAAGGCCTGGCCGAGCATGAAGTCGCGATTGCCGTGCATCAGAAAAATGGCCGTGCCGCTGTCGCTGAGTTCGCGCAGGGCCTGGCAGATGGAACGCTGGAACGGCGTCATGGCATCGTCGCCAATCCACGCCTCGAAAAAGTCGCCCAGGATGTACAACGCACTCGCCGAGCGGGCGCGTCCGGCGAGCAAATCCAGAAACGCCCGGGTTATGTCCGGGCGCTCCTCTTCCAGATGCAAGTCTGAAATCAGCAGTATCACTCAATGATCTCGGCTTTCTCGATGATCACGTCTTCTGCTGGCACGTCCTGGTGGCCGGACTTCATGGTGGTGGAAACACCTTTGATCTTGTCGACAACGTCGGTGCCTTCAACGACTTTGGCGAACACGGCGTAGCCCCAGCCCTGAGTGGTCTTGGCGCTGTGGTTCAGGAAGCTGTTGTCAGCCACGTTGATGAAGAACTGCGCGGAAGCCGAATGCGGCTCCATGGTGCGAGCCATGGCGACGGTGTACTTGTCGTTCGGCAGGCCGTTGTCGGCTTCGTTCTGGATGCTTGGGCGCTTGTCTTTCTTTTCTTTCATGCCTGGCTCGAAACCGCCGCCCTGGATCATGAAGTTACCGATGACGCGGTGGAATACGGTGTTTTCGTAGTGACCGGCTTTGACGTATTCGATGAAATTGGCAACGGTCAGCGGTGCCTTTTCAGCGTTCAGTTCCAGGACGATGTCGCCATGGTTGGTGGTCAGTTTGACTTGGGTCATGATCGGTACTCTTTTAATGAATTCGTGGGTTTCTGGGCGTTAAAGCCCTAAACCGGTCCGGCCAACAGCAGCCAAGGTGCGCAGTTTAGCGTGCCGGGCGCGAATTTCGAGGCTGTTTTTCATTTGCATCCGATTAAATGCAGCCGTTTTTTGCCCTGCGCTGTCAGCGACTTGACGGCATCGGCTATGATAAGCCCCTTTGTTTTAACCGCCGCTTTGATTTGGCCAACTGGCCGCGCACTTGTACGTTCAAGGATCCTATGAGCAAGCCCACTGTCGACCCTACCTCGAATTCCAAGACCGGCCCTGCCGTGCCGGTCAATTTCCTGCGCCCGATCATCCAGGCGGACCTGGACTCGGGTAAGCACACGCAGATCGTCACCCGTTTCCCGCCTGAGCCCAATGGCTACCTGCACATCGGTCACGCCAAGTCGATTTGTGTGAACTTTGGCCTGGCCCAGGAGTTTGGCGGCGTCACGCACCTGCGTTTCGACGACACCAACCCGGCCAAGGAAGACCAGGAATACATCGACGCGATCGAAAGCGACGTCAAATGGCTGGGCTTCGAATGGTCCGGTGAAGTGCGCTACGCCTCGCAGTATTTCGACCAGTTGCATGACTGGGCCGTTGAACTGATCAAGGCCGGCAAGGCCTATGTCGACGACCTGACTCCGGAGCAAGCCAAGGAATACCGTGGCAGCCTGACCGAGCCGGGCAAGAACAGCCCATTCCGCGATCGCTCCGTGGAAGAAAACCTCGATTGGTTCGCCCGTATGAAGGCCGGCGAGTTCAAGGACGGCGCACGCGTGCTGCGGGCCAAGATCGACATGGCCTCGCCGAACATGAACCTGCGCGACCCGATCATGTACCGCATCCGTCATGCGCATCACCACCAGACCGGTGACAAGTGGTGCATCTACCCGAACTACGACTTCACCCACGGTCAGTCGGACGCCATCGAAGGCATCACCCACTCGATCTGCACCCTGGAGTTCGAAAGCCATCGGCCGCTGTACGAGTGGTTCCTGGAAAACCTGCCGGTCCCGGCGAACCCGCGTCAGTACGAGTTCAGCCGCCTGAACCTGAACTACACCATCACCAGCAAGCGCAAGCTCAAGCAACTGGTCGATGAAAAGCACGTTCACGGCTGGGACGATCCGCGCATGTCCACGCTGTCCGGCTTCCGCCGCCGTGGCTACACGCCTGCGTCGATCCGCAATTTCTGCGACATGGTCGGCACCAACCGTTCTGACGGCGTCGTCGATTTCGGCATGCTCGAGTTCAGCATCCGTCAGGATCTGGATCAGAACGCTCCGCGCGCCATGTGCGTGCTGCGTCCGTTGAAGGTGGTGATCACCAACTACCCGGAAGACCAGGTCGAGAACCTCGAACTGCCGCGTCATCCGCAGAAAGAAGAACTGGGCGTGCGCAAGCTGCCGTTCGCCCGTGAAATTTACATCGACCACGATGACTTCATGGAAGAGCCGCCAAAAGGCTACAAACGCCTGGAGCCAAACGGCGAAGTGCGTCTGCGCGGCAGCTACGTGATCCGCGCCGACGAAGCGATCAAGGACGCCGATGGCAACATCGTCGAACTGCGTTGCTCGTATGACCCGGAAACCCTGGGCAAGAACCCTGAAGGCCGCAAGGTCAAAGGCGTGGTTCACTGGGTGCCGGCGGCGGCCAGCGTCGAGTGTGAAGTGCGTCTGTACGACCGCCTGTTCCGTTCGGCCAACCCTGAGAAGGCCGAAGACAGCGCCAGTTTCCTGGACAACATCAACCCTGACTCGCTGCAAGTGCTCACCGGTTGTCGTGCTGAACCCTCGCTGGGCAATGCACAGCCGGAAGACCGTTTCCAGTTCGAGCGCGAAGGTTACTTCTGCGCGGATATCAAGGACTCGAAACCAGGTCATCCGGTATTCAACCGTACCGTGACCTTGCGTGATTCGTGGGGCCAGTGATTCAAGGAACCTCTAACGTGCTTTCGATCTACAACACGCTCACCAAGAGCAAAGAAGTCTTCAAGCCTCTGGATGGCAACAAGGTGCGCATGTACGTCTGCGGGATGACCGTGTACGACTACTGCCACCTGGGCCATGGCCGCAGCATGGTCGCCTTCGACCTGGTGACCCGCTGGTTGCGGTTCAGCGGTTACGACCTGACGTATGTGCGCAACATCACCGACATTGACGACAAGATCATCAATCGGGCCAAGGAGAACGGCGAGTCGTTCGAAGCCTTGACCGAGCGCATGATCGCGGCGATGCACGAAGACGAAGCGCGCCTGAACATCCAGAAGCCGGACATGGAACCGCGCGCCACCGGGCATATCCCCGGCATGCACGCGATGATCCAGACCCTGATCGACAAGGGTTACGCCTACGCCCCGGGCAATGGCGACGTGTACTACCGCGTCGCCAAGTTCATGGGCTACGGCAAGCTGTCGCGCAAGAAAATCGAAGACCTGCGCATCGGCGCACGAATCGAAGTCGACGAGTCCAAGCAGGACCCGCTGGACTTCGTGCTGTGGAAAGGCGCCAAGCCGGGCGAACCGAGCTGGCCATCACCGTGGGGCGACGGTCGTCCGGGCTGGCACATCGAGTGCTCGGTGATGTCGACCTGCTGCCTCGGCGAGACCTTCGACATTCATGGCGGCGGCAGCGACCTCGAGTTCCCGCACCACGAAAACGAAATCGCCCAGAGCGAAGCAGCCACCGGCAAGACCTACGCCAACGCGTGGATGCATTGCGGCATGATTCGCATCAATGGCGAGAAGATGTCCAAGTCCTTGAACAACTTCTTCACCATCCGCGACGTGCTGGAAAAGTACCACCCGGAAGTCGTGCGTTACCTGCTGGTGTCGAGCCACTACCGCAGCGCGATCAACTACTCGGAAGACAACCTCAAGGACGCCAAAGGCGCACTCGAGCGTTTCTACCACGCGTTGAAAGGCCTGCCAAACGTGGCGCCGGCTGGCGGCGAAGCCTTTGTCGAGCGCTTCACTCAGGTGATGAACGACGACTTCGGCACGCCGGAAGCCTGCGCGGTGCTGTTCGAGATGGTGCGCGAGATCAACCGTTTGCGTGAGAGCGATCTTGATGCGGCGGCGGGTCTGGCGGCGCGCTTGAAGGAACTGGCCAGCGTGTTGGGTGTGTTGCAGCTTGAGGCGGATGACTTCCTGCAGGCCGGTGCTGAAGGGCGGGTTGATGCGGCTGAGGTTGATGCGCTGATTGCCGCGCGTCTGGCGGCTCGTGCGGGTAAAGACTGGGCTGAGTCTGACCGTATCCGCGACCAGTTGACCGCGATGGGCGTGGTGCTGGAAGACGGGAAGGGTGGTACGACGTGGCGGTTGGCTGACTGATGATCGTTCCCACGCTCTGCGTGGGAATGCCTCAACGGACGCTCTGCGTTCGGCTTTGGAAGGGACGCGGAGCGTCCCGTGCTGCATTCCCACGCGGAGCGTGGGAACGATCAGTCGCCTGACTGGCGCAACCGCTTGTAAAGAGTATTGCGGCTCACCCCGAGTCTGCGGGCGAGGTGCGAAATATTCCCCCCTGCCGCCTGCAACTGCCGATTCAAATCCTCGGCATCATTCATATCCACCGCCAGCGGTTCCGGCGAGTCCACCGGCTCCAGCTCCAGATCGACAAAAAAATCATCCGGCAAATGCTCCGGCCGCACCGGTTGTTCCTCGGCCATGGCCAGCGCCACCTGCATCACGCTGCTGACCTGGCGCAGATTCCCCGGCCACGGGTGACGGCCGAACAACTCCATCACCTCACGGCTCAACCCAGCCCACTGCGACGGCTCGCGATGCTGTTCCCACAAGCGCTTGAACAGCGCCTGTTTATCACTGCGTTCCCTGAGCGGCGGCAACTCCAGAGTCAAACCGCCGATCCGGTAGTAAAGATCCTCGCGAAACCGGCCGAGCTGCACCTGCTCACGCAACGAGCGATTGGTCGCCGAGATGATGCGGATATCCACCGGAAACAACTCGCTGCTGCCCACCGGTTGCACGCAACGTTCCTGCAAAACCCTTAACAGTCGAGCTTGAGTCGGCAATGGCATGTCACCGATTTCATCAAGGAACAGCGTGCCTTTGTCCGCCTTGCGGATCAGCCCGATGCTGCCTTTCTGATTGGCGCCGGTGAATGCGCCTTTCTCGTAGCCAAACAGCTCGGACTCCACCAGTTCGGCGGGGATGGCTGCACAGTTGACGGCAATGAACGGTTGTTTGCTTCGCGAACTGGCCTGATGCAGGGCTTTGACGAAGACTTCCTTGCCGACCCCGGTTTCACCGTGGATCAACAGCGGAATGTCTTTCTCCAGCAAACGCTCTGCCTGGCGCACGGCTTTTTCCACGCGACTGTCGCCGAAATGCAGGGTATTGAGGCTGATCGCAGCGGGCGCGGCAACAGCAGGTTCTACGCTCTTGGTTTCAGAAAACAGGCGAGCCTGAATCGGCATCTGTTTCGGCCGTTTCAACAGGCATTGAAAACGGTTGCGTCCGGAGGCTTGCAGCGCAAAAGGCAGGCCTTCCGGCTGGTTCAGCAATTCCAGCAACGACACCTTGAACAAACTCTCGACACTGACCCGCGACAAGCTGATGCCCAGCAGATTGTCGGCCCGGCGGTTAGCCGACAGGACCTGCCCGGTTTCATCGAAAATCAGTAAACCGGCCCATTGGCTGTCGAGGTTGTTCAGGCCGGTGTTGAAGGTCAGTTGAAAATGCTGGCCGTGAAAGAGGTTGAGGATCAGCCGGTTTTCCACGGTCTGGCTCATCATCTTGACCATGCCGAGGGTGTGAGACGGCGGCAGGTAGCTGTCGCTGGACACGTCCAGCACCGCAATCACCTTGCGCTCGGCATCGAAAATCGGCGCGGCGGAACCGGTCATGAAACGGTTGGCCTTGAGGAAATGTTCATCGTGCTCGATGTGCACCGCCTGCTCGCAGGCCAGCGCAGTGCCGATCGCATTGGTGCCGCTGCAACGTTCCATCCAGCTGGCGCCGGCGCTGAATCCGCGGGTCAGGCTCGGCTCGATAAAGCGCTGGGTGCCCCAGGACGTCAGCACCTGGCCCTGATTGTCCGCGAGCATGATCAGGCAGTTGGAATTGCTCAGGATGTTTTCGTAATACGGCAGGACTTCCTGATGCGTGGTCTGCACCAGGGAATGCTGGCTCTCCAGCAATTGGGCGATGCCTTCGGCCGGCAATTGGTCGAACGCCGGGGCGCTTTGATGATTGAGGCCGAACGCGCGGCATCGGGACCAGGAGTCCTGGATGATGGTGTCGTGGGAGAGCGGCGAGGCGGGTACGGCCATGGCAGTCGATCTCTGAGCAAGCTTTTATTGTTTTTATGGGTTTTTGCATCACGTTCAAACGCCAGATAACTGTAGGAGCCAGGCTTGCCGGCGAAGGCGTCATTGAAATTGCCTTCGCCGGCAAGCCTGGCTCCTACAGGGGCAATGTGCGGCTGAAAAGTGTTTATAGAGTGTTGTTCACTATTGTTCATTGTCAACGGTTGGATTGTTCAATTGTTCAGTCGTCGTTGTTCATTTCTGTTCAGCAACGAAAGTGGTTTTGCCGCTCTCTCGAAGATTTTCGTGGCGGTTCAATCACTTACATTTTCTGGCATGAAACTCGCTCTACAGCCTGGGTCGCTTGACTCCAAATAATAAAAAAGGCCGAGCCATGTCATTAACCCTGGAGCACGTCAGCCGCACCGTCGAGGGCCAGACCTGGATCGACGATGCGTGCCTTAGTTTTGAACCCGGATCCTTCAACGTTTTGCTTGGGCGCACGCTGTCCGGCAAAACCAGTCTCATGCGCCTGATGGCCGGCCTGGACAAGCCCGACAGCGGCCGCATTCTGATGAACGGTGTCGACGTCACGCAGCGCCCGGTGCGTTTGCGCAACGTGTCGATGGTCTATCAGCAGTTCATCAACTACCCGACCATGACCGTGTTCGAGAACATCGCCTCGCCTCTGCGTCAGGGCGGTGTTTCCAATGAGCTGATCCAGAGCAAGGTGCTGGAAACCGCGAAGATGCTGCGCATCGAGAAATTCCTCAAGCGCTATCCGCTGGAACTCTCCGGCGGCCAGCAACAACGTACTGCGATGGCCCGGGCGTTGGTCAAGGATGCCGAACTGATCCTGTTCGACGAGCCGCTGGTCAACCTCGACTACAAGTTGCGCGAAGAACTGCGTCAGGAGATGCGCGAGCTGTTCAAGGCCCGGCACACCATCGCCATCTACGCCACCACCGAACCCAACGAAGCGCTGGCGCTGGGCGGCACCACCACCATTCTTCACGAAGGCCGGGTGATCCAGAGCGGCAAATCCTCCGAGGTCTATCACCAGCCACAAACCGTACTGGCGGCAGAGCTGTTCTCCGAGCCGCCGATCAACTTGATGCCGGGTAGGATTGCCGGCAACGAAGTGAGCTTCGCCAATTTCGTGCACTTTCCGTTGAACGTCGATTTGCGCCCGGTCGGCGAGGGTGAATTCCGCTTCGGCGTGCGCCCCAGCCATATCTCGCTGGTGCCGAGCAATGACGATGACCTCGAACTCGCGGTGACCGTCGAGGTGGCCGAGATCAGCGGTTCGGAAACCTTCCTGCACGTGCGCAACGAGCATTTCCTGCTGGTGCTGCACTTGCCTGGCGTACACGAATACGACGTCGACGCGCCGATCCGCATCTATATCCCGACCCATAAACTGTTTGTGTTCGATGCGCAGGGGCGGCTGGTCCAGGCGCCCGGTCGCCGTATCGCGAGGGTTGCCTGATGGCCGAAATCCGTTTGCAGAACCTCGCCCACAGCTACACCAGCACGCCGACCGGCCCCGAGGATTACGCGATCCGCGAGATGGACCACGTCTGGGAACAGGGCGGTGCTTATGCCTTGCTCGGGCCTTCGGGCTGCGGCAAGTCGACGCTGCTCAACATTATTTCCGGCTTGCTCAGCCCGTCTCAAGGCCAGGTGCTGTTCGACAGCAAAGTGGTCAACGACTTGACCCCCGAGAAGCGCAATATCGCCCAGGTTTTCCAGTTTCCGGTGGTCTACGACACTATGACGGTGTTCGACAACCTGGCCTTCCCGCTGCGCAATCAGGGCATGGCCGAGGCGAAAATTCACAGCAAGGTGCAGGAAATTGCCGAGGTCCTTGACCTCCAGGCGCTGCTGAGCAAAAAGGCGCGCAACCTCACCGCCGACGAAAAACAGAAAGTCTCCATGGGCCGGGGGCTGGTGCGCGACGACGTCTCGGCGATCCTGTTTGATGAGCCGCTGACCGTGATCGACCCGCACTTGAAGTGGAAACTGCGGCGCAAGCTCAAGCAGATCCACGAGCAATTCAACATCACCATGGTCTACGTCACCCACGATCAGCTGGAGGCTTCGACCTTCGCTGACAAAATTGCGGTGATGTACGGCGGCCAGATCGTGCAATTCGGCACCCCGCGCGAATTGTTCGAGCGGCCGACCCACACCTTTGTCGGTTATTTCATCGGCAGTCCGGGAATGAACCTGATCGAGGTGCAGCCACAACCGGGCGGCGTCGGGTTTGCGTCGACGCATCTGCCTTTGTCCGACGCGCAACAGAAACGCATCGCCGAGTCCGAGTGGAAAACCCTGAAGGTCGGCATCCGTCCCGAGTTCGTGCATGTGTGGGACGAGCCGTTCGATGACGCGATGCAGGCACAAGTCGTACACGTCGAAGACCTCGGCACCTACAAGATCATGACCCTGAACCTCGACGGCGCCCCGTTGAAAGTGCGCCTGGCCGAAGACAAACCGGTGCCCGAGGGTACCGCTTGGATCAGCTTTCCGGCGCAGTGGTTGATGGTTTATGCGGATGATTACTTGCTGCCAGCGCAAGCCAATAATGAGGTGCAGCCATGAACAAGGTGCAGAACAACAAGGCCTGGTGGCTGGTCCTGCCGGTGTTTCTGCTGGTGGCGTTCAGTGCGGTGATCCCGATGATGACCGTGGTCAATTATTCGGTGCAGGACATCTTCGACCAGTCCAGCCGCTATTTCGTCGGTGCCGACTGGTACAAGCAGGTGCTGCTTGATCCACGCCTGCACGACTCGCTGCTGCGGCAATTCATCTATTCCGCCTGCGTGCTGCTGATCGAAATCCCGCTGGGCATCGCCATCGCCCTGACCATGCCGACCAAGGGCCGCTGGTCATCGCTGGTGCTGATCATTCTGGCGATTCCGCTGCTGATCCCGTGGAACGTGGTCGGCACCATCTGGCAGATTTTCGGACGTGCGGACATCGGTCTGCTCGGTGCCAGCCTCAAGGCCATGGGCATCAACTACAACTACGCGGCCAATACCATGGACGCCTGGGTCACGGTGCTGGTGATGGACGTCTGGCACTGGACTTCGCTGGTGGCGCTGTTGTGTTTCTCCGGGTTGCGAGCGATTCCGGACGTGTACTACCAGGCGGCGCGGATTGATCGGGCGTCGGCCTGGGCGGTTTTCCGGCATATCCAGTTGCCCAAGCTCAAGAGCGTGCTGTTGATCGCAGTGATGCTGCGGTTCATGGACAGTTTCATGATTTACACCGAGCCGTTCGTACTCACGGGCGGCGGACCGGGGAATGCCACGACCTTCTTGAGTCAGACCCTGACGCAAATGGCCATCGGGCAGTTCGACCTCGGCCCCGCGGCGGCTTTCTCGCTGGTGTACTTCCTGATCATCCTGTTGGTGTCCTGGCTGTTCTACACGGCCATGACTCACTCTGACGCCAACCGCTGAGGCCCATCATGAGCAAGAGAAAGCTGATTCCGCTGCTGATCTACATCCTGTTCCTGCTGGTGCCGATCTACTGGCTGCTGAACATGTCCTTCAAAAGCAACACCGAAATCCTCAGCGGCCTGACGTTGTTTCCGCAGGATTTCACCTTCGCCAACTACAAAGTGATCTTCACCGATCCGGCCTGGTACACCGGTTACCTCAACTCCCTGTACTACGTGAGCCTGAACACGATCATTTCCCTGAGCGTGGCGTTGCCGGCTGCTTACGCGTTCTCGCGCTACCGCTTTCTCGGTGACAAGCACCTGTTTTTCTGGCTGCTCACCAACCGCATGGCGCCGCCAGCGGTGTTCCTGTTGCCGTTCTTCCAGCTGTATTCCTCGATTGGTCTGTTCGACACCCACATCGCGGTGGCGCTGGCTCATTGCCTGTTCAACGTGCCGTTGGCGGTGTGGATTCTGGAGGGCTTCATGTCCGGCGTTCCGAAAGAAATCGACGAGACCGCCTACATTGACGGCTACAGTTTCCCCAAGTTCTTCGTGAAGATTTTTGTCCCGCTGATCGGGTCCGGGATCGGCGTCACGGCGTTCTTCTGTTTCATGTTTTCCTGGGTCGAACTGCTGCTGGCGCGGACGCTGACATCGGTGAACGCCAAACCGATTGCGGCAGTAATGACCCGCACGGTCTCGGCGTCGGGTATCGACTGGGGTGTGCTGGCGGCGGCGGGGGTGTTGACCATTCTGCCGGGCATGCTGGTGATCTGGTTTGTTCGCAACCACGTGGCCAAGGGCTTTGCCCTGGGCCGAGTCTGAGGAGCTGATGATGGAATGGATGAGCTGGACTGTCCCCACGGCGGCGTTCTTCATCGCCATTGGCCTGATTCTGGCGGGCATGACGACCTGGGAATTACGTTCGCCGAGTGTCCCTCGGCGTGGTTTCTTGCCTATTGCCACCACCCGTGGCGATCGGCTGTTTATCGGTCTTCTCGGCAGCGCCTACCTGCATTTGCTGGTAATCGGCGTCACCGACTGGAGCATCTGGGTTGCGTTCGCGTTGTCCCTGGTGTGGCTGTTGGCTGTGATGCGTTGGGGCTAGTCGAAATCGATCGGCAATGTTGCTCCAAAAACCAAACAGGAGGTCTCTATGTTCGACAAAAACAATAAGCTGCGACATAGCATTTCATTGGCAGCCATGCTGGCATTCAGCGGTCTGAGCGCTTCGGCCTGGGCCGATGCCTACGAAGACGCCGCGAAGAAATGGATCGGCAGCGAATTCAAACCTTCCACCCTCACGCCAGAGCAGCAGCTCGAAGAGCTGAAGTGGTTCATCAAGGCCGCCGAGCCGTTTCGCGGGATGAGCATCAAGGTGGTCTCGGAAACCATCGCGACCCACGAATATGAATCCAAAACGCTGGCCAAGGCCTTCACCGAAATCACCGGGATCAAGCTGACCCACGACCTGCTGCAAGAAGGCGACGTGGTGGAAAAGCTGCAAACCCAGATGCAATCGGACAAGAACATCTATGACGGCTGGGTCAATGACTCGGACCTGATCGGCACGCACTTTCGCTACGGCAAGACCGAATCGATCACCGACCTGATGGCCAACGAAGGCAAGAACTTCACCTCGCCGACCCTGGACATCAAGGACTTCATCGGCATCTCGTTCACCACCGCGCCGGACGGCAAGATCTATCAACTGCCTGACCAGCAGTTCGCCAACCTGTACTGGTTCCGCGCCGACTGGTTCGAACGGCCTGAGCTCAAAGCCAAGTTCAAGGAAAAGTACGGCTACGAATTGGGCGTGCCGGTGAACTGGTCGGCCTATGAAGACATCGCCAAGTTCTTCAGCGAAGACGTCAAGGAGATCGACGGCAAGCGTGTCTACGGGCACATGGACTACGGCAAGAAAGACCCTTCTCTAGGCTGGCGCTTCACCGATGCCTGGTTCTCCATGGCCGGTGCCGGCGACAAAGGCATCCCCAACGGTTTGCCGGTGGACGAGTGGGGCATCCGTGTCGAGGACTGCCACCCGGTCGGTTCCAGCGTGACCCGTGGCGGCGACACCAACGGCCCGGCGGCGGTTTATGCAACCACCAAATATGTCGACTGGCTGAAGAAATATGCGCCACCGGAAGCGGCGGGCATGACCTTCTCCGAGTCCGGCCCGGTGCCGTCCCAAGGCAACATCGCCCAGCAGATCTTCTGGTATACCGCCTTCACCGCCGACATGACCAAGCCGGGCCTGCCGGTGATGAACGCCGATGGCACGCCGAAATGGCGCATGGCGCCATCACCACGCGGACCGTACTGGGAGGAGGGAATGAAGCTGGGGTATCAGGACGTGGGTTCCTGGACGTTCATGAAGTCCACGCCTGAGAAGCAGAAACTGGCGGCCTGGCTCTATGCGCAATTCGTGACCTCGAAAACCGTATCGCTGAAAAAAACCATCATCGGCCTGACGCCGATTCGTGAGTCGGACATCAACTCGCAAGCAATGACTGACCTGGCACCGAAACTCGGTGGTCTGGTCGAGTTCTATCGCAGCCCGGCCCGCGTGCAATGGACCCCGACCGGGACCAACGTGCCGGACTATCCACGCTTGGCACAACTGTGGTGGAGCCACATTGCGGAAGCGGCCAGCGGCGAGAAGACTCCGCAACAGGCGCTGGATGGCCTGGCGAAGGATCAGGACGCGATCATGACGCGTCTGGAGCGCTCGAAGGCGCAAGCCACCTGCGCACCGAAAATGAACCCGGAGCGGGATGCTCAGTACTGGTTCGATCAGCCGGGTGCTCCGAAGCCGAAACTGGCGAACGAGAAGCCCAAGGGTGAAACCGTGAATTACAACGAGCTGTTGAAGTCGTGGGCGGAAGCACGCAAGTAAGCCTTTGTACTCTGTACTGAGAAAAGCGAACGGCACCGAAAGGTGCCGTTTTTATTTGTGCTTGATCTACCGTCTTCGTCGGAACGCCGCCCGGAGCCGGCTCGCTCCCACAGTTAATCTGCGCTGAACGCAAAATGTGTGTCCGATGCCGAACCAATGTAGGAGCGAGCCGGCTCCGGGCGGCGTTCCGACGAAGGCGTCATCAGCCATCGCGCTGGAATCAGGTCAAGGCTGCGAGTTGTTCGATCGTCTGCGGAAAACGCTCAACCAGACGGATCAGTGTCGTGGCTTGGGCATTGGGTATTGCCCGTCCCTGTTCCCAGTTCTCGAGGGTTCGGGTGTTGGTGCGCAGATACATGGCGAACACAGACCGGGAGAGGTTGAGTTGTTGGCGGATGGCTACCACTTCCTCGGCAGTGATGGGCACCAGTTTTGGCAACTGAACCTTGTGGGTTCGCAAAGTGATTTTGCCTTGGCGCTCATCCGCCAGGGCTTCGAGGCCATCCATCAGTTCGGAAAAAATGTCACGTTTCATAGTGGGATCTCGTGTTGATTTCTCTTTCCAGCGCTTGTCTGAAAATTTTTTTCTGAGAGGGCGACAGATCGTCTTGCTCGTTTTTGTTGTACACGGTGAACAGCCAGAATTGATCGAAGCCTGACCACCAGTAATAAATCACTCGTAATCCGCTGCGCTTACCCTTGCCTCGTCGTTGATCGCAGAAGCGGATTTTGCGCAGCCCACCGGTGTCCTCAATGAGATCGCCCGCTTCCGGATTCCTCAGCAACTCCAGTTGAAAGCTGCGAAACAGATCGTCATCCAGGTAATCGTCTCGATGTTTCTGAAACATACGTAATTCGATAAAAAGAGCATCCATGGTCTGTACGCTACCTACGTATAGTGTTGTCTTGATAATCGAATCGGTCAAGGCATCGAAGCCATCCTTTTCGTTCCCGTTTTCAACGGTAGACCTCGGTTGTCAAAACACCTGTAGGACAAGTCGACCCGTGCGGTGAGAGCATTCGATAAAAGAGAGGGGACACTTGGCACCGGGACTGACCTGGGAGGCGGTGCATAAATCGATACTTGAAAATCACGATCCCACAAACGCAAAAACGGCACCCGAAGGTGCCGTTCTTGTTTGTAGCAGATATCGCCGAGCGATCAGCCCGCCAGACCTGACTGCTGAACCAGAGTCAGCAGCGGTTGTGGGTAGACGCCGAGGAAGAATGCCACCAGCGCGATAGCCAGCAGCATTACGCCGCCTGCACGTTGTTCCCAGTGCAGTTGCGCATCGTGGCGACGCAGGTTCGGTTCGATCAGGTACAGGGTGACCATGACGCGCAGGTAGTAGAAGACGCCGATGGCGCTGCCCAGTACCAGGGAACCGACCAGCCACCATTGGTGCGACTCGACACCGGTGGCGATGATGTAGAACTTGCCGATGAAGCCCGCGGTCAGCGGGATACCGGCCAGGGACAGCATCATCACGGTCAGTACGGCGGTCAGGTACGGACGGCGCCAGAACAGGCCGCGGTATTCGTACAGGGCATCCGCGTCACGGCCGTTGTACGGCGAGGACATCAGCGTGATGACGCCGAACGCGCCGAGACTGGTAATCACGTAGGTGACCAGGTACACGCCAATGGCTTCCACAGCCAGGCCTTTGCTCGCCACCAGGGCGATCAGCAGGTAGCCGAAGTGAGCGATGGACGAGTAACCCAGCAGACGCTTGAGGTTGCTCTGGGTCAGTGCCAGCAGGTTACCGAACAGGATCGAGGCGATGGCGATGATGGTCAGCACGTCGCTCAGCACACCGCTGCTTGCCGCAGGCGAGATCTGGAACAGACGCACCATCACCGCGAACACTGCGACTTTCGAAGCGGTGGCCAGGAACGCTGCCACCGGTGCCGGAGCACCTTCGTAAACGTCCGGGGTCCAGAGGTGGAACGGAACCAGCGACAGCTTGAACGCCAGACCGATCAGCATCATGCCCAGGCCCAGTTGCGCCAGCGAGCTTGGCAGGCCGGTGGCCGCGAGGGCCTGGCCTATACCGACGAAGCTCAGGCTGCCCGAATCGGCGTACAGCAGGGCCATACCGAACAACAGGAACGCCGAACCGGCGGCCGACAGCACCATGTACTTGATACCGGCTTCCAGCGAACGCTTGTTGAAGAAGGCGTAAGCCACCAGACCGTAGACCGGTACCGAGAGCAGTTCCAGACCGATGAACAACCCGGCCAGGTGCTGCGCGCTGACCAGCACCAGGCCACCGGCGGCGGCCATCAGGATCAGCAGGTAAAGTTCTTCACGGTTGCCCGGGTAACCCGAGCCGCCATCGCCGAGGTAGGCGTGGGCGAGGGTCACACAGGCGAGGGTGGCGACCAGGATCAGCGCCATGTACAGGCAGGCGAAGGTGTCGATCTGCAGCAATGGAGTCACGGCCAGAGGCGCGACTTTCAGGGCTGGCAGGATCGACAGCAACGCCAGGTTCAGACCCGCCACGGAAATCAGGAAGGTCTGCGAGTGGTTGCGGCGCCAGGCGATCGCCAGCATCACCACGATGATCGTGGCGCTGGTGATCAACAACGGCGCAAGCGCGATAAAGTGTTGAGTCGTGAATTCCATAGCGCTCTTACCGGGCCGAAGCGAGTTGAGTGAAGGCGGTGCCGAGCCACTGCTGCACGCCATGCATCGTCGCGGCAGAGGTGTCGAGGAACGGTTGCGGGTACACGCCGATGTAAATCAGCAGTGCCGCCAGACCGACCACCATGATCAGTTCGCGACCATCCATGCCATGCAGCACCGCGTCCGATTTGGACGGGCCGAAGTAGGCACGGTGGATCATGATCAGCGAGTAGACCGAACCGAACACCAGACCGGACGTCGCGATGATAGTGATCCATGGGGCGCTCGGGAACGTGCCGATCAGGATCAGGAACTCACCCACAAAGTTACCGGTACCCGGCAAGCCCAGCGAAGCGGCTGCAAAGAACAGGCTGATAGCCGGCAGGTAAGCGATCTTCGACCACAGGCCACCCATTTCACGCATGTCGCGGGTGTGGGTGCGCTCGTACAGCTGACCGCTGAGGATAAAGAGTGCTGCCGCCGACAGACCGTGCGCCAGCATCTGCATCACCGCGCCCTGCAGCGCCAGTTGGCTGCCGGAGTAGATGCCGATCAACACGAAACCCATGTGGGAAACGGAGGAGTAGGCGATCAGACGCTTGATGTCGGTTTGGGCGAAGGCCAGGAACGCACCGTAGAAGATCCCGATCAGACCGAGGGTCATGGCGAACGGCGCAAACTCGGCCGACGCATTCGGGAACAGCGGCAGGGCGAAACGCAGCAGACCGTAAGCCGCCGTCTTCAACAAGATACCGGCCAGGTCGACCGAACCCGCTGTTGGCGCCTGGGCGTGAGCGTCAGGCAACCAGGAGTGGAACGGCACCACGGGCAGCTTCACCGCGAAGGCGATGAAGAAGCCGAGCATCAGGATGTACTCGGTGGTGAGCGACATCTTGGTTTTCAACAGGTCGGCGTAGTTGAAGGTAATCACGCCGGTGTCGTTGAAGTTGACCAGGACCAGACCCAGGATCGCCACCAACATGATCAGGCCGGACGCCTGAGTGAAGATGAAGAACTTGGTCGCCGCGTAGATCCGGGTTTTCTTGCCGTCCGAAGAACTGTGACCCCAGAGCGCGATGAGGAAGTACATCGGCACCAGCATCATTTCCCAGAAGAAGAAGAACATGAACAGGTCGAGGGCGAGGAACACGCCGACGACACCGCCCAGGATCCACATCAGGTTCAAGTGGAAGAAGCCAACGTGACGCTGAATCTCTTTCCACGAGCACAGTACCGAGAGGATACCCAGCAGACCGGTCAGCAGGATCATCAACAGCGACAGGCCGTCGAGGGCCAGGTGCACGCTGATGCCGAAGCGCTCGATCCAGATGTGCTTGAACTCAAGCACCCAGGTCGGATCGGCGCCAGGTGCCGGAGCAAATGAATAATCACCGTGGGCCCACAGCCAGAGGCCGAGCGCGAGTTCCAGGGTCATGGTCAACAGCGCAATCCAGCGGGGGAGGGTAGCGCCGAAGCGCTCACCCATCCAGCACAGCAGGCCGCCGATGAAGGGGATCAGGATTAGCCAAGGCAGAATCATGACGGGCTCAATTCCTTTCGCAAGTTCGCAAGGTTCATATCAGACCGCTACCAGCACGATGGCGCCGATGACCAGCACGGAGCCGGCTGCCATCGATGCCGCGTACCAACGCAGTTGACCGGTTTCGGTACGGCTCAGGGCGGTGTGACCACCTTTGGCCATACGCGGGATCAGACCGATGGTCTGGTCGAGCGGGTCTCTGCGCAGTGCGTGGCAGATCGCAAGGTATGGCTTGACGAACAGTTTGTCGTAGATCCAGTCGAAGCCCCAGGCAGCGAACCACCAGGCCGAAAGGAAGCGGCCGATGCCGCTGTTGGCGATTGCAGTGACGAAACGACGCTTGCCGAGGAACAGCATCGCGGCCAGCAGGATACCGGCCAGGGCGATGGCGCCCGAAGCGATTTCCAGACTGTGCTTGGCTTCGCCGCCGGCATGACCAACGCTTTCTGGCAGCACGCCGTGCAGCGGTGGAACGATCATTGCGCCGACGAAGGTCGACAGGACAATCAGCACCGACAGTGGCAGCCAGTGAGCGATGCCGTGACCGGCGTGTGCTTCAGTCTTCGCTTCACCGTGGAACGCGATGAAGATCAGGCGGAAGGTGTACAGCGAAGTCATGAACGCACCGACCAGACCTGCGTAGAGCAGACCGTGGTTGCCGCTGGCAAACGCTTCCCAGAGGATTTCGTCCTTGGAGTAGAAGCCTGCGGTCACCAGTGGCAGGGCCGAAAGGGCCGCGCCGCCGACGATGAAGCTGGCGTAGGCCAGTGGCAGTTTCTTCCACAGACCGCCCATCTTGAAGATGTTCTGCTCGTGGTGGCAGGCAACGATCACCGCACCGGAGGCAAGGAACAGCAGCGCCTTGAAGAAGGCGTGGGTCATCAGGTGGAAGATCGCGCCATCCCATGCGCCAACACCCAGCGCCAGGAACATATAGCCGATCTGGCTCATGGTCGAGTAGGCGAGGATACGTTTGATGTCGGTCTGAACCAGTGCGGCAAAACCGGCGAGTACCAGGGTCACACCGCCGACAACGCCGACCAGGTGCAGGATATCCGGCGCCAGGGTAAACAGGCCGTGGGTACGGGCGATCAGGTAGACACCGGCGGTTACCATGGTTGCGGCGTGGATCAGTGCCGAAACCGGAGTAGGACCGGCCATCGCGTCCGCCAGCCAGGTTTGCAGCGGCAGTTGCGCGGATTTACCGACAGCGCCGCCCAGCAGCATCAGGGTCGCCATGACCATCCAGAAGTCGCCGGCCTGGAATTTCTGTGGCGCCAGCACCAGCAGTTCCTGGATGTTCAGCGTACCCAGTTGCGCGAACAGGATGAACAGGCCGATAGCCATGAACACGTCGCCGATACGGGTGACGATGAAGGCTTTGAGTGCCGCGTTGCCGTTGTTGCGGTTGCTGTAGTAGAAACCGATCAACAGGTACGAGCACAGGCCCACGCCTTCCCAACCGAAGTACAGGAACAACAGGTTATCGCCCAGGACCAGGAACAGCATGCTGGCGATAAACAGGTTGGTGTAGGCGAAGAAGCGCGAGTAACCGGCTTCACCGCGCATGTACCAGGACGCGAACAGGTGGATCAGGAAGCCGACGCCGACCACTACACCGAGCATGGTCAGGGACAGACCATCCAGGTACAGCGCGAAGTTAGGCGTAAAGCCTTCCACCGCCATCCACTGCCACAACACCTGGGTGTAGTGGCCGCCTTCAGGCGGGGCGACGTTGAATTGCCAGATCACGTAAGCCGTGACGATGGCAGACAAGCCGATGGACCCGACGCCAATCAGCGCCGACAGGTTTTCCGAAAAGCGGCCGCGTGAAAACGACAGCAGCAGGAAACCTATGAGAGGGAATACGAAAGTCAGATAGAGAAGATTCATCCGCGCATCTCGCTGGCAGCGTCGATATCGAGAGTGTGGAAGCGGCGATACAGCTGCAACAGAATCGCCAGGCCAATACTGGCCTCGGCAGCTGCCAGGCTGATCACCAGGATGAACATGATCTGTCCATCCGGCTGACCCCAGCGGCTACCGGCAACGATGAAGGCCAGTGCGGAGGCATTCATCATGATCTCCAGGCTCATCAGCACGAAGAGAATGTTGCGGCGGACCATCAGGCCGACCAGACCGAGGCAGAACAAGATGCCGGCGACCGCCAGACCATGCTCCAAAGGGATAGCAGGCATCGTCATTGCTCCTTGGCTTCGTTGCGGCCCAAGTGGAACGCCGTGACGGCTGCGGCAAGCAGCAGCATCGAGGCGAGTTCGACCACCAGCAGATAAGGACCGAACAGGCTGATGCCCACGGCCTTGGCATCTACGGTGGTGTGGCCGATGGCCTGACCGCTGGCGTCGCTGAACAGCACGTACAGCAATTCAACCAGCAACAGGGCGCCAAGGGCGACCGGGCCGAGCCAGATGCCGGGCTTGAGCCAGACGCGCTCTTGCTGAACCGAGGCGGGACCGAGGTTCAGCATCATCACCACGAACACGAACAGCACCATGATGGCGCCAGCGTAGGCGATCACTTCCAGAACACCGGCAAACGGTGCGCCGAGGGCGAAGAACGTCATGGCCACGGCGATCAGCGAAATGATCAGGTAGAGCAGGGCGTGCACAGGGTTGGTGTTGGTGATCACGCGAAGCGTGGACACCACAGCGATACCCGATGCGAAATAGAAAGCGAATTCCATCTTTCTTCCTTAAGGCAGCAAGCTCTTCACGTTGATCGGCTGGGCTTCATTCTGCGCGGAGCCTTTGGGCTTCCCGGCAATCGCCATACCTGCAACACGATAGAAGTTGTAATCAGGGTTTTTGCCGGGGCCGGAGATCAACAGATCTTCTTTCTCGTACACCAGGTCCTGACGTTTGAACTCGGCCATCTCGAAATCCGGTGTCAGCTGGATCGCGGTGGTCGGGCAGGCTTCCTCGCAGAGGCCGCAGAAAATGCAGCGCGAGAAGTTGATGCGGAAGAAGTCCGGGTACCAGCGACCGTCTTCGGTTTCAGCTTTCTGCAGCGAGATGCAACCAACCGGGCACGCCACGGCGCACAGGTTGCAGGCTACACAACGCTCTTCGCCATCAGGGTCGCGGGTCAGCACGATACGGCCACGAAAGCGCGGCGGCAGGTACACGGCTTCTTCCGGGTACTGCAGCGTGTCGCGCTTGCGGAAGGCATGGCCGAAGATCATCACCAGGCTGCGAAGCTGGGTGAAGAAGCCATGCACGATGTCAAATATGTACTTCATGATTCTCTATCCTCACTGAGCCGCGACGGCGGGCGTGTTGAGCAACACGATCGCAGCGGTCACCAGCATGTTGACGAGGGTCAGCGGCAGGCAGAACTTCCAGCTGAAATCCATCACTTGGTCATACCGTGGGCGCGGAATCGAGGCGCGCAGCAGGATGAAGAACATGATGAAGAACGCGGTTTTGAGCGCGAACCAGATGAACGGGATCTGCGGCAGAATGCCGAACGGACCGTGCCAGCCACCGAAGAACAAGGTCACCAGCAGCGCCGAAATCAACACGATGCCGATGTACTCGCCGACGAAGAACATGCCCCATTTCATGCCGGCGTATTCAATGTGGTAACCGTCGGCCAGTTCCTGCTCCGCTTCCGGCTGGTCGAACGGGTGACGGTGAGTCACGGCGACGCCAGCGATGAAGAAGGTCAGGAAACCAAAGATCTGCGGAATCACGAACCACAGGTTCTGCGCTTGGTATTCAACGATGTCGCGCATGTTGAAGGAGCCGACCTGGATCACGATGCCCATCAGCGACAGGCCCATGAACACTTCGTACGACACGGTTTGTGCCGAGGCTCGCAAGCTGCCCAACAGGGCGAACTTGTTGTTACTCGACCAGCCGGCGAACAGCACCGCGTAGACCGACAGACCGGCCATGGCGAAGAAGAACAGGATGCCGATGTTGATGTCCGCCACACCCCAGGTCGGGGTGATCGGGATGATCGCGAAGGCAATCAGCAAGGCGCTCATGGCCACGACCGGTGCCAGGGTGAAGATCACCTTGTCGGCGAACGGCGGGGTCCAGTCTTCCTTGAAGAACATCTTGATCATGTCGGCCGCGATCTGGAACGCGCCGAACGGGCCGACGCGGTTCGGACCGTAACGGTCCTGCCAGAGGGCGAGCAGACGACGCTCGACCCAGCTCAGCAGCGCGCCGCACACCACCACGGCGAGCAGAATCACGATGGCCTTGAGGACCGCGATGATCACGTCAATCACTTCAGGCGTGAACCAGGTCATTGAGCTGCCTCCTGCAGACCGTCAACGGATTTGCCAAAGATCGCTGGCGGAATGCCGGCGATACCGGCCGGCAATGCGACCAGGCCGGCACCCAGCTCTTCGTTGATGCGCAGCGGCAGACGCAGGGTCTGGCCAGCAACGCTCAAGCTGAGCAGGGCACCGTCATTGACACCCAAACGGTCGGCTTCGGATTTGGCCAGCGACACGTAAGCGGCCGGGATGCGTTCCTGAACCGGCGCGGCTTTGGAAGAGTTCTCTTCGCTGCCGAACAGGTGGAAGAACGGCACGACTTGCCAGGTGCCTGGAGCCGGGTTGAACGCACGCGGAACAGCGGCGAACCAGTTCAGCGAGTCACCGGTGCTTTCGATCAGGCGAGTGCCCGGGTCGCCAGCGCGGATGTGACCACCGACTTCGTCCTGGAACTTGTTCCAGGCTTGCGGCGAGTTCCAGCCCGGAGACCAGGCGAATGGCACTTGCTGACGCGGTTCGACCGAGCCCGAGTAACCTTCCATGGAGAACGAGAACGCGGTGTCGTTATCCTGGGAAGTACGCGGTTCGTGCACGCTGATGTCGGCGCGCATGGCGGTACGACCGGAGTAACGCAGCGGTTCGCGAGCCAGTTTCAGGCCCTTGATGCGGAACGCGGCGGACGGAGCGGCGCTAACAATGCCGGCCAGTTGCGGAGTGCTTGCGGCACAGGCAGCGGTGACGTGGTCCAGTTGGGTCCAGTCGATCGGCTGGTTCAACAGGGTGGCGCGCAGGGCATGCAGCCAGCGCCAGCCTTCGTGAACCAGGATGCTCGCGTCGAGGTAAGTCGGGTCGAAGACCTGGAAGAAACGCTGGGCGCGGCCTTCCTGGCTGACCAGCGTGCCGTCGCCTTCAGCGAAGCTGGCGGCTGGCAGAACCAGGTGCGCGCGATCGCTGGTGGCGGTCTTCTGATGGTCCGCCACGATCACCACTTTCGCGGCGTTCAGGGCGGCATCGACCTTGGCTTTGTCGGTACGGGTGTACAGATCGTTTTCCAGCACGACGATAGCGTCGGCTTTACCGTCAATCACGGCTTGCAGTGCTTCGTCGACCGAGTCGCCACCGAGCATGGCCAGGCCGAGGCTGTTGGCCTCTGGCACGATCAGGCTGATGGAACCGTTCTTCTCGCGCAGCTTCAGGGCTTTGGCGATGTTTGCCGCGGCTTCGATCAGCGCCTTGGAACCCAGCGAGGTGCCTGCAATGATCAGCGGACGCTTGGCGGCGAGCAGGGCGTCGGCAATGCGCTTGGCCAGTTCAACGGCTTCAGCATCCAGGCCTTCAACCGCTGGGGCGCTGGCGTCGAGGGCGTGAGCCACGGCGAAACCGATGCGCGCCAGATCGTCTGGAGCCGCGTGAACGCATTCTTCAGCAATGTCGTCGAGCTTGGTTTCAGCCAGGCTGGCGATGAACAGCGGGTTCAGCGCGTGCTGGCCAATGTTCTTCACTGCGGCGTCGAGCCAAGGCTGAACGCGCATGGCATCGGCCATGTCTTCAGCCTTGCCTTTGACCGATTGACGCAGGGACAGCGCCATACGGGCAGCGGTCTGGGTCAGGTCTTCACCAAGAACGAAGATCGCATCGTGGTCTTCGATGTCGCGCATGTTCGGGATCGGCAGCGGGCTGTCTTTGAGCACCTGCATGACCAGACGAATGCGTTCCAGCTCGGCGGCTTCGATACCAGAGTAGAAGTGCTCGGCGCCGACCAGTTCGCGCAGCGCGTAGTTGCTTTCGAGGCTGGCACGGGGCGAACCGATACCGACGATGTTGCGACCGCGCAGCAGGTCAGCGGCTTTATCCAGTGCTTCGTCGAGCGTCAGTTTGGCACCGTTGGCCAGCAATGGCTGACGCGGGCGATCCTTGCGGTTGACGTAGCCATAGCCGAAACGGCCACGGTCGCACAGGAAGTACTGGTTGACCGAACCGTTGAAACGGTTTTCGATACGACGCAGTTCACCGTAGCGCTCGCCCGGGGAGATGTTGCAACCGCTGGAGCATCCATGGCAGATGCTCGGCGAGAACTGCATGTCCCACTTGCGGTTGTAGCGCTCGTAGTGTGTCTTGTCGGTGTACACACCAGTCGGGCAGACCTAGGTTTTGTTGGGTTTTTAGTCGTTTTGGTTTTTTGTGTCTTTAATTGTTTAGATGTAGTTGTTGTCGTTTTCTTT
>NZ_JBIWAF010000037.1:42305-47113 GCF_044759925.1 Pseudomonas sp. NPDC099000
AACACACCAGTCGGGCAGACCTCGGTGAGGTTGCCGGAGAACTCGCTTTCCAGGGTGCCGTCTTCAACGCGACCGAAGTACACGTTGTCGTGGGCGCCGAACACACCGAGGTCGGTGCCGCCGGCGTAATCCTTATAGAAGCGTACGCAGCGGTAGCAAGCGATGCAGCGGTTCATTTCGTGGGAAATGAACGGGCCCAGTTGCTGGTTCTGGTGAGTACGCTTGGTGAAGCGATAACGGCGCTCGTTGTGGCCGGTCATCACGGTCATGTCTTGCAGGTGACAGTGACCGCCTTCCTCACAGACCGGGCAGTCGTGAGGGTGGTTGGTCATCAGCCATTCAACGACGCTGGCGCGAAACACTTTCGCTTCTTCGTCGTCGATGGAGATCCAGCTGCCGTCGGTAGCTGGCGTCATGCACGACATGACGATCCGACCACGCTTGTCGTTTTCGTCGGTGTACTGCTTGACCGCGCACTGGCGGCAAGCGCCAACGCTGCCAAGGGCTGGGTGCCAGCAGAAATAAGGGATATCGAGGCCTAGCGACAGACACGCCTGTAACAGGTTGTCTGCCCCATCGACTTCGAGCTCTTTGCCGTCTACGTGGATAGTGGCCATGGTTCAAAGGTCTTCGTTGGCCCGGTGTCAGCGGGCGTGGCTAATGGAATCTTGTTATTCGTCCGAATCCAAACAGCCCATAAAAGGCGTCATCGAACGAGAAGGCGAAGGGCACGGACCGTTCGCCTTTTTTAAAGTGTTAAACGCCGACTACGATCGGCCTTGCCAGAGGCGGGACGACGGCGCTGGTAGGCGCGATGCCGGCTTCGAACTCATGGCGGAAGTATTTGATTGCGCTGCCCAACGGCTCCACGGCGCCCGGTGCGTGAGCACAGAAGGTCTTGCCCGGGCCGAGGAAGCCGACCAGACCCAGCAGGGTCTCGATATCGCCGGCTTGCCCTTCACCGTTCTCGATGGCGCGCAGAAGCTTGACGCTCCACGGCAAACCATCACGGCACGGGGTGCAGAAACCGCACGACTCACGGGAGAAGAACTCTTCCATGTTGCGCAGCAGGGACACCATGTTGACGCTGTCGTCCACCGCCATGGCCAGGCCGGTACCCATACGGGTGCCCACTTTGGCGATGCCGCCGGCGTACATTTGTGCGTCCAGGTGTTCCGGCAACAGGAAGCCGGTCCCGGCGCCGCCTGGCTGCCAGCACTTGAGTTTGTAACCGTCGCGCATGCCACCCGCGTAGTCTTCGAACAACTCGCGACCGGTGACGCCGAACGGCAATTCCCACAGGCCCGGGTTCTTGACCTTGCCGGAGAAGCCCATGAGCTTGGTGCCCATGTCTTCACTGCCTTCGCGCGCCAACGATTTGTACCAGTCCACGCCGTCGGCAATGATCGCCGGAACGTTGCACAGGGTTTCAACGTTGTTCACGCAAGTCGGCTTGCCCCACACGCCAACGGCGGCAGGGAAGGGCGGCTTGGAGCGCGGGTTGGCGCGGCGGCCTTCGAGGGAGTTGATCAGTGCGGTTTCTTCACCGCAGATGTAACGCCCGGCGCCGGTGTGGACGAACAGCTCGAAATCGAAGCCGCTGCCCATGATGTTTTTACCCAGCAGGCCGGCTGCCTTGGCTTCTTCCACGGCACGGTTCAGGTGCTTGGCGGCGGTGGTGTATTCGCCACGCAGGAAGATGTAGCCACGGTAGGTTTTCAGCGCGCGAGCACTGATCAGCATGCCTTCGATCAGCAGATGGGGCAGTTGCTCCATCAGCATGCGGTCTTTCCAGGTGTTCGGTTCCATCTCGTCCGCGTTGCACAGCAGGTAGCGGATGTTGATGGATTCGTCTTTGGGCATCAGGCCCCACTTCACGCCCGTGGGGAAGCCTGCACCGCCGCGACCTTTAAGGCCGGAGTCTTTCACGGTCTGGACGATGTCGTCCTGAGCCATGTCGGCGAAAGCCTTGCGCGCAGCCGCGTAACCGTTCTTGGCCTGGTACTCGTCGAGCCAGACAGCTTCGCCGTCGTCGCGCAGACGCCAGGTCAGCGGGTGAGTCTCGGCCGAACGCTTGATGCGGTTGGCAGGACCGAAGGAAGTCAGGGTCATACGTAGCCCTCGAGCAATTTGGCAACGCCGGCAGGCTGCACATCACCGAAAGTGTCGTCGTCGATCATCAACGCCGGCGCCTTGTCACAGTTGCCGAGGCAGCAGACCGGCAGCAGGGTGAAACGACCGTCGGCGGTGGTCTGACCCAGGCCGATGCCCAGCTTGCTCTGGATTTCGCTGACCACCGATTCATGGCCGCCGATGTAGCAGACCATGCTGTCGCAGACGCGAATGATGTGACGACCGACTGGCTGACGGAAGATCTGGCTATAGAACGTCGCCACGCCTTCAACGTCGCTGGCCGGGATGCCGAGGATCTCGCCGATGGCGTAGAGCGCGCCGTCAGGCACCCAGCCACGTTCCTTCTGGACGATCTTCAGGGCTTCGATCGACGCCGCGCGCGGGTCTTCGTAGTGATGCAACTCGTGCTCGATGGCCGAGCGCTCGGTTTCACTCAAGGTGAAACGGTCTGTCTGGATAAGCGTGCTATTCATGCTTAGCGGTCCACGTCGGCCATAACGAAATCGATACTACCCAGGTACGCACTCAAGTCCGCGACCATGCTGCCTTTGATCACCGAAGGGATCTGCTGCAGGTGCGGGAAGCTTGGGGTACGAATCCGGGTGCGGTAGCTCATGGTGCCGCCATCGCACGTCAGGTAATAACTGTTGATGCCCTTGGTCGCTTCGATCATCTGGAAGGATTCGTTGGCCGGCATGACCGGGCCCCACGAAACTTGCAGGAAGTGCGTGATCAGGGTCTCGATGTGCTGCAGGGTGCGCTCTTTCGGTGGCGGCGTGGTCAGCGGGTGATCCGCCTTGTACGGGCCTTCCGGCATGTTGCGCATGCACTGCTCGATGATCTTGATGCTCTGGCGCATTTCTTCGACGCGCACGATGCAACGATCGTAGGCATCGCCATTGACGGCCAGTGGCACTTCGAACTCGAAGTTCTCGTAACCGGAGTACGGGCGCGCCTTACGCAGGTCGAAGTCGCAACCGGTCGAACGCAAGCCTGCACCGGTGACGCCCCATTCGAAGGCTTCCTTGGTGTTGTAGGCGGCGACGCCGATGGTCCGGCCTTTGAGAATGCTGTTGTCCAGTGCGGCTTTCTGGTATTCGTCCAGACGCTTTGGCATCCACTCGACGAAGTCTTTCACCAGTTTTTCCCAGCCGCGCGGCAGGTCGTGAGCGACGCCACCGATGCGGTACCAGGCCGGGTGCAGACGGAAGCCGGTAATGGCTTCGATCACCGTGTACGCCTTCTGACGGTCGGTGAACGTGAAGAACACCGGGGTCATGGCGCCGACGTCCTGGATGTAAGTCCCCAGGAACAGCAGGTGGCTGGTGATCCGGAAGAACTCGGCCATCATGATGCGGATGACGTCGACCTTCTCAGGCACCTTGATGCCGGCCAGCTTCTCGACCGAGAGCACGTACGGCAGGTTGTTCATCACGCCGCCGAGGTAGTCGATACGGTCGGTGTACGGGATGAAGCTGTGCCAGGACTGACGCTCGGCCATCTTCTCGGCACCACGGTGGTGGTAACCGACGTCCGGCACGCAGTCGACGATCTCTTCACCGTCCAGCTGCAGGATGATGCGGAACGCACCGTGCGCGGAAGGGTGGTTAGGACCGAGGTTGAGGAACATGTAGTCCTCGTTCGCACCGGAACGCTTCATGCCCCAGTCTTCAGGCTTGAAGCGCGCGGCTTCTTCCTCAAGCTGTTGCTTGGCCAGCGTCAGGCTGAACGGGTCGAACTCGGTGGCACGGGCCGGGAAGTCCTTGCGCAGCGGGTGACCTTCCCAGGTCGGCGGCATCATGATGCGGGTCAGGTGCGGGTGACCGGCAAAGTCGATGCCGTACATGTCCCACACTTCACGCTCGTACCAGTTGGCGTTCGGCCAGATACCGGTCACGGTCGGCACGCTAAGGTCGCACTCGGACAAGGCGACCTTGATCATTACGTCACTATTACGTTCGATCGACATCAAGTGATAGAACACTGTGAAGTCGGCGCCGCTTGGCAGCCCTTGACGCTTGGTGCGCAGACGCTCGTCCACGCCGTGCAGGTCATAGAGCATGACGTACGGCTTGGGCAGGTTGCGCAGGAAGGTCAGGACTTCGACGAGTTTGGCACGGGCAACCCAAAGCACCGGCATGCCGGTGCGGGTAGGCTGGGCGGTGAACGCCTCGGGGCCGAAACGGTTGTTCAGTTCGACGACCACATCCTGGTCGTCTGCCTTATAAGGCGGGATGTACAGAGCACTGCCTGTAGTCATGGTTATTTATCGCTTTCGGTCAACGTAAAGAATGAAGCCAGTTTCTCGTTCTATAAAAGAAGCAGATCTGGATCAGACTTCGTCGGGGCTGCGCAGGTTGGTGACTGCGATTCGCTGTTCGCGGCGCTGTTCCTTTTGCGAAGGCATCTCGGCGCGGTACACGCCTTGATCGCCGACGACCCAGGAAAGCGGACGACGCTCCTGTCCAATCGACTCTTGCAAGAGCATCAAGCCTTGCAGAAAAGCTTCAGGACGGGGCGGGCAGCCAGGCACGTAGACGTCCACGGGCAGGAACTTGTCCACCCCTTGAACGACGGAGTAGATGTCGTACATGCCACCGGAGTTGGCGCTCGATACCTTTGAGATAACCCTTTTATGTTCTTTCATTTGTTAGTATATAGTATGAATTATCTTT
>NZ_JBIWAF010000038.1:0-1298 GCF_044759925.1 Pseudomonas sp. NPDC099000
AAGCTGAGGCTGAACGGAATGAGCCCTGTGGAATACAGGACTCAATCCGTTCAGGCCTAGAACCACAATCGTCCAACTTTTGGGGTGCACACCACAGAGCGTGGGAACGATCATCGTCGTAAGTTACGGCGCGGGATTCGGGTGATCCTTGTGAATCGCCTCGATTCCCTCCAACACGTCATCGGAAAGTTTCAGCTCGAAGCTCGCTAAATTGCTTTCAAGCTGCTCCATGGTTGTGGCGCCGATGATGTTGCTGGTCACGAACGGCTGCTGGGTGACAAACGCCAGCGCCATTTGCGCCGGGTCCAGACCGTGTTCCCGGGCCAGCGCAACGTAACGACTGCACGCGGCTTCCGACTGCGGGTTGAAATAGCGGCTGAAGCGGCTGTAGAGGCTCAGGCGGCCTTTGGGCGGACGTGCGCCACCTTCGTACTTGCCCGACAGGAAACCGAACGCCAGCGGCGAATAGGCGAGCAGGCCGCACTGTTCGCGGATGGCGATTTCCGCCAGGCCGACTTCGAAGCTGCGGTTGAGCAGGTTGTACGGGTTCTGGATCGACACGGCTCGCGGCCAGCCACGGGCTTCGGCCAGGGCGAGGAAGCGCATGGTGCCCCACGGCGTTTCGTTGGACAGACCGATGTGGCGGATCTTGCCGGCCTTGACCTGTTCGTCCAGCGCTTCGAGGGTGTCCTCCAGCGGCGTCAGGTTGGCTTCGGTCTTGTGTTTGTACCCCAGCTGGCCGAAGAAATTGGTGCTGCGTTCAGGCCAGTGCAGCTGATAGAGGTCAATGTAGTCGGTTTGCAGGCGCTTGAGGCTCGCGTCCACGGCTTCGGTGATGTGCTGGCGGTTGTGCCGCAGGTTTTTATCGCGGATGTAATCGATGGTGTTGCCGGGGCCGGCGATCTTGCTGGCGAGTATCCAGTCGGCGCGATCACCGCGACTTTTGAAGTAATTGCCGATGTAGCGTTCGGTGGTGGCGTAGGTTTCGGCCTTCGGCGGCACCGGATACATTTCGGCGGTGTCGATGAAATTGATCCCGGCGTCCTTGGCCCGTTCGATCTGTGCGAAGGCTTCAGCTTCAGTGTTTTGCTCGCCCCAGGTCATGGTTCCGAGGCAGATGGCACTCACGTTCAGATTGGTTCGGCCTAGCTGTCGATAGTCCATCGGGTGCTCCTTGGGCAAAACAATCATAAAAGCAGGTTGAATTATTTTTCGCAATCTGCATAATTGCGCACCTCTTTCTGCAGTGGAAGTGATGCGCCGCCGCCGAAGAATCTTGCCGTTGAACGGACGCGCCG
>NZ_JBIWAF010000038.1:1308-1763 GCF_044759925.1 Pseudomonas sp. NPDC099000
CGGAAACAGTACAGCGCGACTGGTTTGTCGTCGACGCTGCAGGTCAGACCCTGGGTCGTCTGGCCACCGAAATCGCGAGCCGTCTGCGTGGCAAGCATAAAGCTGAGTACACTCCTCACGTTGACACCGGCGATTACATCGTCGTTATCAATGCCGAGCAGATTCGTGTAACTGGTGCTAAAACCACCGACAAGATCTACTACTCCCACTCCGGTTTCCCGGGCGGCATCAAGTCGATCAACTTCGAAAAGCTGATCGCTAAAGCCCCTGAGCGCGTGATCGAGACTGCGGTCAAAGGCATGCTGCCTAAGAACCCGCTGGGTCGCGACATGTATCGTAAGCTGAAAGTCTATGCGGGCGCTGTACACCCTCATACTGCTCAGCAGCCCCAAGAACTGAAGTTTTAACGGAATAGTTCATTATGTCGGCGACTCAAAATTACGGCACTGGCCGTC
>NZ_JBIWAF010000038.1:1773-2368 GCF_044759925.1 Pseudomonas sp. NPDC099000
AATGAAACGAAAAACCACAAAATGAACTTAGTCAGCAGATGGAACTGACCGACAAACTTTAAAAGTTCGACATCTACGTCACCGTTATCGGTGGCGGTGTAAGTGGTCAAGCTGGCGCAATCCGCCACGGTATCACTCGCGCTCTGATGCAGTACGACGAAACCCTGCGTGGCGCTCTGCGCAAAGCTGGCTTCGTTACTCGCGATGCTCGTGAAGTTGAACGTAAGAAAGTTGGTCTGCGTAAAGCGCGTAAGCGTCCGCAGTACTCGAAGCGTTAATTCGCTTTCGCGTTCAAAAAGAACGCCCAGTTTCCTCGCGAAGCTGGGCGTTTTTTTATGGGCGCGATTTATCAAAGAATTGCGCTGTGACAACTTGCCACAGCCGTAGAAGCCCTATACTGCAAGGCTTGGCAGTGAAGCCCCTCGGTAATTACCTTGTCAGAATTGGGGCTTTTCATTACCATTCGGCAAAATTTTTATAAGTTCAGATTTTTACTTAGTAGACGCCTGATTTAACAGGCCACAAAGCTGATGGGAGAGGACTGAATGAGCAATGAAGTCGTGTATGCTGGCAGTAGTCGGTTTTTGGTATCAGT
>NZ_JBIWAF010000038.1:2378-46187 GCF_044759925.1 Pseudomonas sp. NPDC099000
AATGATACGTCAAACCAGAAAATCAACGCTTAATGGAATAATCAACATACGTCGTGCGAGCTTAAGGAGCGGTGGGGGCTGCGGTCCCGTTCGTGGGGTCATGGTTTCCCAGTGCCAAGGCGAAAGCCGCAGGTGCACCGGTGAAAGTGAATGTCAGCAAAATCGAACCAGGTCAGCAGATGATTGCTGAGTGGCGCGGTCAGCCGGTGTTCATTGTCCGCCGTACCGAGGAAATCCTGGGGAATCTGAAAAAGATCGAGGGCCAGCTGTCTGACCCGACCTCCAAGAACTCGACACAACCGACCTATGTCGACCCGGAAACGCGTTCGATCAAGCCAGAAGTTCTGCTGCTGATCGGTATCTGCACGCACCTGGGTTGCTCACCGACCTTCCGTCCAGAAGTGGCACCTGCGGATCTGGGCAAGGACTGGGTAGGTGGTTATTTCTGCCCTTGCCACGGTTCCCACTACGATCTGGCTGGCCGCGTCTACAAGTCGCAACCTGCGCCTTTGAACCTGCCAGTTCCCCCGCATTCCTATGAGACCGATGACATTATTGTCGTTGGCGTCGATACGGAGAAAGCGTGATGAGCAAGTTCATGGATTGGGTTGATGCGCGCTTTCCCGCGACCAAAATGTGGGAAGACCATCTCAGCAAGTACTACGCCCCGAAGAACTTCAACTTCTTCTATTTCTTTGGCTCCCTGGCACTGCTCGTTCTGGTCAACCAGATCGTTACCGGTGTCTGGCTGACCATGAGCTACACCCCGTCGGCGGAAGAAGCCTTTGCCTCCGTCGAATACATCATGCGCGACGTCGAGTACGGCTCGATCCTGCGTATGTTGCACGCGGTCGGCGCTTCGATGTTCTTCATCGTGGTTTATCTGCACATGTTCCGTGGCTTGCTCTACGGTTCGTACCAGAAGCCGCGCGAGCTGGTGTGGGTCTTCGGCATGCTGATCTATCTGGCGCTGATGGCTGAAGCCTTCATGGGTTACCTGCTGCCGTGGGGCCAGATGTCCTACTGGGGTGCCCAGGTGATCATCTCGCTGTTCGGTGCGATTCCTGTGATCGGGAACGACCTGACTCAGTGGATTCGTGGTGACTACCTGATTTCGGGTATTACCCTGAACCGCTTCTTCGCCCTGCACGTAGTCGCCTTGCCGATCGTGATTCTCGGTCTGGTGGTGCTGCACGTCCTGGCGCTGCACGAAGTCGGTTCGAACAACCCGGACGGCGTGGACATCAAGAAACACAAAGACGAAAACGGCGTACCGCTGGACGGCATTGCCTTCCATCCGTACTACACCGTGAAAGATATCGTCGGCGTGGTGGTGTTCCTGTTCATCTTCTGCTCGATCGTGTTCTTCTTCCCGGAAATGGGTGGCTACTTCCTCGAGAAGCCGAACTTTGAAGTGGCGAACGCCTTCAAGACCCCTGAGCACATCGCTCCGGTCTGGTACTTCACGCCGTTCTACGCGATTCTGCGGGCGGTTCCGGACAAGCTCCTGGGCGTTATCGCCATGGGCGCGGCCATCGCTGTGCTGTTCGTCCTGCCGTGGCTGGACCGCAGCCCGGTCAAGTCGATGCGCTACAAAGGCTGGCTGAGCAAAATCTGGCTGGTGGTGTTCTGCGTTTCGTTCGTGATCCTCGGCATTCTGGGTGTTCTGGCCCCGACGCCAGGTCGTACGTTGCTGTCGCAGGTCTGTACCTTCCTGTACTTCGCCTACTTCATTCTGATGCCGTTCTACACCAGGCTCGAGAAGACCAAACCGGTTCCGGAAAGGGTGACTGGCTGATGAAAAAGCTATTTGCTGTACTGATTCTTGCTGCCATGCCTGTGTTCTCCTTCGCGTCGACAGCCGGTGCTCCTGAACTGGAAAAGGTCGATATCGACGTTTCCGATCAGGCTGCCATGCAGGATGGCGCGCGTACGTTCGCCAACTACTGCATGGGCTGCCACAGCGCCAAGTTCCAGCGCTACGAGCGTGTTGCCGATGACCTGGGCATCCCGCATGACCTGATGCTCTCGAAGCTGGTGTTCACCGGCGCCAAGATTGGCGACCACATGAACATCGGCATGCAGCCGGCAGACGCCAAGACCTGGTTCGGTGCGGCGCCGCCCGACCTGACCCTGGTCGCTCGCGTTCGTGGCACTGACTGGCTCTACGGTTACCTGAAGTCCTTCTACGAAGATCCGTCGCGTCCTTGGGGTGTGAACAACAAGGTTTTCCCGAACGTGGGCATGCCTAACGTCCTGGTTGGCCTGCAAGGTCGTCAGGTTGTCGGTTGCAAGCAGGTTCAGATCGTCGAAGACGGCAAGAAGCAATATGATCCGCTGACCGGTACAGCGCTGACACATGAAGCGTGCGATCAGCTGACCATCGTGCCGAAGAGCGGTGCTCTGACCGAACAGCAGTTCGATGAGAAGGTCAAGAATCTGGTAACCTTCCTGGCTTACTCGGCTAACCCGGTTAAGCTGGAGCATCAGCGCATCGGTACCTATGTGTTGCTGTACCTGGCGTTCTTCTTCGTATTCGCTTACTTGCTCAAGCGTGAATACTGGAAAGACGTCCATTGATAAAGCTGTAAGCAATTGCTGTTAATCGCACGCGCCCAGGGGCGTCTCTGAAGGTGTAACGAGTCTGGCAAGCCAGGCGTTACGAGAGGCGTCCTCTGGGCGCGTGCGTTTTTCCGCTTCCGATAATTTCAACAAGCGAGGAGGACCGCCATGGGCGTGACCAATCGGTTGGCCTGTTACTCCGACCCCGCCGACCACTATTCCCACCGAGTGCGCATCGTACTTGCAGAGAAGGGTGTCAGCGCAGAGATCATTTACGTGGAAGCTGGTCGCCAGCCGCCTAAACTGATTGAAGTGAACCCTTACGGAAGTCTGCCCACCCTGGTCGATCGTGACCTGGCGTTGTGGGAGTCGACCGTGGTGATGGAATATCTGGATGAGCGTTACCCGCACCCGCCTTTGCTGCCGGTTTATCCTGTGGCGCGTGCCAACAGCCGTCTGCTGATTCATCGTATTCAGCGTGACTGGTGTGGTCTGGTGGATCTGATCCTGGATTCGAAGACCAAGGAAGCTGCCCGCGTCGTGGCTCGTAAAGAGTTGCGTGAAAGCCTGACAGGTGTGTCGCCGCTGTTCGCCGACAAGCCGTTTTTCCTCAGTGAGGAACAAAGTCTGGTGGATTGCTGCCTATTGCCAATACTCTGGCGTTTGCCGATTCTGGGTATTGAACTGCCGCGGCCTGCCAAGCCGCTGCTTGATTACATGGAGCGCTCGTTTGCGCGTGAGGCTTTCCAGGCGAGTCTGTCTGGTGTCGAACGCGATATGCGCTAAGGCTTAAGGAGCCGCTATGAACTCCAGTCGACCTTATCTGGTCCGCGCGCTCTACGAGTGGATTGTGGACAACGATTGCACCCCGCACATGCTGGTCAATTCCGAGTATCCGTCGGTGCAGGTGCCTCAGGGTTTTGCCAGTGACGGACAGATTGTCCTGAACGTATCACCGGCTGCCGTGCGTCATATGCACATGGACAATGAGGCGGTCAGCTTCGAAGGGCGCTTCGGTGGCGTGCCGCACACTCTGTACGTGCCTATCGCATCGATCCTGGGTATTTACGCCCGGGAGAATGGCCAGGGCATGGTGTTCGATCTGGAATCGCCTATGGAAGACGAGGAAGAGATCGAGCCGGATGACGATATTCCGCCGCCCGACAGCGAGCCGCCGCGTCCCAGCGGTCGACCCAGTTTGAAAGTGGTGAAGTAATAAAAAAGGCGATCCGCAAGGATCGCCTTTTTTATTACTGTCGGAGCGATGGCGACCTCAGAGAGGCCATCGTCGGTCATCAAATATCAGTCAATGTACTCAAACAACTTCACAATCTTCTGCACGCCAGAAACGCTCTGCACCAGATTGGTGGCCTGCGCCGCTTCCTGCTTGGTCAGCAGGCCCAGCAGATAAACGATGCCGTTCTCGGTGACGACCTTGATGCGCGACCCCGGGATGTTCGGGTCGGTGAGCATCTGGGTCTTGATCTTGGAGGTCAGCCAGGTGTCGTTCTGGCGAGCTAGGAAGCCGGAGGGCGGCAGGACCTGCAGCTCGTTATGAACCTTCTTCACGCGCTGGACGGCGGAAGCAGCCTGTTCGGCCTTGGCTTTGAGGTCGGCAGTCGGTGTTTGCCCTGCGAGCAGCACGACACCGTTGAAGCTGGTGACGACGATGTGCGAATCGTTGTCCAGGGCAGGATCGGCCTTGGCGACGTTCACGCCGACTTTTGTGTCGATCAGGGAGTCGTCGATCTTGCTGCCGAAGGTGCGCGTTCCGCGGTCATCTTCAATCGGCGCTTCACGGCTGGCTTTAACCACCGACGTGCAGCCGCTGATGCCGAGGCACAGGGTCAAGGCCAGAAAGCCTAGGCGATTAGGGGTCATTCTTCACTCCCGAACAATTGGCTGTCGATCAAATCGCAAAGGCAATGGATCGCCAGCAGGTGGACTTCCTGAATACGTGCGGTGACGTTGGCCGGTACGCGAATCTCGACGTCTTCGGGCAATAGCAGCGACGCCATGCCGCCGCCATCGCGACCGGTCAATGCTACGACAATCATTTCGCGATCATGTGCGGCCTGGATCGCTTGAATTATGTTCGCCGAGTTGCCGCTGGTGGAAATCGCCAGCAATACGTCACCCGGCTGGCCGAGGGCGCGGATCTGTTTGGAGAAGATTTCGTTGTAGCTGTAATCGTTGGCAATCGAGGTGATCGTCGAGCTGTCGGTGGTCAGCGCAATGGCGGGCAGGCTCGGACGTTCGCGCTCGAATCGGTTGAGCAGCTCGGACGAAAAGTGCTGGGCGTCACCGGCGGAACCGCCATTGCCGCAGGAAAGCATTTTGCCCTCATTGAGCAGGGCGTTGACCATCACTTGGCTGGCTTGCTCGATGTGCGGTGCAAGTACGTCCATCGCCATTTGCTTGGTGTCGATACTGGCCTGAAAAAGCTGGCGAATTCGGGATTGCATGTCCATCTGTGTGACCTTAATTAGCGCGGCTACTCGGCACATGAATGTGCAGCCCGCAAAGCAAAGAGCAAAAGTGTTGGGTAAAGGTGTCCGCTTCGGGGCGCATGGGATCAGCTGTCGAAGGCATTCTGCAACCAGTTCAACTGATCGAGGTTGCTGTCGATGGCAACCACGTCGAAGCGGCAGGGGGAATTGGCCCAACGCGACTCGCGCTGAAGAAAATACTGCGCGGCGAAAATCAGTTTCTGCCGTTTGCGCCCATCGATACTGTCGAGCGCTCCACCCCACTGGGTGTTTTTTCTGTAGCGGACTTCAACGAATACTACTGTATCGCCATCAAGCATGACCAGATCAAGCTCGCCGCGTTTGCACAACCAGTTCTGCGCCAGCAGGCGCAGACCCTGTTGTTGAAGATGTTCGAGCGCATGGCGCTCGGCATCTTTACCGCTTTGCTGGCGTGACCGGTCAGGCATCAGCGTGGGGTATCCGGCAGGCGTTGAACCTGACCGCTGACGAATTGTGCCCACGGCAACTGGCGCACCACGCGCTGGTTTTGAGTCATGCCCAGGCTGCCCGACTGGCCTTCAATACGGCTGTCCGGCAGCGCCTTGAGTTGGCCCAGTCGTGGCGCCAGGCGATACGCATCCACGCCCATTGCGTACAGGCGACCGAGGCTGCCGGCGGCTTGTGGCCATTGTGCGGTGACCTGTTTGCGCAGCGGATCATTGGCGTCCAGCAACCACGGGGTTTCGCAGAAACGGATGCCGTTCATATCGTTGTACTGGTTCGCGTCGCCGCTGGCACTGAATACGTGGGACGTGGCGTAAACCGGCACATCGCCCGCGTACTGGAAGTTCAAGGTCGGTTTGATCTGCTGGGCCTGTTGCGGAGTAGCAGCCAGGAAGATGAACTCGATGTCCTGACGACGCGAAGGCTGGGCCGCTACCTGCGAGCCAACGGTGCTTTGCAGGCTCTTGGCGCGACCTTCGCTCTGACGCAGCTGGAACATGTCGGCAATCTGCTGGGCCAATTGAACGGGTTGGTCAACACGCTCGGTCGCGACGATGCTGCCACCGTTGGCTTGCCAGTCCTGGCTAAATGCGCGCAACACGCGATCGCCCCATTCGCCTTTCGGCACCATGATAGCGGCGCGATGCAGGCCATCGGCGCGAGCGCGACGGGACACTTCCCGGGCTTCGTCTTCAGCGGCAAGACCGAACTGGAACAACTGCGCCGGACCTTGTTCGCCTTCGCTGTAGTTCAGCGCCAGGGTGGTGATCGGCAGTTGCGGGCGAGCACTGAGCTGTTTGACCAGCGGTTTCTCCAGCGGACCGACTACCAGTTGCACGCCATCGGCCTGGGCCTTGCGGTAGAACTCGTCCATCGAAGTCAGTTTCGAGCTGTCATAGAACTCGATGGCTGGCGGCTTCTGCCCGGCTTGTTGAGCCTGGTAGTGAGCCGCCATGAAACCTTCGCGCAGTGCTTTGCCGACCGAGGCCAGCGGGCCGTCTTGCGGCAGCAGCAGGGCGATCTTGCTCAGGGGCTGGCTGGCCAGTTCCTTGAGTTTTGTCAGTGGCAGTGGCAATTGAATGGCGGCCGGGTGTTTAGGGTTCTGGGCGCGCCAGTTGTCGATCGCGGCTTGCTGCTGCTCCAGGGTGCCAGCGGTTTTTACCGCCAGTGCCAGGCCCATCCAGCCACCGAGGTCATCGTTGGTGGTGGGTTGCAGTTGATCGGTTGGCAGCGAGGCGATCAGGGTCCAGATCGCTTCATGGTTTTTAGCGGCCGCTTCACCTTCGAGCATTGGCGCAATGAAGATGCGCTCCCGTGCAGCCGGCAGTGTCTGGCCATCGGCCTCAAGGGCGCGAGCATGGACGGTGCCGGTGCGAACCTGTTGCTCGACCGGCAATTCGCTCAGGCGTTGCAGGCTCGGATGGCTCAAGGCAGTCAACGCCGCCTTGGGCTGGTTGCGCGCCATGGCCAGTTCAGCCGCCAGGGTGCTGGCGAAGACTTGTTGGCCGGGCTTGAGTGTTTCCACCGGAACCTGTTGCAGGATTTGCGCGGACTGGCCGGCATTGCCCTGACGATAGGCCAGGTCTGCCGCGCTCAGGCGCAGCAGCGAGGCTTTTTCCGGATCCTTGCTTTGAGCGGCCTGTTCGAGCAGTTGCTCGATACTGGCGTCCGGGGTCCGTGGAAGTTCGCCAAGGCTGGAAGAGGGCGAGCTGGCGCAAGCCGCCAGCAAGGCAGCGAGGCAGAGGGCAGTGAACAGCCGCAGGCAAGCGATCATGTAGTGTTCCTGATACTCGATCAAATTAGCGTGGAATTGTACCCAAGCACTGGCCGGGGCGCGATGTTACTGGCGTGAATCGATCAATTTAGCTCGTGCAAATGTTGCAGCGCTGCACAAACGCCTGAAAAACCCGAGTAGGGCGGGGCGATCGCAAGCGTCGCTACGCGCTACAATGTCGCCTTTTACCGATCATGAGGTGTGCGCTTTGACTGCTCCAGGTGCTTTGAATTCCGCTGCTGGCTCGCTTTATGTGGTGGCGACGCCCATCGGCAACCTGGACGACATCAGTGCGCGTGCACTGAAGATCCTTCGCGACGTCGCGTTGATTGCCGCCGAAGACACCCGTCACTCCCAGCGCCTGATGCAACATTTCGGCATTCCCACGCCGCTGGCCGCCTGCCATGAACACAACGAGCGCGATGAAGGCAGCCGCTTTATCACGCGATTGCTGGCGGGCGACGATGTGGCGCTGATCTCCGATGCCGGCACGCCGCTGATTTCCGATCCGGGTTATCACCTGGTACGTCAGGCCCGTGCCGCCGGCATCAATGTGGTGCCGGTCCCGGGTGCCTGTGCATTGATCGCGGCGTTGTCGGCGGCGGGATTGCCGTCGGACCGTTTCATTTTCGAAGGCTTCCTCCCGGCCAAGGCTGTCGGTCGCCGCGCTCGTCTGGAGCTGGTCAAGGACGAGCCGCGCACGCTGATTTTCTATGAGGCGCCGCATCGCATCCTTGAGTGCCTGCAAGACATGGAGCTGGTGTTCGGTCCCGAGCGTCCGGCGTTGCTGGCCCGTGAAATCACCAAAACCTTCGAAACCCTCAAAGGTCTGCCGCTGGCCGAGTTGCGTGAGTTCGTCGAGTCGGACAGCAATCAGCAGCGTGGCGAGTGCGTGGTGTTAGTGGCGGGCTGGTCGGCACCTGAGACCGAGGATGCGGTCAGCAGTGAGGCCATGCGCATCCTCAATCTGTTGCTTGAAGAGATGCCGCTCAAGCGTGCGGCGGCATTGGCGGCGCAAATTACCGGTGAGCGCAAGAATGTGCTCTATCAGGTTGCGCTGGATAAACAGAAGGGCGAGTAAAAACCCGACGCACAGGAGCAGCCAAAGGCGTTTAGCGCTTGTTCTTCGGCCGCTCTGCCGTTAACCTTCGCGGCGGAGAGTCGATTGGACAGTCGCTGCCCTCTATGAAAATTAGGGGGGGGAGGAAAGTCCGGGCTCCATAGGGCGAAGTGCCAGGTAATGCCTGGGAGGCGTGAGCCTACGGAAAGTGCCACAGAAAATAACCGCCTAAGCGCTTCGGCGCCGGTAAGGGTGAAAAGGTGCGGTAAGAGCGCACCGCACGTCTGGCAACAGTTCGTGGCTAGGTAAACCCCACTTGGAGCAAGACCAAATAGGGTCCCAAGGCGTGGCCCGCGCTGGGACCGGGTAGGTTGCTAAAGATGTCCAGTGATGGCCATCGTAGACGAATGACTGTTCAAGACAGAACCCGGCTTACAGATCGACTCTCCACCTTTTTTCTCCCCCCTGCTTTAATCATTAAGCAGGGTGCTGGTAGTAGCAATTTCCCTCCTTCCAGAATCGTTGCCAGAACACTTTCGTAATACCGAAAAAATCTTACTCTTAACAAATTACTTTAACTTTCGAACGCAGCCTTCTGTGCTGATTCAAGTTATTGAGCAAAATCACACGTCAGATTCTCGTTGCACCTCTGTTTACCCTCCTAAATCTCAGTTCTGTAAGGGTTTTCCTTTAATCCGCGCCTTGACGGTGCGGTGGCCGCATTCCTATAGTGTGCGCAAGTGGCGGAAAGTGGCATGAAGTGGGTTTTTTGAGCTCAAAACGCTAATATTTGGAGAAACGCTGACGTGTTTCGCGGAGCTAACGCTATAAGTCTCGATGCAAAGGGCCGTCTCGCCATGCCGAGCCGGTACCGTGACGAGCTCGTTTCGCGTAGTTCCGGTCAGATGATCGTCACAATTGATGCCGTTGATCCGTGTTTGTGTGTTTACCCCCTCGATGAGTGGGAAATTATCGAAACCAAACTGCGCGCACTGCCTTCGCTTCGCGAAGAGAACCGCCGCCTGCAACGTTTACTGATTGGTAATGCCGTCGACCTCGAGCTCGATGGCAGTGGTCGTTTTCTGGTTCCGCCGCGTCTTCGTGAATATGCCAAGTTGGATAAACGCGCGATGTTGGTAGGCCAACTGAACAAGTTCCAATTGTGGGACGAGGATGCCTGGGATGCGGTTTCTGCCGCTGACCTGGCTGCTATTCAACAACCGGGCGCCATGCCTGATGAACTGCGTGATTTGATCCTGTGACTATTGATAGCGGCTTTAACCACATCACCGTACTGCTTGACGAAGCCGTGGAGGCTCTCGCCGTACGTCCTGATGGCTGCTATCTGGACGGCACATTCGGACGCGGCGGGCACAGTCGGTTGATCCTGAGCCAGCTCGGTCCCGATGGTCGGGTCCTCGGATTCGACAAAGATCCTCAAGCGATTGCCACCGGGCAAACGCTAGCGGCCGAAGACGGCCGCTTTGTCGTTGTGCAACGCAGCTTTGCCGAGCTCGGTTCGGAAGTGACCGAACGCGGTCTGCACGGCAAGGTCAGCGGCGTTTTGCTCGACCTGGGCGTGTCTTCGCCACAGCTCGACGACCCTGAACGCGGCTTCAGTTTCCTCAATGATGGCCCGCTGGACATGCGCATGGACCCGTCCCGCGGGATCAGCGCTGCCGAATTCGTCAACACCGCGCCAGTGGAAGAAATCGCCCGGGTATTCAAAGAATACGGCGAAGAGCGTTTCTCCGGCCGCATGGCCCGCGCCGTGGCCGAGCGCCGCGACATCAAGCCGTTCGAGCGCACTGCCGACCTGGCTGAAGTCCTGAAAGTCGCCAACCCTGCATGGGAAAAGGGTAAAAACCCCGCGACCCGTGCGTTCCAGGGCTTGCGTATTCACGTCAACAACGAACTGGGTGATCTGGAAGCCGGCCTCGAAGGCGCGCTGGAATGCCTGGAAGTCGGTGGCCGTCTGGTGGTCATCAGCTTCCACTCGCTGGAAGACCGCATCGTCAAACTGTTCATGCGCAAACTGGTAAAAGGCGAAGCCGACAACCTGCCGCGCAACCTGCCGGTCCGTCACGTCGCTTTCGAACCGATCATCAAAATCCATGGCAAAGCGCAGTCCGCCTCCGAGGCCGAACTCAAAGCCAACCCACGCTCCCGGAGCGCCGTCATGCGCGTCGCGGAGAAGCTGCGGTGAGCAAGCTTTTCGCCAAGCCTCTTCCTGGCGGAAGCTTTTTCATGCTGCTGCTGTTTATTGGCGTGCTCGTGTCGGCCATCGGCGTGTCGTACAGCGCCCACTGGAACCGTCAGTTGCTGAACTCGCTGTTCGCCGAGTTGAGCGTGCGCGACAAGGCGCAAGCGGAGTGGGGCCGGTTGATTCTCGAGCAGAGCACCTGGACCGCCCACAGCCGTATCGAAGTCCTGGCCACCGAGCAACTGAAGATGCGCATTCCCGGCGCCGCTGAAGTGCAGATGGTGGCGCCATGATGAAACTCGAAGGCGCACTGTTTCCATGGCGTTTCCGCCTGGTGCTGGGCTTGCTCGGCGTCATGGTCGCGGCGATTTGCTGGCGCATCATCGACCTGCAAGTCGTCGACCGTGCCTTCCTTAAAGGTCAGGGCGATGCGCGCAGCGTTCGTCACATTCCGATTCCGGCTCACCGTGGTCTGATCACCGACCGTAACGGCGAGCCGTTGGCCGTGAGTACCCCGGTCACCACGTTGTGGGCGAATGCCAAGGAAATGCAACTGGCCAAAGAAAAATGGCCGGCCTTGGCAGCCGCGCTGGGCCAAGACCCTAAAGCCCTGGCCGAGCGCCTCGAAGCCCAGGCCAATAAAGAATTCATCTACCTGGTGCGCGGGCTGACCCCCGAGCAGGGCCAGTCCGTGCTCGACCTGAAAGTGCCGGGTGTCTACGGCATTGAAGAGTTCCGGCGGTTCTACCCGGCCGGTGAGGTCACCGCGCACATGGTCGGCTTTACCGACATCGATGACCACGGTCGTGAAGGGGTCGAACTGGCCTACGACGAATGGCTGGCCGGGGTCGCCGGCAAGCGACAGGTCATCAAGGATCGGCGTGGCCGACTTATCAAGGATGTCCAGGTCACCAAAAACGCCAAGGCCGGCAAGCCCTTGGCGTTGTCCATTGACCTGCGTCTGCAATACCTGGCCAACCGCGAGCTGCGTAACGCGATCATTGAGAACGGCGCCAAGGCCGGCAGCCTGGTGATCATGGATGTGAAGACCGGCGAGATCCTCGCCATGGTCAACCAGCCGACCTACAACCCGAACAACCGTCGCAACCTGCAACCGGCGATGATGCGCAACCGCGCCATGATCGACGTGTTCGAACCGGGTTCGACCATGAAAGCCATCTCCATGAGCGCCGCGATCGAAACCGGGCGCTGGAAACCGAGCGACACCGTCGAGGTATACCCGGGCACCTTGCAGATTGGTAAATACACGATCAAGGACGTTTCCAAGTCCGAAGGCCCGGTGCTCGACCTGACCGGCATTCTGATCAATTCCAGTAACGTCGGCATGAGTAAGGTCGCGTTCGATATCGGTGGCGAAACCATTTTCCGCCTCGCGCAGAAAGTCGGCCTCGGCCAGGACACCGGTCTCGGCTTCCCGGGCGAGCGCGTCGGCAACCTGCCGAACTACCGCGAATGGCGCAAGGCTGAAACCGCCACGCTGTCCTACGGCTACGGTATTTCCGTGACCGCGATCCAGTTGGTCCACGCCTTCTCGGCCCTGGCCAATAACGGTCGCCTCGCGCCGCTGACCCTGATCAAAACCGACAAGGCGCCGCAAACCACACAGGTATTGCCGGAAGCTGTCGCGAAAACCATGCAAACCATGCTGCAACAAGTGATCGAAGCCCCGCGCGGTGTATTCCGTGCGCAAGTGCCGGCGTATCACGTGGGCGGCAAGTCGGGTACCGCGCGTAAAACGTCGGTCGGCACCAAAGGCTACGCCGAGAATTCCTACCGCTCACTGTTCGCTGGCTTCGGCCCGATGAGCGATCCGCGTTACGCAATCGTGGTGGTGATCGATGAACCGACCAAGGCCGGCTACTTCGGTGGTCTGGTCTCGGCGCCAGTGTTCAGCAAAGTGATGTCCGGGACGCTGCGCCTGATGAACATCACCCCGGACAACCTGCCACCGACGCAAACCGCTAACGCCACACCTGTCGTTCCACTGAAAGCCAATGGAGGGCGCGGCTAATGTCTTTGAGCCTGAACAAGATTTTCGCTCACGCCGGCCGCGATCTGTTGATCCGCGAGCTGACCCTGGACAGCCGCAACGTGCGGGCTGGTGATCTGTTTCTCGCTGTTCCTGGCGGCAAGGTCGACGGTCGCGCGCACATCGCCGATGCCCTGCAGCGCGGTGCTGCTGCCGTGGCTTACGAAGTCGAAGGCGCTACCGTGTTGCCGATCACCGACGTGCCGTTGATTCCGGTCAAAGGCCTGGCGGCGCAGTTGTCGGACATCGCCGGTCGCTTTTATGGCGACCCGAGCCGGCACCTGAACCTGGTCGGCGTGACCGGCACCAACGGCAAAACCAGCGTTACGCAATTGGTTGCGCAAGCTCTGGATTTGCTCGGCCAACATTGCGGCATTGTCGGCACCCTGGGCACCGGTTTCTACGGCGCGCTGGAAAGCGGCCTGCACACCACGCCGAATCCGATCGCCGTGCAAGCGACCTTGGCCGACCTGAAAAAGGCCGGTGCCAAAGCGGTCGCCATGGAAGTGTCTTCCCACGGCCTGGATCAAGGCCGCGTGAGCGCCCTGGCGTTCGATGTGGCGGTAATGACCAACCTGTCCCGCGATCACCTCGATTACCACGGCACCATGCAAGCCTACGGCGAAGCCAAGGCCAAGCTGTTTGCCTGGAACGATTTGAAGTGCCGGGTGATCAATCTCGACGACGAGTTCGGCCGCCAACTGGCTGCGGACAAACGTGAATCGCGCCTGATCACCTACAGCCTCGAAGATGCCAGCGCCTACCTGTATTGCCGTGAAGCGCAGTTCGACGACGAAGGCGTGCGCGCCACGCTGGTCACGCCCCAGGGCGAACACCATTTGCGCAGCACCTTGCTCGGCCGCTTCAACCTGAGCAACGTGCTGGCCGCGGTCGGCGCTTTGCTCGGCCTGGACTACGCGCTGGACGAAATCCTCAAGGTGCTGCCGAAACTCGAAGGTCCGGCTGGTCGTATGCAACGTCTCGGCGGCGGCACTCAGCCGCTGGTGGTGGTCGATTACGCCCACACGCCGGATGCGCTGGAAAAAGTCTTGATGGCCCTGCGTCCACACGCCAAAGGCCGTTTGTTGTGCCTGTTTGGTTGCGGCGGTGATCGCGATCGCGGCAAGCGTCCGCTGATGGCCGAAGTGGTCGAGCGTCTGGCCGACGGCGTGCTGGTCACCGATGACAACCCTCGCACCGAAGATCCTTCACTGATATTCGATGACATTCGTGCCGGTTTCACCGCAGTGGATAAAGTCACTTTCGTCGCTGGCCGTGGTCAGGCGATTGCCCAGTTGATCGCCAGCGCTTCGGCGGATGACGTGATTGTCCTGGCCGGTAAAGGTCACGAGGACTATCAGGAAATCAACGGCGAGCGTCACGCGTTCTCCGATCTGGTCGAGGCCGATCACGCCTTGACCGCATGGGAGGTGGCGCATGCTTAAAGCCTTGAAACTGAGCGAGCTGGCCGGCGCACTGAATGCACAATTGATCTCGGCCGATGCCACGTTCGATGGTGTCAGCATCGACAGCCGCGCAATCAAACCGGGTCAGCTGTTTATTGCCCTGACCGGTCCGCGTTTCGACGGTCATGACTATTTGAACGACGTTGCCAGCAAAGGCGCGGTCGCCGCACTGGTCGAGCGCGAAGTCGCCGACAGCGCGCTGCCGCAATTACTGGTCAAGGACACCCGCCAGGCGTTGGGCCAACTGGGCGCGATGAACCGTGCGGCGTTTACCAACCCTGTCGCCGCGATCACCGGTTCCAGCGGTAAAACCACGGTCAAGGAAATGCTCGCCAGCATCCTGCGCACGCGCGGTCCGGTAATGGCGACCCGTGGCAACCTGAACAACGACCTCGGCGTGCCGCTGACCCTGCTCGAACTCGCGCCGGAACATACCTCCGCCGTGATCGAGCTCGGTGCTTCGCGTCTCGGCGAAATTGCCTACACCGTCGGCATGACCAAGCCGCACGTGGCCGTGCTCAACAACGCCGGGACCGCCCACGTCGGCGAGTTCGGCGGGCCGGAAAAAATCGTTGAAGCCAAGGGCGAGATTATTGAAGGGCTGGACGCCGATGGCGTCGCCGTGCTCAATCTTGACGACAAGGCGTTCGGCATCTGGAAGGCCCGTGCGGCCGGTCGCAAAGTGCTGACTTTCGCCCTGAACAACCCAAGCGCCGACTTCTACGCCAGGGACCTGGATCGCGATGCGCGCGGTTGCCCGGCTTTCAATCTGCACAGTCCTGAAGGTGTGGAGCGCGTTCAACTGAACCTGCTCGGCACCCATAACGTCGCCAATGCCATGGCCGCCGCCGCTGCCGCGCATGCCTTGGGCGTGTCGCTGTTCGGCATCGCCACCGGCCTCGGCGCGGTGCAACCGGTCAAGGGCCGCACCGTCGCCCAACTGGCCAGCAATGGCATGCGCGTGATCGATGACACGTACAACGCGAACCCCACCTCCATGTGCGCCGCCGTTGATATACTCGCCGGCTTTTCCGGCCGCACCGTTCTGGTGCTCGGAGATATCGGCGAATTGGGCGATTGGGCGGAGCAGGGGCACCGCGATGTGGGCGAGTACGCCCGCGGCAAGGTTTCCGCGCTTTACGCCGTCGGGCCACTGATGGCTCAGGCCGTGAACGCTTTCGGTCCCCAGGCCTTTCACTTCAGCACTCAGGCTGAGCTGATCAAGGCCCTGGGCGCCGAGCAAGACACAAACACCACCATTTTGATCAAGGGTTCGCGCAGCGCTGCGATGGAAAACGTCGTCGCCGCTTTGTGCGGGTCCAGCCTGGAGAAACATTAATGCTGCTGCTGCTAGCGGAGTATCTGCAACAGTTCTACAAAGGCTTCGCGGTCTTTCAGTACCTGACCCTGCGCGGGATCCTCGGTGTGCTGACCGCGCTGGTTTTGTCGCTGTGCTATGGCCCGTGGATGATCCGCACGTTGCAGAACCGTCAGATCGGTCAATCCGTTCGCAACGACGGTCCACAATCGCACCTGTCCAAGTCGGGCACCCCGACCATGGGCGGCGCACTGATCCTTTCGTCCATCGGTGTCAGTACCTTGCTGTGGGCTGACCTGAGCAACCGTTACGTCTGGACCGTGTTGCTGGTGACGTTGCTGTTCGGAGCTATCGGCTGGGTCGACGACTACCGCAAAGTGATCGAGAAAAACTCCCGTGGCTTGCCGAGCCGCTGGAAATATTTCTGGCAGTCGGTGTTCGGCCTGGGCGCGGCGATCTTCCTTTATATGACCGCTGCAACGCCGGTGGAAACCACCCTGATCCTGCCGATGCTCAAGGACTACAGCATTCCGCTGGGCATAGGCTTCGTCGTCTTGACCTATTTCGTGATCGTCGGCTCGAGCAATGCGGTCAACCTGACCGATGGCCTCGACGGCCTGGCGATCATGCCGACCGTGATGGTCGGTGGCGGCCTTGGTATCTTCTGCTACCTGTCCGGTAACGTGAAATTCGCTGAATACCTGCTGATCCCTTACGTACCGGGCGCCGGTGAGTTGATCGTGTTCTGCGGTGCCTTGATCGGTGCGGGCCTGGGTTTCCTCTGGTTCAACACCTATCCGGCGCAAGTCTTCATGGGCGACGTCGGCGCACTAGCGCTGGGCGCAGCTCTTGGCACCATCGCGGTGATCGTCCGTCAGGAAATCGTCCTGTTCATCATGGGCGGCGTGTTCGTGATGGAGACCCTGTCCGTGGTTATCCAGGTTGCTTCTTTCAAGCTGACCGGTCGCCGTGTGTTCCGCATGGCACCGATTCACCACCACTTTGAACTCAAGGGCTGGCCCGAGCCGCGTGTGATCGTCCGTTTCTGGATCATCACCGTGATTCTCGTATTGGTCGGCCTTGCCACCCTGAAGCTGAGGTAGAACGAGTGTCTCTGATCGCTTCTGACCACTTCCGCATCGTTGTCGGCCTCGGCAAGAGCGGCATGTCCCTGGTTCGCTTCCTGGCGAACCGGGGCACGTCGTTTGCTGTGGCCGATACGCGGGAAAATCCACCGGAACTGGCCACGCTCACGCGTGACTATCCGCACGTGGAAGTGCGTTGTGGCGAGCTGGACGTCGAATTCCTGTGCCGTGCCGACGAGCTCTACGTGAGCCCCGGCCTGGCGCTGGCGACCCCGGCCCTGCAGGCCGCCGCCGCCCGTGGCGTGAAATTGTCCGGCGACATCGAGCTGTTCGCGCGTAACGCGAAGGCGCCGATTGTCGCCATCAGCGGTTCCAACGCGAAAAGCACCGTCACCACCCTGGTCGGCGAGATGGCGGTGGCGGCGGGCAAGCGTGTCGCTGTCGGTGGCAACCTCGGTACGCCGGCGCTGGATTTGCTCAGCGACGACATCGAGTTGTACGTGATGGAACTGTCGAGCTTCCAGCTCGAAACCACCGATCAACTCAACGCCGAAGTGGCGACCGTGCTTAACGTCAGCGAAGACCACATGGACCGCTACAGCGGTCTGCCGGCCTATCACCTGGCCAAGCACCGGATCTTCCGCGGTGCCAAGCAGTTTGTGGTCAACCGTCAGGATGCCTTGAGCCGTCCATTGATGGGCGAGGGCCAGCCGTGCTGGACCTTCGGTTTGAGCAAGCCCGATTTCAAGGCTTTCGGTATCCGCGAAGAAGACGGCGAGAAGTACCTGGCCTTCGAATTCCAGAACCTGATGCCGGTGCGCGAGTTGAAAATTCGTGGCGCCCACAACCAGTCCAACGCCTTGGCGGCCTTGGCCCTGGGCCATGCTGTCGGCCTGCCGTTCGACGCCATGCTCTCGAGCCTGCGCACCTTCGCCGGGTTGGAGCATCGCTGCCAGTGGGTCCGTGATCTGGACGGTGTGAGCTATTACAACGATTCCAAAGCCACCAACGTCGGCGCCGCACTGGCGGCCATCGAAGGCCTGGGCGCGGACATCGACGGCAAACTCGTGCTGATCGCCGGTGGCGACGGCAAGGGTGCCGAATTCAAGGATTTGCGTGACCCGGTGGCGGTCAACTGCCGCGCCGTGGTGCTGATGGGCCGGGACTCCGACTTGATCGGCCAAGCCATCGGCGATGCCGTGCCGCTGATTCGCGTCAGTTCGCTGGATGAAGCGGTTGCGCAATGCCGCACCGTCGCCGAGCCAGGCGACGCCGTGCTGCTGTCGCCTGCCTGCGCCAGTTTCGACATGTTCAAGAATTACGAAGACCGTGGTCATCAGTTCGTCCGCGCTGTGGAGGAACTGGCATGAGCCTGATGAACATCATCAAGCCTTATCCGTCGCCGATCATTACCGGGCGCGGGATCGACCTCGACTTCCCGATGCTTGCCGGTTGCCTGGCCTTGATCGGTCTCGGGCTGGTGATGATTGCCTCGGCCTCGACCGAAGTGGCGGCCGTGCAGTCGGGCAGTGCCCTGTACTACATGATTCGTCACCTGATCTACATCGTGCTGGGCCTGGGTGCCGGTATCGTCACCTTGATGATTCCGATCGCCACCTGGCAACGCCTTGGCTGGCTGATGCTGATTGGTGCATTCGGTTTGCTGGTGATGGTGATCATCCCGGGGATCGGCCGTGAAGTGAACGGTTCGATGCGCTGGATCGGCTTCAGTTTCTTCAACGTCCAGCCGTCCGAGATCGCCAAGGTGTTTGTGGTGATCTACCTCGCCGGTTATCTGGTGCGTCGCCAGAAAGAAGTGCGGGAAAGCTGGATGGGTTTCTTCAAGCCGTTCATCGTTCTGCTGCCAATGGCCGGTCTGTTGCTGATGGAGCCGGACTTTGGCGCCACCGTTGTCATGATGGGCGCGGCGGCGGCGATGCTGTTCCTCGGCGGGGTCGGGCTGTTCCGTTTTTCCTTGATGGTGGTCCTGGCGGTCGGGGCGGTGGTGCTGTTGATTCAAGTGCAGCCGTATCGAATGGCGCGCCTGACCAACTTTGCCGATCCATGGGCTGACCAGTTCGGTGCAGGCTATCAGTTGTCGCAGGCATTGATCGCGTTCGGTCGCGGCGAATGGCTGGGCGTTGGCCTGGGCAACAGCGTGCAGAAACAGTTCTACCTGCCGGAAGCCCACACCGACTTCGTGTTCTCGGTCCTGGCCGAAGAACTGGGTGCCGTGGGTTCCTTGTTCACGGTGGCGTTGTTCGTCTTTGTTTGCGTGCGTGGCATGTACATCGGTTATTGGGCCGAGAAGGCCAAGCAATTCTTCGCCGCCTACATCGCTTACGGCCTGTCGTTCCTGTGGATCGGCCAGTTCCTGATCAATATCGGGGTGAACGTCGGCCTGCTGCCGACCAAAGGCCTGACCCTGCCGTTCCTCAGTTATGGCGGCAGTTCGCTGGTGATCTGCGGTGCCTGTCTCGGTTTGTTGCTGCGCATCGAGTGGGAGAGTCGAACCCACTTGGGCAGCGAGGAGATGGAGTTCCATGAGAGCGACTTCGCCGAGGAGCCGACCCATGGGCGCTAACGTCTTGATCATGGCGGGCGGCACCGGTGGCCACGTGTTCCCGGCGCTGGCGTGCGCGCGCGAATTCCAGGCCCGCGGTTACACCGTGCACTGGCTCGGGACGCCGCGCGGGATCGAGAACGACCTGGTGCCGATGGCCGGTATCGAGCTGCACCGGATCAACGCCACCGGTCTACGCGGCAAGGGCAAATTGTCCCTGCTCAAGGCCCCGTTCATGGTGCTCAAATCCGTCTGGCAGGCGCGGTCAATCATTCGTCAGCTGCGGCCGGTGTGCGTGGTCGGCTTCGGTGGTTATGTGACCGGCCCCGGCGGCGTTGCAGCCAAACTGGCCGGCGTGCCGGTGATCGTTCATGAGCAGAACGCCGTGGCCGGTACCGCCAATCGGTTGCTGGTGCCGTTGGCCGCCCGAGTCTGTGAAGCGTTCCCCGACACCTTTACCCTGTCGGACAGCCGTCGGACCACCGGTAACCCGGTGCGCACCGAACTGTTCCTCGAAACACAGCGACCTGCCCTGGCCGGTCGCAAGGCGCGTTTGCTGATCCTGGGCGGAAGCCTGGGCGCAGAGCCGTTGAACAAGTTGCTGCCTGAAGCCTTGTCGCAAGTCGCCCCCGACCTGCGCCCGGAAGTGTTTCATCAGGCCGGCAAAAACCACGATGAAGTGACTGCAGAGCGCTATCGCGCGGCTGGCGTCGAGGCGCAAGTGCAGCCTTTCATCAAAGACATGGCCCAAGCCTATGGCTGGGCCGACCTGGTGGTGTGCCGCGCAGGCGCATTGACCATCAGTGAACTGGCTGCCGCCGGTCTGCCCTCGATGCTGGTGCCTTTGCCCCACGCGATCGACGATCACCAGACCCGCAACGCCGATTATTTGGCCCGTGAAGGCGCTGCCTTCCTGATGCCGCAAAGAACGACTGGCGCAGCGGATCTTGCCGCACGCCTGACAGAGGTCCTGATGCAACCACAACGACTCAACGACATGGCCACCGCGGCACGCCGCCTGGCCAAACCCGATGCAACCCGTAACGTGGTCGATACCTGTCTGGAGGTGGCCCATGGTTGAGAAACAGAAAGCCATGCCGCAACCGGAAATGCGCCGCATCCGTCGCATCCACTTCGTCGGCATTGGCGGCGTAGGCATGTGCGGCATCGCCGAAGTGCTGCTGAACCTGGGCTATGAAGTGTCCGGTTCCGACCTGAAAGCCTCGCCGGTGACCGAGCGCCTCGAGTCCTTCGGCGCGCAAATCTTTATCGGTCACCGTGCCGAAAACGCTGCTGCCGCTGATGTGCTGGTGGTGTCGAGCGCCGTGAATACGTCCAACCCGGAAGTCGCCACTGCGCTGGAACGCCGCATCCCTGTGGTGCCGCGTGCCGAAATGCTGGCCGAGCTGATGCGCTATCGCCACGGCATCGCCGTCGCCGGTACGCACGGCAAAACCACCACCACCAGCCTGATCGCTTCGGTGTTCGCGGCCGGTGGCCTGGACCCGACGTTCGTGATCGGTGGCCGCCTGAATGCCGCGGGCACCAATGCCCAGCTCGGCACCAGCCGCTACCTGATCGCCGAAGCCGACGAAAGCGACGCCAGTTTCCTGCACTTGCAGCCGCTGGTGGCCGTGGTCACCAACATCGACGCCGACCACATGGCGACCTATGACGGTGACTTCAACAAACTGAAGAAAACCTTCGTCGAGTTCCTCCACAACCTGCCGTTCTACGGTCTGGCGGTGGTGTGCCTGGACGATCCGGTGGTGCGTGAAATCCTGCCGCTGGTGAAACGCCCAACCGTCACTTACGGCTTCGGCGATGACTGCGACGTGCGCGCCATCAATGTGCGTCAGCAAGGCATGCAGACCTTCTTCACTGTGCTGCGCCCTGATCGCGAGCCATTGGATGTCTCGGTGAACATGCCGGGCAATCACAACGTATTGAACGCGCTGGCGACCATCTGCATCGCCACCGACGAGGGCGTCAGCGATGAAGCCATCGTCCAGGGCCTGTCCGGCTTCCAGGGTGTCGGTCGACGCTTCCAGGTCTATGGCGAACTGCCGGTCGACGGCGGCAACGTCATGCTGGTCGACGACTACGGTCACCACCCGACCGAAGTCGCGGCCGTGATCCAGGCCGTGCGCGGTGGCTGGCCGGAGCGCCGTCTGGTGATGGTTTACCAGCCGCACCGTTACAGCCGCACCCGCGACCTCTACGACGATTTCGTCAATGTACTGGCCGATGCCAACGTTTTGCTGCTGATGGAAGTCTACCCGGCCGGTGAAGAACCGATCCCGGGCGCGGACAGCCGCAAGTTGTGCAACAGCATTCGTCAGCGCGGTCAGCTCGACCCGATCTACATCGAACGTGGTGTCGACCTCGCACCGCTGGTCAAGCCGCTGCTGCGTGCCGGCGACATCCTGCTGTGCCAGGGTGCCGGTGATATCGGTGGTCTCGCCCCGAAACTGTTGGCCAGTCCGCTATTCGCGGGTGCTGTTGCCGCGCCGACTGCGGGGAAGTTGAAATGACTGCTGCTTACGCCAACCTCGTCTCCACGATTGCGCCGAAAGACTTCGGCCGCGTCGCCGTTCTGTTCGGCGGCAAGAGTGCCGAGCGTGAAGTGTCCCTGAAGTCGGGCAACGCTGTACTCGACGCACTGCTGAGCGCCGGTGTGGATGCGTTCGGCCTCGATGTGGGCGATGACCTTCTGCAACGTTTGCTGAACGAAAAGATCGACCGCGCCTTCGTCATCCTCCACGGTCGTGGCGGTGAAGACGGCAGCATGCAGGGCCTGCTCGAATGCCTGGGCATTCCGTACACCGGCAGCGGCATTCTTGCTTCCGCACTGGCCATGGACAAGCTGCGGACCAAACAGGTCTGGCACAGCCTCGGCATCCCGACGCCACGTCACGCGGTACTGAGCTCCGAGGCTGATTGTATTTCGGCAGCGACGGAACTGGGCTTCCCTTTGATCGTCAAACCGGCCCATGAAGGTTCAAGTATCGGGATGGCCAAAGTGACGTCCGCGTCGGAGTTGATCGACGCCTGGAAAGCGGCCAGTACCTACGATTCGCAAGTGTTGGTCGAGCAATGGATTCAAGGTCCGGAGTTCACCATTGCCACCCTGCGTGACCAGGTGTTGCCTCCAATTGCCTTGGGCACGACGCACAGCTTCTACGACTACGACGCCAAGTACGTGGCTTCCGATACCCAGTACCGGATCCCGTGTGGCCTGGACAGCACCAAGGAAAAAGAACTGATGGACCTCACGGCGAAAGCCTGTGAGGCGCTGGGTATCGCCGGTTGGGGCAGGGCAGACGTGATGCAGGACGCCGACGGGCAGTTCTGGTTCCTCGAAGTCAACACCGCTCCGGGCATGACCGATCACAGCCTGGTGCCGATGGCGGCCCGTGCTGCCGGCCTGGATTTCCAGCAACTGGTTCTGGCGATTCTGGCGGCAAGCGTTGCCGGCCATAACGAGGCGCGAGGTTAAGACCATGCAAGGCGCATCGCTGAGACATCAGCCTCCCGCACCGCCCGGCCGCAAGCCGGTGCCGCGGGGTGCCAGCCGAATGGTGGCCAAAGAGCCGATGTCTGCGCGCCTGCCGAAAGCCAATTTTGGTTTTATCAAAGCGTTGTTCTGGCCGTTGCTGTTGGTCGCACTGGGCTTCGGCACTTACGAAGGCGCGCAGCGGTTGCTGCCCTACGCCGACCGGCCGATCAGCAAAATCGCGGTGCAGGGCGACTTGAGTTACATCAGCCAGCAAGCGGTGCAGCAGCGAATCGCCCCGTACGTGGCGTCGAGCTTCTTCACCATCGATCTTGCGAGCATGCGCACCGAACTTGAAACGATGCCATGGATTGCCCACGCCGAAGTGCGCAGGGTGTGGCCGGATCAAGTGGTGATCCGCCTGGAAGAGCAATTGCCGGTGGCCCGTTGGGGCGATGAATCGCTGTTGAACAACCAGGGCCAGGCGTTCACCCCGCGTGAGCTGGCCAATTACGAACACTTGCCACAGCTGTTCGGCCCACAACGGGCGCAACAGCAAGTGATGCAGCAATACCAGGTGCTGAGCCAGATGCTCAGGCCGATGGGCTTCTCGATTGCACGCCTGGAGTTGCGTGAACGAGGCAGCTGGTTCCTGACCACCGGCGCCGGCAGCGCGGGCCCGGGGATCGAACTGCTGCTGGGACGCGGCAAGCTGGTGGAAAAGATGCGCCGCTTCATTGCCATCTACGACAAGACGCTTAAAGAACAGATTACGAACATTGCGCGCATCGATCTGCGCTACGCCAACGGCCTCGCTGTTGGCTGGCGGGAACCTGTAGCGCCCACGACAGCCCAACCCGCTGTCGCGAAGAATTAAGAAGAGGCAGGACCCATGGCAAACGTGCAAAGCGGCAAAATGATCGTCGGTCTCGATATCGGCACCTCCAAGGTGGTGGCGCTGGTCGGCGAGGTCTCGGACGACGGCACGCTCGAAATCGTCGGGATCGGCACTCATCCGTCCCGTGGCCTGAAGAAAGGCGTGGTGGTGAACATCGAGTCCACCGTGCAATCGATCCAGCGCGCGATCGAAGAAGCGCAGCTGATGGCCGGTTGCCGGATCCACTCGGCGTTCGTCGGCGTGGCCGGCAATCACATCCGCAGCCTGAACTCCCACGGCATCGTGGCTATTCGTGATCGCGAAGTCAGCTCCGCCGACCTTGAGCGTGTCCTCGACGCCGCCCAGGCCGTGGCGATCCCGGCTGACCAGCGCGTGCTGCACACCTTGCCGCAGGATTACGTGATCGATAACCAGGAAGGCGTCCGTGAGCCGCTGGGCATGTCGGGCGTGCGTCTGGAAGCCAAGGTTCACGTGGTCACCTGCGCCGTCAACGCTGCACAGAACATTGAAAAATGCGTGCGTCGCTGTGGTCTGGAAATCGACGACATCATTCTCGAGCAACTGGCTTCGGCCTATTCGGTCCTGACCGATGACGAGAAAGAGCTGGGCGTGTGCCTGGTGGACATTGGCGGCGGCACCACCGACATCGCGATCTTCACCGAAGGCGCGATCCGTCACACCGCGGTGATCCCGATTGCGGGCGACCAGGTGACCAACGACATCGCCATGGCGTTGCGCACCCCGACCCAGTACGCCGAAGAAATCAAGATTCGCTACGCCTGCGCCCTGGCCAAGCTGGCCGGTGCCGGTGAAACCATCAAGGTGCCAAGCGTTGGCGACCGTCCACCGCGCGAGCTGTCCCGTCAGGCCCTGGCCGAAGTGGTCGAGCCGCGTTACGACGAGCTGTTCACGCTGATCCAGGCCGAACTGCGCCGCAGTGGCTACGAAGACCTGATCCCGGCCGGCATCGTGCTGACCGGCGGTACCTCGAAAATGGAAGGCGCGGTCGAACTGGCCGAAGAAATCTTCCACATGCCGGTCCGCCTGGGCGTGCCCCATGGCGTCAAGGGCCTGGACGACGTGGTCCGTAACCCGATTTATTCCACCGGCGTTGGCCTGCTGATGTACGGCCTGCAAAAGCAGTCCGACGGGATTTCGTTCTCGGGCATCAGCAGCCGCGACAGCTACAGCAATGAAGAACCGAAAGCCGCCTTGCTCGATCGCATCAAGAGCTGGGTACAAGGCAACTTCTAAAGATTTACCGCAGCACCGTTGTAGATACAGGCAGTAGGCGAAAAAACTAGAGAAATGAAAGGAGAGGGAAAATGTTCGAACTCGTAGACAACATCCCCGCAAGCCCGGTAATCAAAGTTATCGGTGTTGGCGGAGGCGGCGGCAACGCTGTCAACCACATGGTCAAGAGCAACATTGAAGGCGTTGAATTCATCTGCGCCAACACTGATGCCCAGGCGCTGAAATCCATCGGCGCGCGGACCATCCTGCAACTGGGCACCGGCGTGACCAAAGGTCTGGGCGCCGGCGCCAACCCTGAAGTAGGTCGTCAGGCCGCTCTCGAAGACCGTGAGCGCATTGCCGAAGTCCTGCAGGGCACCAATATGGTGTTCATCACCACCGGCATGGGCGGTGGTACCGGTACCGGTGCTGCGCCGATCATTGCTGAAGTGGCCAAGGAAATGGGGATTCTCACCGTTGCGGTGGTGACTCGTCCGTTCCCGTTCGAAGGCCGCAAGCGTATGCAGATCGCCGACGAAGGTATCCGTCTGCTGTCTGAAAGCGTCGACTCGTTGATCACCATTCCCAACGAGAAACTGCTGACCATCCTTGGCAAGGACGCAAGCCTGCTGTCCGCATTCGCCAAGGCCGACGATGTACTGGCCGGTGCCGTTCGCGGTATCTCCGACATCATCAAGCGTCCGGGCATGATCAACGTCGACTTTGCCGACGTACGCACCGTGATGAGCGAAATGGGCATGGCGATGATGGGCACTGGCTGCGCCAGCGGTCCGAACCGTGCACGTGAGGCCACCGAAGCGGCCATTCGCAACCCGTTGCTGGAAGACGTGAACCTGCAAGGTGCACGCGGCATCCTGGTGAACATCACCGCCGGTCCTGACCTGTCCCTGGGTGAGTACTCCGACGTGGGTAGCATCATCGAAGCTTTCGCTTCCGAGCACGCCATGGTCAAGGTCGGTACCGTTATCGATCCGGACATGCGCGACGAACTGCACGTGACTGTGGTTGCCACCGGTCTGGGCGCGAAAATCGAGAAGCCTGTGAAGGTCATCGACAACACAATGCACACCTCCGTGGCCTCCCAGCCGCAACAATCGGCGCCCGCTCGTCAGGAACAACCGGCGGTAAACTACCGTGATCTGGACCGTCCGACCGTCATGCGCAACCAGGCTCAGGCCGGTGCTGCGACTGCCGCGAAGATGAATCCGCAAGATGATCTGGATTACCTGGACATCCCGGCTTTCCTGCGTCGTCAGGCTGATTGATGGAATGTATCAGGGCTATGAAGGTGATTGGTGTTCAGCAAAGGTCTGGTCTGCTATTATCGCCAGCCTTTGTTGATACCAGTTCGCAATTTGCGCTGAAGCGGCCCAAGCCATGATTAAACAACGCACACTGAAAAATATTATCCGTGCCACAGGTGTAGGCCTGCACTCCGGGGAGAAGGTATACCTGACCCTCAAGCCCGCACCTATCGACACCGGCATTGTGTTTTGTCGTGCCGACCTCGACCCTGTGGTGCAGATTCCTGCCCGCGCGGAAAACGTTGGTGAAACCACGATGTCGACCACATTGGTCAGTGGTGACACCAAAGTGGATACGGTGGAGCACTTGCTCTCGGCCATGGCTGGCCTGGGCATCGATAACGCCTACGTCGAGCTCTCCGCGTCCGAAGTCCCGATCATGGATGGTAGCGCTGGACCTTTCGTATTCCTGATTCAATCGGCCGGCCTGGAAGAACAGGACGCACCGAAGAAGTTCATCCGGATCCTGCGGGAAGTGACAGTGGAAGACGGCGACAAGCGCGCCACTTTCGTCCCTTTCGAAGGCTTCAAAGTGAGTTTCGAGATCGATTTCGATCACCCGGTTTTCCGTAACCGCACACAAAGTGCAAGCGTGGATTTTTCCAGCACTTCGTTCGTAAAAGAAGTCAGCCGCGCCCGTACCTTTGGTTTCATGAGTGACATCGAGTACCTGCGCAAGCACAACCTCGCACTCGGCGGCAGCGTTGAAAACGCTATTGTGGTCGACGCGGATGGTGTACTGAACGAAGACGGCCTTCGCTATGAAGACGAATTCGTGAAGCACAAGATCCTCGATGCAATTGGTGACCTCTACCTGCTGGGCAATAGCCTGATTGGTGAGTTCAAGGGCTTCAAGTCCGGGCATGCATTGAACAACCAGCTGCTGCGCAAGTTGATTGAGCAGACAGATGCTTGGGAAGTCGTGACTTTCGAAGACGCCAGCACTGCACCGATCTCTTACATGCGTCCCGTTGCGGCCGTGTAAGTAAAAAACCTCTCTAGTTTTTAAAGGCTGCCTTCGGGTGGCCTTTTTTTATGCCGATCGTTCCCACGCTCTGCGTGGGAATGCAGCCCGGGACGCTCCGCGTCCCATTCAGAGCCGAACGCAGAGCGTCCGTTGAGGCATTCCCACGCAGAGCGTGGGAACGATCAAACGTCAGACAGAAGCCACAATCCGATTCCGCCCCTTTTCCTTGGCCTGATACAGCGCCTTGTCCGCCGCAAACAGCAAACTCTCCAGGCTGATATCGTTCGACGTCGTCCAGGTGCTGATCCCGATACTGACAGTCATCGGCGAATTGGCACCCTCAACCCATGGCAACTGCTCAACCGCCTTGCGGATGTGTTCGGCAATCTGCCGCGCACCCGCGCTATCGGTTTCCGCCAGGATCACCGAAAACTCCTCGCCGCCGTAGCGGGCAGCCAGGTCCGCCGGCCGTCGGATGTGGGCGCTGATGACGTTGGCCAGCGAGCGCAGCGCTTCGTCGCCGGCCTGATGGCCATGGCGGTCGTTGAACGCTTTGAAATGGTCGGCATCAATCATCAACAGCGACAAAGGCATGCCGGAACGTTGGGCGCGAAACCATTCATGGCGCAGGGCCTGATCCAGCGTTCGGCGGTTGGCCAGCCCTGTCAACGCATCGGTGGCGGCCAGTTGCGCCAACTCTTGCTCGGCGTTGTGGCGCAGGCGCAACTCCCGGCAGAACAGCCAGGTCAGCCACAGCAGGCTGATGCACAGCGCAAGGGTCGCAACGCTGACCACCACCGCCGTGCGCTTCCACGATGCAAACACTTCATCGCTGGAGAGGGCAACGATGACGATCAACGGCAAGTTGCCCACCTTGGAGAACGTGTACAGGCGTTTGTCCTGGTAGCGGCTTGAAACACTGGTGAAGCTGCCGTTGCCTTCTTTGACGATGCGCTGGAAGTTGGGGCGGCTGCTGAAGTCCTTGCCAATCAGCTCTTCGGCCAGTCGAGGTTCCTGGGCCAACAGGATGCCGTCCGAGCTGATCAGGTTGACCGAGCTGTCCTTGCCGATACTCAAGCTGTTGAACAACTGATCGAAGTAACTCAAGCGCATGGCGGCTTCGGCCACGCCGAGGAATTCGCCCTGCGAGCCGCTGACCCGGCGACTGAAGCTGATTCGCCATTCGTGTTCAGCCTGCCTGGAGCGGAAGGGACGGCTGATGAACATGCCGGGGTCGCGATTATTCACGTGAGACTGAAAATACTCTCGATCGGCAAAGTTGCCCTTTCTGGGCTCCACCGAGGCTGAGTCGGCGATCACGTCGCCCTTGTTGTCGAGCAACAAAATGTCGCCCTTGTACGGCGCAGCGGTGGCGCGGTCGAACAAGGCCAGATGGCGGATGGCGGGGGACACGTGCTTGAGGTCTTCTCGCTGTGAAGCCGCGATCAGGCCGAGCAAGGACAGGTCATAGAGTTCGACATTGCGTAGCACGTCGGCGTCGATCAATTGCACGATGTTAGAGGCTGAGCGTGTGGCAGACAATTCTGCATTGGCACGCTCGCGCACCAGCAGGAACGCGACGATGCTCAGGATTGCGATTACCAGCAGCAAACTGCCGAGAACCAGAAGCCGCTCCGACCGGGTCGAACGGATCGGATGCTGAGATGTTGTGCTGCTCACACTCATGGTTCTGACTTCTGCTAATGAGGCGTTATAAAAGTGCTTTCGCAAGAATCGGGCAGAGTTCCAGAAACCGGTTGCGTCCAGAGCGGCCTGTATAAATCCTGGATAAAAAGAAGGCCAGCAAAAACGTGCTGGCCTTTTGTTCGATGAAGTTTAGAAGACATTCAGTGAGTAGTCGACGAACACCCTATATTCATGACTTTCGTGGCTGGATTCGTCGACGGCGTGGGGGTAGGCGGGAATCGTTGCAGAAGCTGTAACGAACCGTTGTCCATCCACAATAAAAAAGCCGCTGATAGCAGCGGCTTTGAAGACAACTTTTCAAAGGGAAGAGCCAATGAAAAGTGTCGAGGAAATGGAGCGATTACGCGGGATCAGCTGTCTTTCTCAACCCGTGGCTGGGTGGCAGATGTTGACGCTTGAGGGGTTTGCGCAGCGTCCTGGGCCTTGGCTGTCATTTCGCTCTGATGATCTTCATACGCTGCGGCGCGCGCGGCATTTTGCGCGACGAACGTCTGCGACTCTTCAGCCAGGGCGAACGGAGACAGGAACAAAGAGGACAAAACGAAAGCGCTGGCAATACCCATAGTGTTGGACATCTTTAAAACCTTCTTGCTTGGCAAGTGCTGTTTGGTGCGGCAACGATAAGGGGGATTGGAGAGGGGAAAAAGATCGGATTCATGAAAGGACTGTTGCGCTGAAAGCAACAGTCACGCACTGATCGTTCCCATGCTCCGCGTGGGAACGATCGTTTAGCGGGATCAGACCGGGAGGTGGATACCGAAGGTGTTCATGCCGTGATCACTGCGCACAAATACATCGCCGCCATGCATCAGCGCGATCGCCTTGACGATTGCCAGCCCTAACCCGTGGTTGTTGCCACTGTTACTGCGCGATGCGTCGACGCGGTAAAAGCGCTCGAACAACCGCGGCAGGTGCTCGCTGGCGATCGGTGATCCCGGGTTGGCCACGCCGATGCTGACCTGATGGTCCTCGACCTCGATCCGCACCTGAATCACTTGCCCGGGCTCGGTGTGTTGCACCGCGTTACTCAGCAAATTGATCAACGCCCGGCGCAGATGCGCAATCTCGATCCGCACCTGCGCATCCCCACTGACCTGCACCTGAACCTGCGCATCTTCAAGAATGAAATCCAGATATTCCAGGGTCGTCGCCACTTCATCGGCCAGCGAGGTGGAGGTCAGTTTGGTCGCCTTGCTGCCCTGATCCGCGCTGGCAAGAAATAGCATGTCGTTGATGATCGACCGCAGCCGCTCCAGCTCTTCGAGGTTCGATTGCAGCACTTCGAAATAGTGTTCCGCCGAACGTCCACGGGTCAGCGCGACCTGGGTCTGGCCGATCAGGTTGGTCAGCGGCGAGCGCAGTTCGTGTGCGACGTCGGCGTTGAACGACTCAAGCCGCGAATAGGCCTGCTCGACCCGCTCCAGCGTGGAATTGAACGAATTGACGAACTGATTGAGCTCCGGCGGCAACCGCGATAAACGCAAGCGCCCGGATCGCAACGGCGGCGCCAGTCGCTGGGCTTCCTGCGACAACTTGATCAACGGCTTCAGGCCAATCCGCGCGACCCAATACCCCAGCGCCGACGCCAGCAAAACGCCGATGATCGCCAGGCTGATCAGCGCGATCAGCAAATGATGCTGAGTCTGCAGAAACGTCTCGGTATCGATGCCGATCATGAAACGCAGCGGCGGACGTTGATCCTTGGCCGGGAACTGGCTCACCAGCACTTTCAGCGGATAAGGCTGGTCCGGCAACGTCATGTCGCGCATCCCCAGCGGCCCTTCGGCAAAGGCGCGGATCTGCGGCGTCAGGTTGCCGTATTCGTAGTGCGGATCGCCGCTGATGATCCAGAAACTGATGCGCTTGTCTTCTTCACCGAGCAACTTGAGCTTGTTGTTGATCTTCACCCAATGCTCCGGCGTGCCATAACGCCCGACCGTGGATTCGAGCACGCTGTAGCGCGCATCCAGCTCAGCCTCGGGCAACAGACCCAAGCCTTTATCGACCTGCTGGTACAAGGCCCAGCCGATCAACAGAAACACCAGCAACGCCACCAGCGTGAACATTCCGCTCAGGCGCAGGGCAATCGAATTACTGGACACTGCGGCTCTCCAGCACATAACCCATGCCACGGATCGTGTGCAGCAGTTTTTCGTCGAACGGCCCGTCGAGCTTGGCCCGCAGGCGTTTGATCGCGACTTCGACGACGTTGGCGTCGCTGTCGAAATTGATGTCCCAGACCATCTCGGCAATCGCCGTTTTCGAGAGGATTTCACCCTGCCGGCGGGCCAGCACGCTGAGCAGCGAGAACTCCTTGGCGGTCAGGTCCAGACGGGTGCCGGCGCGGGTGGCCTTGCGGCTGATCAAATCTATCCACAGGTCGGCGATGCTCACCTGCACCGGCTCATGACCGCCACTGCGCCGGGTCAACGCTTGCAGGCGCGCCACCAGTTCAAGGAAGGAAAACGGCTTGCCGAGGTAATCGTCGGCACCGTCGCGCAGGCCTTTGATGCGGTCTTCCACCCGCTCGCGGGCGGTGAGCATGATCACCGGGGTTTGCTTGCGCGCACGCAGCGCGCGCAATACGCCGAAGCCGTCGAGGCCCGGCAGCATGACGTCGAGGACGATCACCGCGTAGTCGCTTTCCAGCGCCAGGTGCAGGCCTTCGACGCCGTTGCGCGCCAGGTCCACGGTGTAACCCTGTTCCGTCAGGCCGCGGTGCAGATAATCCGCGGTTTTTTCTTCGTCTTCGATAATCAGAACGCGCATGACCCCGCCTCAGTCTGTGGTTGCCAGCGCCGGCATCGGTGCGGGTTTGGGCTTATGGAAAAGCCGCTCCAGCCACAAGTATATGACCGGAGTGGTGAACAGCGTCAGCGCCTGGCTCACGAGCAAGCCGCCGACCACCGCGATCCCCAATGGCTGACGCAGTTCGGCGCCGGTGCCGTAGCCGAGCATCAATGGCAGTGCGCCGAGCAGGGCGGCGAGGGTGGTCATGATGATCGGCCGGAACCGCGTGATACAGGCTTGGTAAATCGCCTCTTCCGGCGGCAAGCCACGATTGCGCTGGGCATCCAGGGCGAAGTCGATCATCAGGATGCCGTTCTTCTTCACGATGCCGATCAGCAACACCAGCCCGATCAGCGCCATGATCGAAAAGTCCTGGCCGCAAATCCACAGCATGATCACCGCACCGAGCCCCGCTGACGGCAGCGTCGAGATGATGGTCAGCGGATGGACGAAGCTCTCGTAGAGCACGCCGAGAATGATGTACACCGCCACCAGCGCCGCCAGAATCAGCCACGGTTGGCTGGCCAGCGAACTCTGGAACGCTTGCGCGGCGCCCTGGAAGTTGCCGCTCATGGCGGCCGGCATGCCGATGTCGGCCTTGGCCTGGTTGAGCATGATCACCGCATCGCCCAGTGCTACACCGGGCGCGAGGTTGAACGACAAGTTGGCAGCCGGGAACATGCCGTCGTGGGCAATAGACAACGGGCCGACCGTCGGCGCATCGAATTTCGCCAGGGCCGACAGCGGCACCATCTCCCCGCTCAGCGGTGAGCGCAGGTAGAAATAGTTGAGGCTTTCGGCCTTGCCGCGTTGCTTGGTGTCCAGTTCCAGAATCACGTTGTACTGGTTGATCTGGGTCTGGAATTCATTGATCTGGCGCTGGCCGAAGGCGTCGTACAGCGCTTCATCGACATCGCTGGCGGTCAGGCCGAAACGCGCGGCGGCGCTGCGGTCGATGCTGATGTGGGTGATGCTGCCGCCCAGTTGCAGGTCGTTGGAAATGTCACGGAACGCCGGGTTGGCGCGCAGTTTTTCCGTGAGGCGCTGGGTCCAGGTGCTAAGCGTTGCGCCGTCGTTGCTCTTGAGCACGTATTGATACTGCGCGCGGCTCGGGCCGGAGCTGAGGTTGATATCTTGGCCTGCACGCAGGTAGAGCACGATGCCCGGGACTTTCATCAGTTGTGGACGGATCCGGTCGATGAACTGGCTGGCCGAGACGTCGCGGTCGCCGCGTTTTTTCAGGGAAATCCAGAAGCGGCCGTTGGCGATGGTCTGGTTACTGCCCGAAACGCCGACCGAGTGGGAAAACGCCGCGACCGCTGGATCCGCGGCGACGATTTCGGCCATCGCCAGGTGTTTTTTCACCATGTCGCCGTAGGAAATATCAGCGGCGGCTTCGGTGGTGCCGAGGACAAAACCGGTGTCCTGCACCGGAAAGAAACCCTTGGGGATAAAGATGTAACCGGCAACAGCCAGGCCCAGCGATAGGCAGAACACACCGATCATCAGTTTCTGGTGGGCGAGGGCGCGGCGCAGCAGTTTTTCATAGCCTGCCAGCAAGCGTTCGCCAAAGGTGGGTTTGCTGTGGGCGTTATGCACTGGGGCGCGCATGAACAGCGCGGCCAGGGTTGGCGCCAGCGTCAGTGACACCACCACCGAAATCATAATGGTCGAGGTCGCGGTCAGGGCGAACTCCTTGAACAGCCGCCCGACCACGCCTCCCATGAACAGCAGCGGAATAAACGCCGCCACCAGCGAGAAGCTGATCGAGACCACGGTAAAACCGATCTCGCCGGCACCCTTGATCGCGGCTTCGCGCATGCCGTCGCCAGCCTCCAGGTGACGGTGAATGTTCTCCACCACCACAATCGCATCGTCGACCACAAACCCCACGGCCACCACGATCGCCACCAGCGTCAGGTTGTTCAGGCTGAAGCCCATGATGTACATCAGCGCGAAACTGGCGACCAGCGACACGCCCAGCACGGCGGACACAATCAGGGTCGCCGACCATTGGCGCAGGAACAGCGCCATCACCGCCACCACCAGCATGATCGCGATCAGCAGGGTGATTTCCACTTCATGAAGCGAGGCGCGGATGGTCTGGGTGCGGTCGACCAGCACCTTGACCTGCACCGACGCCGGCAGCATGGCTTCGAGGCCGGGCAGGGCGGCCTGGATGCGATCCACGGTCTCGACGATGTTGGCGCCCGGTTGCCGGGAAATCACCAGGTTCACCCCCGGCTTGTCACCGGCCCAGGCTTGCACGTAGGCATCTTCCGAACCATTGACGACTTTGGCGACATCCTTGAGGTGAACCGGGGCACCGTCCTTGTAGGAAACGATGAGTTGGCTGTATTCCTCGGGATGGAACAGCTGGTCGTTGGTCGACAGCGTGGAAATGCTCGACTCACCGTACAACGCACCTTTGGCCAGGTTGAGGCTGGTGTTCTGGATTGCCAGGCGTATGTCCGCCAGGGTCAGGCCGATGGCCGCGAGTTTGTCGGCGGAAGCCTGAACGCGGATCGCCGGACGTTGCTGACCGGTGATGTTGATTTGGCCTACACCGTCGATCTGGCTGATCTGACGCGAGAGCAGGGTTTCCACCAGGTCGCTGAGTTCGGGACCGGGCATCAATTTTGAGTTGATGCTGAGAATCAGCACCGGGCTGTCGGCCGGGTTGACCTTGCGCCACGTCGGCAGGTTCGGCATGTCCTTGGGCAGTTTACCGGCGGCGGTGTTGATCGCGGCCTGCACTTCCTGGGCGGCGGTGTCGATGCTTTTGTCGAGGGTGAATTGCAGGGTCAGGTTGGTCGAGCCGAGGGCGCTGCTCGAGGTCATCTGGGTCACGCCGGGGATGGCGCTGAATTGCACTTCAAGTGGCGTGGCCACCGATGACGCCATCGTTTCGGGGCTGGCGCCGGGCAGTTGCGCGGCGACCTGGATGGTCGGGAATTCGGCTTCCGGCAGCGGCGCAATTGGCAGGCGCGGGAAGGCGATGACGCCGAGCAACACCAGGGCAAAGGTCAGCAGAATCGTCGCCACCGGGTGATCGATGCACCAGGCCGAGACAGAACCGTGACCCTTCATGGCTTCGACTCCGATTGCACCACTTGCGGCGGCTCGGTCATTACCTGCACGGTCGAGCCGGGTTTGAGCCGTGACTGGCCGTCGCTGACCAGCACGTCACCCGGTTTCACGCCTTTGATGATGTCCTGGCCGCTGCCTTGGTAGACCATTTGTACGGTGACGGTTTCGACTTTGTCGCCGTTGATCCGGTACACGAAATGTTGATCGAGGCCGCGCTGTACGACGGTGGGCGGGACCACCAGCGCATCTTTATCCAGGGCTGTCTGAATCTTTACCGTCACCAGCAAGCCCGGCCAGAGTTTCTGCCCGGGGTTGTTGAATTCGGCCTTGGCGCGGATGGTCCCGGTGTTGGCGTTGATCTGGTTGTCGATCAGGGTCAGGTGGCCTTCGCCCAGCAGGTTGCCGGTTTCGCCATCGGTGTCGGCGCCGATGTAGGCCTTCACTTGTGCGCGCTCGGGGTCGCCGATCAGGCCTTGCAGGGTCGGCAGCATTTGCTGCGGCAGGGAGAACTCCACGGCGATCGGGTCGATCTGGGTCACGGTGAACAGGCCCTGGGCATCGGTCATGCGCAGGAAGTTGCCTTCGTCCACCGTGCGAATACCGACGCGACCGGTGACCGGGGAGCGAATCTGTGTGTAGGAAAGCTGCACCTGAGCGGCGTCGATTGATGCTTGATTGCCTTGGGCGGTGGCTTTGAGCTGGTTGACCAGGGCTTGTTGCTGGTCGTAGGTCTGTTTCGATACGCCGTCGTCGACGCTCAGCAGTTTGTAGCGCTTGAGGTTGACCTGCGCGACTTGCAGTTGCGCCTGGCTTTCGCCGAGTTGCGCCCGGGCCTGGTCGAGGCTGGCGCGGATCGAGCGGTCGTCGATGGTGGCGAGCAGGTCGCCTTGTTTCACCAGTTGGCCTTCTTTGACCAGGATTTTGGTGAGGATGCCGTCGATTTGCGGGCGAACCACCACGCTGTGCAGGGACAGGACCGAGCCGATGCCGCTGACATAGCGGGGGACGTCTTTTTCGGTGACGCTGACCACCCGAACCGGGATTGCCGTGGGCGCGGCGAGTTTGGCGGTGGCGGGTTTGGTGGCGTACCACGTGCCACCCGCTGCCAGGGCAATCAGCAGACCTGCGATCAAGGCGGTTTTTTTCTGAATTCGCATGCGAGTGGGGCGCCGGGCTAGATGGTCGGGAGTCGGGTCAGGTTTATACCTTCCTTTATAAACCTGTTCGCTGGTCAGGAAGGTGACTGCTAACTGACGGCGCTGTCAGTTTGGGCTTGGCGGCCTGTGGGCCGACCATGTTGTGGTTGATCGGGTGTATATCCATTTCTGCGGTAACGGCGGCTGGCGGTTTCGCCCTTACGGCGAGGCACTTTTTTCAAACGCCAAAAAAGTACCCAAAAAGGCTCGCCCCAAACGTCCGGCCCCTCGCTAAGGCTCGGCGTACCTTCGCTCCGGCATCCATCCGGGGACACTGCCCTCCGGTCTGCTTCGCGACGACCTACATGCAGCGTGTTCGACTGCGTCGAACGGCGCTACGCGCCACTCCCCGGATGAACACCTCCACTCAGCCTCCCGACGGGGCGGGTGGATCAAGATCAAGAGCAGGCGAGCTAACGCTCGGCCTGTTGAGTGGTGAGAAGCCTCGGGTGTACACCGCCCATTGTAGGAGTGAGCCTGCTCGCGATGGCGGCCTGACAGCCGGCCAATCACTTTCAGATGTACATATTCCCTGTGGGAGCTGGCTTGCCTGCGATGGCGGCCTGACAGCCGACCAATCTCTAGCGGGTGTACACCAATTCCCTGTGGGAGCTGGCTTGCCAGCGATGGCGGCCTGACAGCCGACCAATCTCTTTCTGCTGCCCCCGATTGATCGTTCCCTACGCTCCGCGTGGGAATGCCGCCCGGGACGCTCCGCGTTCCATTTTTGTGTTGAAAGATGTGTAAGAAACACAGCGAATTCCCACGCATTTTTCAGGTTGCCGGGTAGGAAGCGTGTTCTCTAACCTTTGGCTGTCGCTGCAAATTCAGCGACCGGGCGTGAGATCCCCGGCAACTAGTATGCATCTAGCGCCAATGTCACCATAATTGGCGCCAGCTTATCCGCTGCCTGTAAATGCGTTATGGCGGCTGTGTGCGGGCAGACTTCGGTCTGGCCGGGTGCCTACTACCGGTGATCTCACACTGCACATAGCTGCCACCTCTTCGCCGCTTGAGATCCGGCGAGTGGTGGCACCCATTTCAGTAGGAGTTTGCATGGATAAGTTAATCCCCGATCCACCCATCGACACCACCACTCCCAGCGACGAGCCCTCCCAGGCCGAAGCGCTCATCAAAGACCACGAAGCATAAAACGCGCGCTAGATTACTACCTCGATTCCCCCGAGCGCTACAGCGCAAAACCGCGTTGCCCGAGCACGATGTTCGTGGTCGCCCCCGATGTTGATTCGGAAAGTCTGTTGGCCCATGCCTGTTAATCTTTGGCGTCGGCGAGTGTGATGAGCAGTGATTTTGCGACGAGTCTGGAGGGGCCGCAGCGGCATACGCTGATGGCGATTCAGCAGGTCATCATGCTGGCGGAGTTGGCGGTGAATCGGGTGTTGGATAGGGTTGAGGTTCCGGCGTAGGTAACGTTCGGTCTGGTTGACCGCGTTATCGTTCTTCGCGGGCAAGCCTCGCTCCCACAGGTACAGCGGTGTTCTTGTGGGAGCGGGCTTGCCCGCGATGACGCCTGGTCAGTCAACCAAAACCCGACGGACTCGCTCGTGGTGTGAAGCTTGCGGCTCTGGACACAGGTATACTGCCGCCTTTCGCGGCTCGCTGATCGGGCCCGACTTTTTGTATCACCCGGAGCTTTCATGACTTCCCCGACACAACCGCCGGTTGCCGACGCTTTGAGCGACGACCCGGCAGACCTGCCAGACAGCGTCGACTCCAACGCAGACAGCGAAGCCAAAGCCGCGATCCCTGCGTTCAAGTTCCCGTTCAAACCGGGTGATCTGGCCGCAGCGAAGAACGCCAGCCAGCCTTGGTACAAGAATGGCGCGAAGAATGGCCATACCAAGACGCCGGGGGCGGCGCCTCCTGGGACTCGTCGGTCGATGGGTAAGCGCTGAGTTTCACGCTCTGCGGTGCCTGATCTACCGTCATCGCGAGCAGGCTCGCTCCTACAGTTGATCTCCATAGCACACAGATTTGTGTACGACGAAGGCCCATTGTAGGAGCGAGCCTGCGCGCGATGAGGCCAAAACAGGCAGCAAATCCCTGGGATCAAGCCGCCCGCAACGATATAAACGCATAGTTCACCGGCGCTTCAGTCGCCACTTGCGCTCCAGCCGCCAGCACTTGTCCGGCGATATCGTCGCCCGACACATGAAACTGCCAATCACTGCCTGAGCCCGCCAGCGGCTGCCCGGCTAGCTGATCAATGACTGTGGCAAACGCATTCATATCCGGCAGATAAGCCGTAAAACCATCCCCCTTCAATGCTGTAGTCCGAATCCCCAGCAACCCGCAAATCGCATCCTTGGTCTGAATGTCATCGCGATCCGCCTGACGCGATCGCTGGATCAATCCTGCCAGTTCCTGATCCACCAACTCACCCCCGATGATCAAGTCCGGGCCCTGTTCCCATGACTCGGGCGGGCATTCCTTGATTGCCGGGTTCAGCGCAATGTGCGGATTGATTTCCATCGGGTAGATGCGGCACACCAGCGGGCGGCGTTCGTAGATGCGGCAGAGGTTGTCTTCGTCAAGATTCCGGCAGGGGCCGACGTTGTAGGCGGCGAAGGTGATCGCCACATAAGCCTCGGACGTGCCGCTTCGAACCACCACTGAACGGCGTTCGGCGTGTTCGCGTTGCTGCACGGGCAGGCCCAGGCCGTTGCCCAGGAAACCTTCCACCAACACGATCACCTGACCGCCGTCGGCCGCCCACATACGGGCTTCAGCCAGGGTCAGGGGCACGTGGTGGTCGTTGCAGCATTTGCCGCAACCCACGCAGGAAAATGTCGTATTCATTGAACGGCCGGTCGCTTCCGAGGGCATGGAACGGCGCCAGAAAGACACCGCGAAAGCATGTTTCGAAGCAAGTTATGCGCCAGTCACTGGGCTTTGGCGGCGGGGCGAATGGAGTCCCATTCGGTCACGTAGGCGGTTTTGCTCTTTTTGTTGTAGAGGCACAGTTCGGTGCCTTGCTGGCCTTTCATGTGTTTTTGCGGATATTGGCCTTGCAGCAGGAGCGCGGTGTAGCCGACCCGGTCATCGAACTGCGCGGCGTTGCCGACGGGTTTGGCGTTTTTCAAGCCGCTGGCTTTGGTGCAGCTGGCGAGCACGGCTTTGTCGAAGGCGGCCCAGGCGTCGGGGCTGGAGGCGTGAGCCTGGGTTGCGAGGGCGGTGAGGCAGAGGAAGGTCAGGGTTGCGGCTTTCATGAGTCAGGCATCCTTGGGCGTTGAGTTGGCCGAGGGGTGGAGTATGCCTGATGGTTTTGGGGGGAATGTGTCGGCCCCTTCGCGGGCAAGCCTCGCTCCTACAGGTCATGCGCAATCCGTGTAGGAGCGAGGCTTGCCCGCGAAGGCGGTATATCAGGCTGGAACAGGCTCCCTGCGGACGACATACATCCCGGCACTTTCATACAAGCGCTGCGCCCGAAGGTTGTCTTCCAATACCTTCAAATCCACAAAGCCTTCCCGGCGATCCTGAAACACCTGGAACGCGTGAAGCAGTAATGCGCGGCCAAGCCCGCGTCGCTGTGCCCGTGGATGCACCATCAACTTCTTGATATAGGCACTGGTCCAGCACTGCGCCACGCCGACGATCCCTTCGGCATCTTGAGCGATGAAGCAGAGCGTTGGGTCATATTCAGGATCGGTTTCAAAACGCCGCTGCCAGATAGCCAATTCCGGCACGCGGCCGCCGCCTTCAAGATGACCCAGTTCCATCAAGCGATGGACCGCCTCGGCGACTTCGGGGCGGTATTGGGTCAATTCAATTCCGACCGGCCACGTGATTGTGGGCACAGCCTCGGCAAGGTTGCGCCGCATCAGCAAGCAAAAGCCTTCGGCCATGACTCAATGACCTTGTTCGGCGACGGCCTTGGCCGCTTCGATCAGGCATCGGGTCAGTTCTGGCGAGGAGAACTTGGTCAGCACCGCGTTGGCCCCGGCGAGGCGCGCTTTCTCGCTGTTCATCGCGCTGTCCAGCGACGTGTGCAGCAGCACATACAGGTGCGAGAAGTCCGGCGTCTCGCGCAAGGTGCGGGTGAAGGCATAGCCGTCCATCTCCGACATTTCGATGTCCGAGACGATCAGGTTGATCTGCTGCGCGGTGCCTTGCAGGTCCAGCAGGCAGTCGATGGCTTCCTTGGCGCTGCGGGCGGTGTGGCATTGCAGGCCGAGGTTGCGCAGGGTGTGAACCGATTGCTGCAGCGCGACCTGGCTGTCATCGACCACCAGGATCCGCGCATTGCCCAGCACTTCGGCGTCTTCCATGCTCAGTTCGGTCGGCGCCATTTCGATCTGCGCCGGGGCGATGCCGTGGATGACTTTCTCGATGTCCAGCACTTGCACCAGGGTGCCGTCGACCGAGGTCACGCCGGTGATGTACGAGCGCACGCCGCCCGAGCCGAAGGGCGGTGGGCGAATGTCGGTGGTCAGGCAGTGGACGATTTTGCTCACGGCCTGAACGTGCAGGCCCTGCTTGGAGCGGCTGACGTCGGTGACGATCAGGCAGCCACCGTTCGGGTCTTCCAGCGGTCGCTCGCCGATGGCGCGGCTGAGGTCGATCACCGACAACGAGGCGCCGCGCAGGGTGGCAATGCCTTTGACGTGGGGGTGCGACTCCGGCAGCTTGGTCAGCGGCGGGCAGGGGATGATTTCGCTGACTTTCAGCAGGTTGATTGCCATCAGCTTGCCGCTGCGCAAGGTAAACAGCAGAAGCGAAAGTGAGTCTGCGCGGGCTTTGGTGGTGGACATAAAAACCTTCTATGGAAAAAGGTGATGGGCGAGTAGAAAGTCGCCAAAAGCTATTGATGCCGGGTTATCGACTTGTTGGGGGCAGGCTTTAGGCCAAATGCCCATTCCCGGCCCAACGGTGACCTTGTGACGAGGGGGCTTGTCGGAACGCCGCATCGCCCCGTTGGGCTGCGAAGCGGCCCCAAAAAATCGAGAGACTGTCCAGAATCTTGCCAGTGCTGCGCACTGGAACGGGGGCAAGCCCCCTCGCCACAGGGATTGTGCAGGCTATAACGATTGCGTTATTTCATGCCCAACCGCTTGGCCATCCGCCCAAGATTCGCTCGATCCAAGCCTAGCTCACGCGCCGCACTCGCCCAGTTGTCGTGGTGCCGTTCCAGGCAAGCGCTGATCAATTGTCGCTGATAATTTTCGGTGGCCTCGCGCAGATCTCCCGCGACCAACGCGACGGGACTGGCCGCCGGTTGCTCAGTGGCGGCGATTTCAACGCTGCCATTGGGCAAATCCAGATCCGCCGCACTCAAACTCAGAATCTTCGGCCGTTCCTTGCAGTTACCCAGCGCCTTCAAGGCACTGCGACCAATCAAATGCTCCAGCTCCCGTACATTCCCCGGCCAACCATACGCCAGCAATGCCGCCTGCGCATCGCTGTTCAGGCGCAGGCTGTTAAGGCCCATCCGCGAGCGGTTCTGCTCCAGGAAAAAACCGCTGAGCAGCAACACATCCCGCCCGCGATCTCGCAGGGCCGGGACCAGCAGCGGGTAGACACTCAGGCGATGATAGAAGTCGGCGCGGTAGCGGCCGCTGCGCACTTCTTCGGCCAGGTCGCGGTTGGTCGCCGCGATCAGGCGCACGTCCACCTGATGTTCTTTATCCGACCCCAGGCGCTGCAACTGACCGCTTTGCAGCACCCGCAACAACTTGGCTTGCACGGTCAGGGACAGTTCGCCGACTTCATCTAGAAACAGCGTGCCGCCATTGGCCAGTTCGAACTTGCCGCGCCGATCGTTCATGGCGCCGGTGAACGCGCCGCGCACATGACCGAACAACTCGCTTTCCACCAGGGTGTCCGGCAGGGCGGCGCAGTTGAGGCTGATGATCGGTTTGTCCGCCCGAGGCGATGCTGCATGAATTGCCTGTGCCACCAATTCCTTGCCGACCCCGGTTTCGCCAGTGATCAGCACGGTCAGGTCGCTGCCGCCCACCAGGCTGATCTCTTCCACCAGGCGTTTATGCGCCTTGCTCTGGCCGATCATCTCGCGGTTCTGCTGGCCGCTGGCCTGGCGGTAGACCTCGGCGCGCTGATGTTCATCTTCGGCACGATTGGCCAGGCGCTCGATGCGCTCGGCGGCGTTGACGGTGGCCGCCGCGAGGCTGGCGAAGGCTTGCAGGGCGTCCAGTTCGATGGGTTCGAATTGTTCCGGGTCGAGGGCGTCAAGGGTCAGCAAGCCCCACGGGCGCTCATCGATAAACAGCGGACAGCCCATGCAGTCGTGGACTTCCAGATGATCGGCGAGGCCGTCGACCAGGCCGTCGTATGGGTCAGGCAAGTCGCTGTCGGCGGCGAATCGCGTGGGTCCGGGGCTGCTGAGCAACGCTTCGAAGCGCGGGTGCTCGCTGACTTTGAAGCGGCGGCCAAGGGTGTCGGTGCTCAACCCGTCGACGGCCAGCGGCACCAGCCATTCGCCATCAAGGCGCAGCAGGGCGGCGGCATCGCAGGGGAGCAGGGCGCGCATGGCTTCTAGCAGGCGTCGATAACGCTCACCTTCAGGCAGTTCGCGGGACAGGTCGGAGACCAGCGGCAACAGGGCGGTGAGCAAAGATTTTGCAGTCATAGTGACTCCGTGTAGTCGGGATGACTATAAGTCAGCCTGTGTCGATATGACTACGTTGTTTTTAAGTTGTTGATTTTAAACGTTTAAATACTTGGCATGGAAACTGATAAGCATAGGGTAATCAGTTAGTAATCCAAGAAGCCCCAGGAGTCACTTTATGCTTAGCGTCCAAGACCGTGCCATCGTCAAATCCACCGTGCCGCTGCTGGAAAGCGGTGGCGAAGCGCTGATCACTCACTTCTACCGCATGATGCTCTCCGAATACCCGCAAGTTCGCCCGCTGTTCAACCAGGCCCACCAGGCCAGCGGTGATCAGCCTCGCGCCCTGGCCAACGGCGTTTTGATGTATGCGCGCCACATCGACCAGCTCGACCAGTTGGGCGACCTCGTCGCCAAGATCATCAACAAGCACGTGGCCCTGCAAATTCTGCCTGAGCACTACCCGATTGTCGGCGCTTGCCTGCTGCGTGCGATCTCCGAAGTGCTGGGCGACGAAATCGCCACCCCTGAAGTGATGAGTGCCTGGGGCGCGGCCTACGGTCAATTGGCCGACATCCTGATCGGCGCCGAAACCAGCATCTACGATCAGAAGGAACAGGCACCCGGCGGCTGGCGCGGAGCGCGGGAGTTCATCGTGGCGGCGAAGGTCGAGGAAAGCGCGGAAATCACCTCGTTCTACTTCGAACCTGCCGACAAAGGCGCGATTCTGGCGGCGGAACCGGGCCAGTACATTGGCATGAAACTGGTCCTCGATGGCGAAGAGATCCGCCGTAACTATTCCTTGTCGGCCTTGGCCAACAAGGGCCAGTACCGCATCAGCGTCAAGCGTGAAACCGGTGGCCGCGCCTCTAACCACTTGCACGATCAACTGCATGTCGGTTCGAGCATTCAACTGTTCCCGCCATCGGGCGAGTTCACCCTGACTGCCAGCGACAAACCGCTGGTGCTGATCAGCGGCGGTGTCGGCATCACCCCAACGCTGGCGATGCTGGAAGCGGCGCTGGCGACCGAGCGGCCGGTGCACTTTATCCACTGCGCGCGCAACGGCAGCGTTCACGCCTTCCGCGACTGGATCGATGGATTGGCCGAGCGTCACCCGCAACTCAAACGGTTCTATTGCTACGCCGAAGATGACGGCGTGAGCCCGGCGGCGCACAAGGTCGGGTTGTTGAGCCAGGAACAATTGGGCGAGTGGTTGCCCGAGCAGCGTGATGTGGATGCTTACTTCCTGGGGCCGAAAGGGTTTATGGCGGCGATCAAGCGTCACTTGAAAGCCTTGGGTGTGCCGGAGAAGCAGAGCCGTTACGAGTTCTTTGGGCCGGCTTCGGCGTTGGAATAAGTCTCTCTCCCTGATCGTTCCCACGCTCTGGTGTGCACCCCAAAAGTTGGACGATTGTGGTTCTAGGCCTGAACGGATTGAGTCCTGTATTCCACAGGGCTCATT
>NZ_JBIWAF010000039.1:0-44000 GCF_044759925.1 Pseudomonas sp. NPDC099000
CACAGTTACAACGGTTACCACTCACCTGTAGCAGCGGAAAAGCTGGCGGCGTGAGAACCGAAAAAAATGTCCAAAATTACTGGACCAGTTCAAGCTCGCTCCCACTGATCGTTCCCACGCTCTGCGTGGGAATGCAGCCCGGGACGCTCTGCGTCCCTACCGAAGCGGACGCGGAGCGTCCATTGAGGCATTCCCACGCAGAGCGTGGGAACGATCAGTGACTCGGGATCAGGGCCAATGCTGTTAAACTCCCGCGCCAAATTCCCTCCTGCAAGGCGCACAGCATGTCTTCCTTGAATCAGGCGCTGCGCGCCGCCCTCGATCATCGCCAGGACCTGCTCGCCGAGCTGCATCAGCAAGGCACCGATTGCTATCGCCTGTTCCACGGCAGCCAGGAAGGCGCCGGTGGCCTGACCATCGACCGCTACGGCCCGCAACTGCTGGTGCAAAGCTTCCACCAGGCGCTGGAGTGTGACGCGCTGCTGCAACTGCACGAGACCATCAATCAACACCTGGGCCTCGAAACGCTGCTGGTCTACAACGACCGCTCCCGTGGCAACTCGCGCATCGACCGCGAAGACACGGTCTACCGCGCCGACGAGGCCGCCCTGCAAGACTTGATCGGCCACGAATGGGGCCTCAACTACCGGGTTCGCGGGCGGCATGCCGGTCAGGATCCGCTGCTGTTCCTCGACTTGCGCAACACGCGCGGCTGGGTCAAGGAGCACAGCAAAAACAAAAGCGTGCTCAACCTGTTCGCCTACACCTGTGGTGTCGGCCTGAGCGCTGCGGCCGGAGGGGCAAGTGAGGTGTGCAACCTGGATTTCGCCGAGGGCAATCTGGCGGTCGGCCGCGAGAACGGTCTGCTCAATCCGCAATTGCCTGCGATGGAGTTCATCCAGTCCGATTACTTCCCGGCCATCCGCCAACTGGCGGGGCTGCCGATCAGTCAGCGGCGTGGGCAGAAACTGCCGAGTTACACGCGTCTTGAACAGCGTCAGTACGACCTGGTGCTGCTCGACCCGCCGGCCTGGGCCAAGAGCGCGTTTGGCACGGTCGACCTGCTTCGCGACTACCAGAGCCTGCTCAAACCGGCGCTGCTGACCACTGCCGACAACGGCGTACTGATCTGCTGCAACAACCTGGCAAAGGTCAGCATGGACGATTGGCGCGAACAGGTTTTGCGTTGCGCAGAGAAAGCCGGGCGTCCGGTGCGTGAGTGGACCGTGATGAAACCAGGCGGCGATTTCCCGTCGATGGATCAACAGCCGCCGCTGAAAACGTTGATTCTGCAACTCTGATCACACAGGAAATTTCCTACGCTAATTTCTGAAAAACCAGAAGAGTGCGATCACTTCGGAACCGGAATCGCGTGCCATACTCCAACGCACTCCGATTCAGACAGATGAAGCCGCACATGCCCAAAGGATTGATTCGCGCTATTGGCGCATTGTTGACTGCTCTGGCCCTTTACAGCCTGCTGGGGTTTCTGATTTTACCGGGCATCGCGTTACGGGTCGCCAATCAGCAATTGGCCAATTACGCCACGATGCCCGCTACGATTTCGCGGATCGAACTCAACCCCTTCAGCCTGGAAGTGACCCTCTGGGGCCTGATCATCGGCGAACCGGGCAAGGAACAGGTCGGTTTTGAACGCCTGTACGCCAACCTGCAGATCGACAGCCTGTGGACCAAGGCGCTGCACCTGTCCGATATCGAAATCGACAAACCCAAGACCGAAATCCTCTTCGGCAAGGACGGCAAGCTCAATCTGCTGGGCCTGTTCAAGATCCCTGCCAGTGAACCGACCCCGGCTGACCCGGACGCCAAGCCGTTTCCGTTGCGCATCGAGCGGATCAAACTGGCTGACGGCTTTGTGCACTTCCAGGACGCACGGCCCAGCGAGCCCATCGAGTTTCTCTACGACAAACTCGACTTCGAGCTGAAAAACCTCAGCACGCTGCCGGAAGATAACGCCGACATGACCTTGGTGGCCGTCGGCCCGGCAGGCGGGCAGATCGACTGGACCGGCAATTTCAGCCTGATCCCGATTGCCTCCGAAGGTAAGCTGAAGATCACCGACGGCAAGATGAAAGCCTTTTGGCCCTATGTACGTGACGCATTACCGCTGGTGCTGGAAAACGGCGTCGTCAACCTGAGTACTGACTACAAGCTCAACTTGTCCAAGGAAACCGAACTGCTGCTGAGCAACGTCGCCGTCAGCATCGCGCCCTTCGCCATCAAGGCTCCAGACGGTCGACCGCTGGCGAAACTCGAGCGTCTGGACATCAGCGAAACCACAGTGGACCTGGCCAAACAGCAAGTGGTGGTCGGCAAGATCCGTAGCAAGAAACTGGAAACCTGGGCCGCCCTGGAAGCCGATGGGCAACTGGACTGGCAAAAACTGTTCGCCAGCCAACCGTCCAAGGCAGCCGTGAAAGCTGATGCCGAACCGACCAGCACGCCGGCGGCCGCCGACTCACCAAAACCAGAACCCGCGCCACCGAGCAAACCGTGGCAAGTCCTGCTCAAAGACGTACAACTGCGCGATTACCAGGTGCATCTGGCCGATCGTAAAGCGCAACCCGCCGTGGCGTTGGACGTTGGCCCGCTGAACCTCGACTTGCAGAATTTCGACAGCCTCAACGGCTCGCCTTTCAACCTCAAGCTCGACACCGGCGTGGGCAAACAAGGCAAGCTCATGGCCGACGGCGTGGTCAATCTGGCGCCGGTCAGCGCCAAACTGAACGTGCAGACCAAGGACATCGACCTGCGTGTCGCCCAGTCCTACATCAACCCGTTCATTCGCCTGGAGCTGCGCAGCGGCATGCTCGGCAGTGATCTGGCGGTTGATCTGAAAAGCACCGAGCCATTGGCGTTCAGCGTCACCGGTAAAGCGCAGGTCGATCAACTGCACACCCTCGACACCCTCAAGACCCGTGACTTCCTCAAGTGGCAGCAGTTGGTGCTCGAAGGCCTGAACTATCAGCACGGCGACAGCCTGTCGATCGACAAGGTCAACCTGTTCCAGCCTTACGCGCGGTTCATGATCAACGATGACCGCACCACCAACATCGATGACCTGCTGATCCCGCAACCAGCCGACACCGCAGTTGCCAAGACCGCCGCAGGCAAACCCGCCAGCAACGAAAAACCGCTGGGCATCCACATTGGCGGCATTGCCATCAATGACGGTTCGGCGAACTTTGCCGACTTCAGCCTGACCCCGAACTTCGCCACGGCCGTGCAACAGCTCAACGGGCAGATCGGCACCATCGACAGCCGCCAGGCAAAACCGGCCACCGTCGATATCAAAGGCAAGGTCGATCGTTACGCGCCCGTGACCATCAAGGGTTCGGTCAACCCGTTCGACCCGATGTCCAGCCTCGACATCGCCACCAGCTTCAAACGTGTGGAACTGACCACGCTGACACCCTACTCCGGCAAGTTCGCCGGTTATCGCATCCGCAAGGGCCGGCTCAATCTCGACCTGCACTACATCATCGTCAAGGGCCAGCTCAAGGCCGAGAACAAAGTGGTGGTCGAGCAGCTGCAACTGGGTGAGAAAGTCGACAGTCCGGACGCCGTCAGCTTGCCGCTGAAACTGGCGATCGCCTTGCTCAAGGACGTCGATGGCAAGATTTCCATCGAGCTGCCTGTGACCGGCGACTTGAACAATCCGCAGTTCAGCGTCATGCCGATTGTCTGGCAGACCCTGCGCAACCTGATCGTCAAGGCCGCTGCCGCACCGTTCAAAATGATTGGCGGGCTGGTCAGTGGCGGGGGTTCCGAAGATTTGGGCACTGTCTCGTTTGCGCCGGGCTCCAGCGAGCTGAGCAAGGACGCCGAGGGTTCGTTGATCAAACTGTCCCAAGCCCTCAAGGAACGTCCGGCCCTGCGCCTGGAAATCGAAGGCACCGCGGCCGCCAAAAGCGACGGCCCGCTGATTGCCGAGCAACGGCTTGAGCGCGAATACCAGTACAACTACTACAAAATGCTCCAGCGGCGCGGTGACAAGGTTCCGGCCCAGGCTTCATTGCTGCAAGTGCCGGACGGCGAGAAAGGTCCGCTGCTGGAAGGGATCTACCGCACGCGCCTGAAGACCCAGCCACCGGCTGAATGGAAGGATCTGGGCAAGGAAGAACGCACCGTAAAAATGCGCGCAGACGTGATCAAATTCTGGAGTTCCAGCGATGTGCTGCTGCGCCAGCTGGGCCAGGAACGCGCCAGCAGCATCAAGGATTATCTGGTGGACAAGACCCAGATGGACGATGACCGTGTCTACTTCATCGACGCCCAACTGGGCGAGGCGGAAAGTGACGGTCGGGTGGTGACGCCGATGCACCTGGATGCCGAGTGATGATCAGACGATTGCTGATGAGCCTGACCCTGGCACTGGCGGCCAGTCAGGCCTCGGCGGCCGATACACTGCGCTGTGGCAGTCAATTGGTCAGTGTCGGGGACAGGTCCAGCGAAGTGCTGCAGAAGTGCGGAGAACCGGTCAGCCGCGACCTGTTGGGCTACAAGCGCAGCGCCAATCGACGGGAAGAGTTTCAGGTCGAGGAATGGACCTACGGGCCCAATGGCGGGATGTATCAATACCTGCGATTTGAAGGTAATCGGCTGAAACAGATCACCAGCAAGCGCGGGAACTGAACCACAATCCAAAGTGGGCACATACAAATGTGGGAGTGAGCCTGCTCGCGATAGCGGTGTGTCATTCAGCATTGATGTTGGCTGACACACCGCTATCGCGAGCAGGCTCACTCCCACATTGGTTTTTGCGGGTCCCACAATAGAACAGGCCCCCGACACGAATGTCGGAGGCCTGTAATGACCACATCCTTGTGGCCTTTCGCATGAACTCTCCAGATGCGGCTGGCGTATTGCTCGGCCCGCCTGCCGCGCCTTCTCCCAGTCCAGGCGAGAAGTCTTGCCTTACTCGGCTTTCAGGCCGTCAGCGGAGACCGCTTTGACGCCTTTGATTTTCTTGGCGATGGCTACTGCAACGTCTTTCTGGGAATCAGTTACGGCAGTAGTGGACGACAGGGAAACAACACCTTTGTTGGTCTCAACCTTGATGTCGGTACCAGGAATGCCTTTTTCGGTTACCAGGTCTGCTTTGACTTTGGTGGTGATCCAAGTGTCGGAGGTAGCTTCTTTGGCTTCGGTCACTTCACCGGCTGCCAGAACCATTGGAGCCTGGGTAGCCTGGGTTTGAGCGAATGCAGCGTTGGCCATGGTCAGGGTCAGCGCGGTAGCAGTAGCGGCAGCGATAGCGAACTTCTTCATACGAGTAACTCCTGTTTTTCTAGAAAGTCTGCTGCGTGTCTTGTCAGCAGGGTTACTGGGTATATTGCGAACGCTGTGCCAACTTTGAGACAGGCGATAAATCCTTATAAAACAGTCGCTTATGAAATAGCCCGATTTTCGAAATCATGCAAAATGCATGACTTCGAGATTCTCTACATGCAAGTTGCGGGTTTTGCCGCAGGCCTAAGGCCATGAATTGTCGGGGTTTTCTCGTTTTTCGAAATTCGAGGGGGTCGTTCCCACAAAAAACCCCGCTTTTCAGGGCGGGGCTTTGGCTTTCAAGAGAATTGTCGAGCGTTATGTGGCGGAACCGGTGCAGCCTTTAGGCAAGAAGTCTTGCTGAGCGTTACTGGTGCAAACCCAGCCAGTCGTCGAGCGCGTCAGCGTGACCGTCTTGCCTAAAACCGGTGCAGGCGCGTTAACGATCGTACAAACAATGGTCCCGGCACCATCAGCGGCGGTACCGGACGCTGTCAGCGTGCAGTTTGAAGTTGGGCTAGTCCCACCAACTGCCGCCACATTAGCCGGGCTGGTCCCGTTATTCATCAGTTCTTCAAAGGGCACTTTCAACGCCGAAATCTCCGCCAGACCCGCGGTGACTTTGGCCTTCGCTTGATACTTCGAATAAGCCGGCAACGCAAACGTCGCCAGAATCCCGATGATCGCCACGACGATCAGCAGTTCGATCAGGGTAAAACCTTTTTGAGTATTCATAGACAGGCTCCATGCATGAGTCGAAATCTCATGATCTGAATGAGCTTCAGCATACCCCGTGCCAAGCATCGCGCCCCCTGTTGGCGGGGCGCGAAGCCAGGTCAAAGACCTTTCCTATCCCCAGGATCCGCACTATCTGACACTATTTGTCACCTGACGGCCGCTGGTTTGGCTCAGCTCCTTGACTAGGCTATAAGTCATGAACTGTCTGCGTCCGGTATCCCAATGAATGACATCGCCCTTAGCGGTCTGGCCAAGCAATTGGTCCTGGCCGAACTGCTCACTGACCAAAGCGCGCAACAGGCGTATCAGCAAGCTCAACGCAGCAATATTTCCCTGGTCAGTTATCTGGTACAAAACAGACTGGTGAAGAGCCGGCAGGTGGCCGAGATTGCCTCGGAGCATTTCGGCATGGCGCTGCTCGACCTCAATTGCCTGGACAAGGAATCCCAACCCCGAGGACTGGTCAGCGAGAAGCTGATCCGTCAGCACCACGCCCTGCCCCTCTTGCGCCGTGGCAACAAGTTATTCGTGGGGGTTTCCGACCCTACCAATCATCAAGCCATCAATGACATCCAGTTCAGCACCGGGTTGAACACCGAAGCCATTCTGGTGGAGGACGACAAACTCAGCGACGCCATCGAGAAATTCTTCGACAGCCATTCCACCGGCCTCGAAGACATGGCCGATGTTGACCTTGACGGGCTGGACATCGAGTCGGTCGATGACAACAAAAAGGACTCCATCCCGGGCCAGGATGCCGATGACGCGCCGGTGGTGCGCTTCGTCCACAAGATGTTGCTCGATGCGATCAAGAGCGGATCTTCCGACCTGCATTTCGAGCCCTACGAAAAAACCTATCGGGTGCGCATGCGCACCGACGGCATGCTGCGCGAAGTCGCCAGGCCGCCGAGCCAACTGGCCAACCGCATCGCGGCGCGACTGAAAGTCATGGCCAGCCTCGACATCTCCGAGCGGCGCAAACCCCAGGACGGGCGGATCAAGATGCGCCTGTCCAAGACCAAATCCATCGACTTCCGGGTCAACACCCTGCCGACCCTGTGGGGCGAGAAAGTGGTGATCCGGATCCTCGACCCGTCCAGCGCGCAAATGGGCATCGACGCCCTCGGCTACGAGCCTGAGCAGAAAGCCTTGTACATGGCCGCGCTGAAGCAGCCACAGGGCATGATTCTGGTCACCGGGCCGACCGGTTCGGGCAAGACCGTGTCGCTCTACACCGGACTGAACATCCTCAACACCGTGGACATCAACATCTCCACCGCCGAAGACCCGGTGGAGATCAACATGGAAGGCATCAATCAGGTCAACGTCAATCCCAAGCAAGGGCTGGATTTCGCCCAGGCGCTGCGCTCTTTTCTGCGTCAGGACCCGGACGTGATCATGGTCGGCGAAATCCGCGACCTCGAAACCGCCGAGATCGCCATCAAGGCCGCCCAGACCGGGCACATGGTGCTTTCCACCCTGCACACCAACAGCGCCGCGGAAACCCTGACCCGCCTGCACAACATGGGCATTCAGGGCTTCAACATCGCCACCTCGGTCACCCTGATCATTGCCCAGCGGCTGGCGCGCAAACTGTGCAGCCATTGCAAGAAACCCATCGAGATTCCCCGCGAAGCGCTGCTCAAGGAAGGCTTCCCCGAGGAACGCATCGGCTCGTTCACGATCTATGAGCCGGTCGGTTGCGATCAGTGCAACGGCGGTTACAAAGGGCGAGTGGGGATTTATGAAGTGGTGAAGAACACACCGGACCTGCAACGGCTGATCATGGCCGAAGGCAATTCACTGGAAATCGACATCCAGATGCGCAAGGACGGTTTCAACGACTTGCGCACCTCGGGCTTGATCAAGGCCATGCAAGGCGTCACCAGCCTTGAAGAAATCAACCGGGTCACCAAGGACTGAACATGGCGGTCAAAGCAGCAAAAATCAGCGTCTACGCCTGGGAAGGAACGGACAGGAAAGGTTCAAAAATGACCGGCGAGTTGAGCGGTCTCAACCCGGCGTTGATCAAGGCTCAGTTGCGCAAGCAGGGGATCAACCCCGGCAAGGTGCGCAAGAAATCTGCCTCGATTTTCAGCTTCGGCAATCGGATCAAGGCTCAGGAAATTGCCCTGTTTACCCGGCAGATGGCAACGATGATGAAAGCCGGCGTGCCACTGCTGCAATCGTTCGACATCATCGGTGAAGGCTTCGATAACCCGGCCATGCGCAAATTGGTCGACGAGGTGAAACAGGAAGTCGCGGCGGGTAACAGCTTCGCCGCGTCCTTGCGTAAAAAGCCGCAGTATTTCGATGAGCTGTACTGCAACCTCGTCGACGCGGGTGAGCAGGCCGGCGCGCTGGACACCCTGCTGGAACGGGTGGCGACCTATAAGGAAAAGAGCGAAAGCCTCAAGGCCAAGATCAAGAAAGCCATGACCTACCCGCTGGCCGTGGTCTTCGTGGCAATCATTGTCACCGGGATTCTGCTGGTAAAGGTGGTGCCGCAGTTCGAGTCGGTGTTCAAGGGTTTTGGCGCCGAATTGCCGGCCTTCACCGTGATGGTCATCGGCTTGTCGGAGTTCTTGCAGGCCTGGTGGTGGATGATACTTGGCGGGTTGATCGCCGCCGTTTTCGGTGTGCGCCACGCCTTTAAAACCTCCCAGGCCTTTCGGGACCGGATGGACACCTGGCTGCTGAAGCTGCCGCTGATCGGCACATTGATGTACAAGTCCGCCGTGGCTCGCTACGCCCGCACCCTGTCGACCACGTTCGCCGCCGGCGTGCCGTTGGTCGAAGCCCTGGACTCAGTGGCGGGCGCGACCGGCAACATCGTGTTCAAACGTGCGGTGCTGCGCATCAAGCAGGACGTGTCGACCGGCATGCAGCTGAATTTCTCCATGCGCACCTCGGGCATCTTTCCCAGCATGGCGATCCAGCTGACCGCCATTGGCGAAGAATCCGGTGCACTGGACGACATGCTCGATAAGGTCGCGAGCTTCTACGAGGATGAAGTGGACAATATGGTCGATAACCTCACCAGCCTGATGGAGCCGTTCATCATGGTGGTGCTGGGTGTTATTGTCGGTGGCCTGGTGGTTGCGATGTACCTGCCCATCTTCCAACTCGGCTCAGCAATCTGACATGCCCTTGAACGAAATCCTGACCCTCTATCCGCTGGTGTTCGTGGTCATCGCCCTGGCAGTCGGCCTGCTGGTTGGCAGTTTCCTCAACGTGGTGGTCTGGCGCCTGCCGAAAATGCTCCACCGCGAATGGCGGCTGCAAGCTCATGACGTATTGGGCGTACCGCCCGAGGCACCGGGCCCGGCCTACAACCTGATGCTGCCTCATTCCCACTGCCCGCAGTGCGACCATCAAATCCGCGCCTGGGAAAACATTCCGCTGCTCAGTTATCTGTTTCTACGGGGTCGATGCTCGAACTGCGCCGCGCCGATCAGCAAGCGCTATCCGCTGACCGAACTGGCCTGCGGCCTGCTCTCGGCGTTTATCGCCTGGCATTTCGGCTTCGGCTGGCAGGCCTGCATGGTGCTGGTGTTGACCTGGGGCCTGCTGGCCATGAGCCTGATCGACGCCGAGCACCAACTGCTGCCGGATGTGTTGGTGCTGCCGCTGCTGTGGCTGGGGTTGATCGTCAACAGCTTCGGGTTGTTAGTGTCATTGCATGAGGCGTTGTGGGGCGCGGTGGCCGGTTACATGACGTTGTGGTCAGTGTTCTGGCTGTTCAAGCTGCTCACCGGCAAGGACGGCATCGGCCATGGCGATTTCAAGCTGCTGGCCCTGCTCGGGGCCTGGGGCGGCTGGCAGATATTGCCCCTGACCCTCCTTCTGTCATCGCTCGTGGGCGCCATCATCGGGGTAATTTTGCTGCGCTTGCGTCACGCAAATACCTCGACGCCAATCCCCTTCGGACCCTTTCTGGCGATTGCCGGCTGGATTGCCTTGCTCTGGGGTGGTCAAATAACCGGCTTCTATTGGCAGTTTGTCGGTTTGAAATGAATACCCCTGTGGAAAAACCCTGGATTCTCGGCCTGACCGGCGGCATCGGCAGCGGCAAAAGCGCGGCTGCCCAGCACTTCATCGACCTCGGCGTACACGTGGTGGACGCCGATCACGCGGCGCGCTGGGTGGTGGAACCGGGTCGCCCGGCGCTGGCAACGATCGCTGACCATTTCGGCCCCGGCGTGTTGCAAGCCGACGGGCAACTGGATCGCGCAGCGCTACGCAAGCTGATCTTCGAAGTGCCCGAGGAACGCCGCTGGCTCGAAGCGCTGCTGCATCCGCTGATCGCCAAGGAAATCGTCGATCACCTGGCCAAGGCACAATCGCCTTACGCGATTCTGGTTTCGCCGTTGCTGATCGAGTCCGGGCAGTACGCCATGACCCAACGGGTCTTGGTGATCGATGCCCCGGAACAGTTACAGATCGAACGCACCTTGCAGCGTGACCAGACCAGCGAGCAACAGGTCCAGGCGATCCTCAAGGCGCAATCCAGCCGCCAGGACCGCGTGAGCCACGCCGACGATGTGGTGGTCAACGACCGCGACCTCGCCTGGCTGCACAGCGAGGTCGAGCGCCTGCATCACTTTTACCTTACTTTGCGTGGAGGCCAGTCATGAGCCAGACCCCAACCGTCAATTGCCCAACCTGTGGCGCCCCTGTTGAATGGAGCGCCGAGAGCACGTTCCGGCCATTCTGTTCGGACCGCTGCAAACTGATCGACCTGGGCGCCTGGGCATCGGAAGAACACAAGATTCCGGTCAGCCCGGACGCCGAAGACGACCTGTTCAGCGAAGACTTCGAACCGCGCCACTGACACTCAGGGCCGCATAAAGCCGTAGTCCTGGCCTTCATCGAGGTTTTCCGCAAGAAAGCGCAACTCGTCGGCCAGGTCTTCGGCACTGCGCACCGCCTTGCTCTGCTGCACCACCGCGCTGAGCAAGGCGCGCAGGCTCAATCCCGGATCAAACCCCACTTCCTGCGCGCCATCCAGACTCTGACGCAACTCCTGCCTTGCCCATTCGTAGACACTCATTTCGATGCTCCTGAAGGTTTTGCGGAGCATGGAAGCGTCAGCGATTGATGGATTTGATGTGGATCAAGACTTGGGATCGTCGTCTTTCCAGGGCGCCGAAAGGTAGCGTGTGCGGTTGAAGGTCTCCAGCCATTCCGGGCTGAACACCACCAGTGCGCTGACAATCATGCCGTTGATAAAGGCTTCCGGAAAAATCAGCAGCCACAGATAACCGACAAAATCTTCCAGCCAGTACGGCATCTCGAAACGTTCGTTGAACCACAACAGCCACAGCGCCAGCAACAGACACAGCAACGCTGACAGCGCCGCGGCGAAGAAGCCGGAAACGAAGATATACACAAAGGGATTACGCGGCTGCGCGCGCTCGACCAGGATGGCACAGCACTCGGTCACCAGCACCGGCAGCAAAATCAGCAGCGCACCGTTGACCCCGACGGCCGCCAGGTCCTGACGCCCGAGCAGCACCAGCCCGCATTGCGCAACCAACGCACCGACGATCGCCAATGGCCAATCCAGCAGCAACGTCACGGCCGTCATGCCAATGAAGTGATACGACACGCCTGTATCGAAATCACGTCGCACCAGCCACAGCATGAACAGCGCGAACACCGTGCCGAACAGCAAATGCTGGCGGCGGCTGTCGGTGAACAGTTCAACCCACGGCGCACGCCAGAGCGCCCAGAGCAACACAGGCACAAGAATCAACCAGCCGACTGTCAGCGTCTGCGCCGACAGCAACTCTGCGCCGATCATGTAGGCACCCCCTTGAACGCCACCGCGGACTCCTTGCGTGAATACGGCTTTATGCCCGCAGTCTACACCGACGCAAAAGTTGCTCCACCCGATGCAAAGCTTTCAGCTTGTCGCATTTGAACGCTAAGCTTGGGCCTATGGATGACTCAGATTATTTACGCCTGCTGACCATCGCGGCCGAGCAAGCCAACGCGTTCCTGTCCAATGCCCGCAAATGGGAGCGTGAGCGTTGGGTCTGCCAGCGCCTGCTGCAAGGCCTGAACATTCCCTATCGCGCCGACGAATTCGCCCCCGCCGGGGAGCCGCCGGACGTGCTGTTTCGTGACGCCAGTTTCGAGGTGTTTTTCGTCCTCGACGAAGGCCGGCGCCTCAATGACGAATGGCGCGATGAGCTGCAACGCCGGCGCAGCGCGTTTTCCCTGAGCCAACTGGTGCGTCGCGAGGCCAAGCCCCGGCGCATCCCGGCCAATGAGTTTCTGCTGAGACTGGCGCCGACCTTGCGTAAAAAAGCACACAACTACAAAGAACGCGGCATGGACCTGGGGGAACTGGACATCATCGCGTTCGCCAGCCTCAAGCGTGAAGTGCTGGACCTCAACAGCCATTTCCCGCCGCCGACCGAATACCTGCGCCAGGGCTGGCGTTCGCTGTCGCTGGTCGGTCCGACGTTCGCCCGCGTGTTGTTCGCCCACCCGGATGCCCCGGATTTCCTGCGCAATAACCTGGGGCGCAGCATCGTCTTCGATGTCGGGATCAGCCTGTGAGCCCATTGCAAGCATTAATCGCCGAAGTCCCGCAAACCGGCCGCGTGCGCTGGATCGGCGTGCGCCCGGAACCTCATGTGCCGATGATCGAACTGGATGCCGTAGAGGCACGACTTGAAGCCGGCCTGACCGGCGATCGAGCCCGCCCCGGTGTACGTAACGCGCGGCAGGTGACGTTGATTCAGTGGGAGCATCTGCCGGTGATCAGCTCGCTGATGGGCCGTCCGCACGACCAACCGGTCTTGCCTGAAGAGTTGCGGCGCAACCTCGTTATCAGCGGTCTCAACCTGTTCAGCCTCAAGGGCCGTCGCTTCCGCATCGGCCAGGCCATTTTCGAAACCACCGGCTGGTGCCAGCCTTGCGCGCGTCTGCAAAACAACCTCGGCCCCGGGACATTTCAGGCCGTGCGCGGACATGGCGGAATCACGGCCCGAGTGTTACAAGGTGGAATCATTCGCCTGGACGATACGGTGAGCGTCGAGCCCATTCCCGACAGCGGCTATGCTCCGTTCAACGTTCGTTGAATCAGCCTGTAGCTTCTGCACCTTCAGCAACGTCTACCTGACGAGGCCCAATATGACCAGCCGCCTGAACCCCGACGACCAGAAGCATGTCGAAGAGTACCTGCACCTGTCCCAGCACCGAGTCGAGCGCCGGCCTTTCCGGCCGTGGATGCTCCTGGTGGTGGTGTTGGCAGTGACCATTGGTCTGGGCCTGTTGAGCCGATTTATCAGTTACCTGACGCTATGAGCTGCATCGCGCTCGCTCGGGTAATTGCACCGATTTCTTTTAGCCTTGCGAGATATCCCCATGACTCATCGTATTGTCATCGTTGGCGGCGGCGCCGGCGGTCTGGAGTTGGCTACCCGTCTGGGTAAGACTCTGGGTAAACGTGGCACGGCCAGTGTGATGCTGGTCGACGCGAACCTGACCCACATCTGGAAGCCGTTGCTGCATGAAGTGGCGGCCGGGTCGCTGAACTCTTCCGAAGACGAACTCAACTATGTTGCCCAGGCGAAATGGAACCACTTCGAGTTCCAGCTGGGGCGCATGAGCGGGCTCGATCGCGCGCAGAAGAAAATCCAGCTGGCCGCCACTTACGACGAAGCCGGCCTGGAACTGGTGCCGGCGCGTGAAGTGGCTTACGACTCGCTGGTGATTGCTGTCGGCAGTACCACCAACGATTTCGGCACACAGGGCGCGGCGCAGCATTGCCTGTTTCTCGACACCCGCAAACAGGCCGAGCGCTTCCATCAGCAATTGCTCAACCACTACCTGCGCGCCCATGCCGGGCAGACCGACAAGGTCGAGCAGATCAGCGTCGCCATCGTTGGCGCGGGTGCCACCGGGGTTGAGCTGGCCGCTGAGCTGCACAACGCCGCCCACGAGCTCGCAGCATATGGCCTGGACCGGATCAAGCCGGAAAACATGCACATCACCCTGATCGAAGCCGGCCCACGGGTGCTGCCAGCCCTGCCGGAACGCATCGGCGGGCCTGTGCATAAAACCCTGGAGAAACTCGGGGTCAATGTGATGACCAATGCGGCGGTCAGCGAAGTGACCGCCGACAGCTTGATCACTGCCGACGGCAAAGTGATCAACGCCAGTCTGAAAGTCTGGGCCGCCGGTATTCGTGCACCGGGTTTCCTCAAGGACATCGATGGCCTGGAAACCAACCGCATCAACCAGCTGCAAGTGCTGCCAACCCTGCAAACCACCCGCGACGAGAACATCTTCGCCTTCGGTGATTGCGCGGCCTGCCCACAACCGGGCACCGATCGCAACGTACCACCGCGCGCCCAGGCCGCGCATCAACAGGCTTCGTTGCTGGCCAAATCGCTGAAACTGCGGATCGAAGGCAAGGCATTGCCCGAGTACAAGTACACCGACTACGGCTCGCTGATCTCGCTGTCACGTTTTTCGGCTGTGGGTAACTTGATGGGCAACCTGACCGGGAGCGTAATGCTCGAAGGCTGGCTGGCGCGGATGTTTTACGTGTCGCTGTATCGCATGCACCAGATGGCACTGTATGGCGCGTTTCGCACGGCGATGTTGATGTTGGGCAGCAAGATCGGACGCGGGACTGAGCCGCGGTTGAAGCTGCATTAATACCCAACCACTGTGGGAGTGAGCCTGCTCGCGATAGCGGTGTATCAGGCGACATTGATGTCGACTGTTAAGGCGCCATCGCGAGCAGGCTCACTCCTACAGTTGATCTCCTCTGATTTGGAGATCTGTGTCTCACTGTATCTCCCCCCGCGATTCCACCCCTTCGCTTACAAACTCCCCCTTGCGCGACACAGTAGCGATACACCCCGCCCTTTAAATGGCCACATCCGAGCAAGGCAACTCGCCCGCTCCGGTTATCGCCGCACTCACGTGGCGTCCTTTATCGAACGGTTGTGTCGTGCAACCCAGGAGTATTGAAATGTCCCGAACTACCAAAAACACTATTGGCCTGCTCGGCGCAGTTTTGGCCGGTGGCATGATGTTGTCCGGTTCCGTATTCGCTTCGCAGCCTCTGACCCAGGGCTACTTGCTGGCCTCGGCCGAACAAGTGGTGAAAACCCCTGAAGGCAAGTGTGGCGAAGGCAAGTGTGGCGATGCGTCGATGGCGAAAACTGATACCGATGGCGACGGCAAGGTATCCCGCGCCGAATTCCAGAAAGTCGCGCCGAAGTCCAACTTCGACAAGATCGACACCAACCATGATGGCTTCATCGACGAGCAAGAGGCTTACGACAACGTAAAAGCCAACTTCGAAGCCAATGGCAAGAAAATGCCAAAAGGTCTGTTCGAACACCTGAAAGACCAAGACGGCGCCTAAGCCTCCAGGAATCAAAAACCGCGCTTTTCCTTCGGAAGCGCGGTTTTTTTTCGTCTGGCGGATTTACACCTGGAAGCGCTGCACCATGGGGCGTTGTTTCGGCAGTACCCCGTCGCCTCGTTATCGGCAAGTTATACGATGACTGAGGTGTATTTTTTTGAGGGCAAAAAAAATCCCCGTATCTTTCGATACGAGGATTTTTAATATGGTCGGGGTAAGGGGATTCGAACTCCTGACATCCTGCTCCCAAAGCAGGCGCGCTACCGGACTGCGCTATACCCCGGTTTGAAATTGGCTCCGTGACCAGGACTCGAACCTGGGACCCAATGATTAACAGTCATTTGCTCTACCGACTGAGCTATCACGGAACTACATATTTCAATTTACAACTGTGAAGCTTGCTTCACCTCTTCGATCCGTTCGCATCGCTGCGTTCGTGTGTCTGAGGCGCGCTATTCTACAATCTTAAGCACCTCTGTCAACCCCTTAAATTGCATTCAAGTTAATGATTTGCAACTTATTTCAGATTTCTGCTTGGGGAGCAGAAACCCTTACGGGCGACTTACTGCGGGGCGCACTTTACAAGCCTTTTCCTTTCAGTTCAACAACCTGACGAAAAAAAGGCCTCGCGATGCGAGGCCCTGTTTATTTCACTGCCGTAGAAGGTCAGGCAAATACGATTTCGTCGTTCGCCACCGTGCCGACAGCCGTTTCCCCGGGCATGAAACGACCGGACAGAATCAGCTGCGCCAGCGGGTTCTCGATCCAGCGCTGAATCGCTCGTTTGAGCGGTCGTGCGCCGTACACCGGGTCGTATCCCACCGCAATCAGCTTGTCCATGGCCTCTGGACTCAACTCCAGTTTCAGCTCGCGCTCAGTCAGACGACTGCGCAGACGACCCAACTGGATCTCGGTAATGCCCGCGATCTGATCCCGCGCCAATGGCTCGAAGATCACCACTTCGTCGACCCGGTTGATGAACTCCGGACGGAAGTGCGTGGAAATCGCATCCATCACCGCCGCACGCTGCGCTTCACGATCACCGACCAGCTCCTGGATCTGCACCGACCCCAGGTTGGAGGTCATGACGATCACGGTGTTCTTGAAATCCACCGTGCGGCCATGGCTGTCAGTCAGGCGGCCATCTTCCAGCACTTGCAGCAAGATGTTGAAGACGTCCGGGTGGGCCTTCTCGACCTCATCCAGGAGGATCACCGAATAAGGCTTGCGACGCACCGCCTCGGTCAGGTAACCGCCCTCTTCATAGCCCACGTAGCCCGGTGGCGCACCAATCAGTCGGGCCACGGAATGTTTCTCCATGAACTCGGACATGTCGATCCGCACCATCGCCTCTTCGGTATCAAAGAGGAACTCGGCGAGCGCCTTGCACAGCTCGGTTTTACCGACACCGGTCGGGCCGAGGAACATGAACGAACCGCTCGGGCGATTCGGATCGGACAACCCGGCCCGGGAACGCCGCACCGCGTTGGAAACGGCGATCACCGCTTCGTCCTGGCCGATCACACGCTGGTGCAACAGGCTTTCCATCTTCATCAGCTTGTCGCGCTCGCCCTCGAGCATTTTCGACACCGGAATGCCAGTCCACTTCGAGACGACTTCGGCGATCTCTTCTTCAGTCACCTTGCTGCGCAGTAACTGGTTCTCGCTTTTACCGTGTTGATCGACCATTTGCAGGCTGCGCTCCAGGTCCGGGATCACCCCGTATTGCAGCTCGGCCATGCGATTCAGGTCGCCTTTACGGCGCGCGGCTTCCAGTTCCTGACGGGACTGTTCGATTTTCTGCTGGATCTGCGCAGAACCCTGTACCTCGGCTTTTTCCGAGTTCCAGATTTCTTCGAGGTCCGAATATTCACGCTCAAGGCGAACGATTTCTTCCTGGAGTTTTTCCAGGCGCTTGATCGCAGCTTCGTCGCTTTCTTTCTTCAGCGCCTGGGATTCCACCTTCAGCTGAATCAGACGGCGCTCCAGACGATCGAGCACTTCCGGCTTGGAATCGATTTCCATGCGGATGCGGCTGGCCGCTTCGTCGATCAGGTCGATGGCCTTGTCCGGCAATTGACGATCAGTGATGTAACGATGACTGAGCTTGGCCGCGGCGATGATCGCACCGTCGGTGATCGCGACTTTGTGGTGAACCTCATAACGCTCTTTCAGGCCACGCAGAATCGCGATGGTGTCTTCTTCGCTTGGCTCGTCCACCAGGACTTTCTGGAAGCGCCGTTCGAGGGCTGCATCCTTCTCTATATATTGGCGGTACTCGTTGAGCGTGGTCGCGCCGACACAGTGCAGCTCGCCGCGCGCCAACGCAGGCTTGAGCATGTTGCCCGCGTCCATCGAGCCTTCGCCCTTACCGGCGCCGACCATGGTGTGCAGTTCGTCGATGAACAGAATGATCTGCCCTTCCTGCTTCGACAGTTCGTTGAGCAAGGATTTAAGGCGCTCTTCGAACTCGCCGCGGTACTTGGCACCGGCGATTAGCGACCCCATGTCCAAAGACAGCAAGCGCTTGCCCTTGAGGCCGTCCGGCACTTCACCGTTGATGATGCGCTGGGCCAAGCCTTCGGCGATGGCGGTTTTACCCACGCCAGGCTCACCGATCAGCACCGGGTTGTTCTTGGTGCGGCGCTGCAGGACCTGAATGGTCCGGCGAATTTCATCGTCACGGCCGATCACCGGATCGAGCTTGCCTTCTTCGGCACGCTTGGTCAGGTCGACGGTGTACTTGTCCAGCGCCTGGCGCGACTCCTCGTGGTTGGCGTCATTGACGGCCTCACCACCGCGCAGGTTGTTAATCGCGTTTTCCAGGGCTTTTTTGCTCACACCTTGGCCGAGCAACAATTTGCCGAGCTTGCTGTTCTCATCCATGGCGGCGAGCAACACCAGTTCACTGGAGATGAACTGGTCGCCCTTCTGCTGGGCCAGGCGATCGGCCTGGTTGAGCAGGCGCGCCAAATCCTGCGACATGTTCACGTCGCCGGTCGGGTTCTGGATTTTTGGTAGTTGGTCGAGCTCTTTGGTCAGTTCTTTACGCAGGCTGTTGACGTCAAAACCGACCTGCATCAGCAGGGGTTTGATCGAACCACCCTGCTGTTCAAGCATGGCCTGCATCAAGTGCGCCGGCTCGATGCCGGGATGGTCAAGGCCGACGGCCAGGGATTGGGCGTCGGATAGAGCTAACTGCAACTTGCTGGTTAAACGATCTATACGCATGGGTCACCTTCCTTTTGAGCAGGCCGGACCTATAAAACATCCTGAATGAAGAAACCTGCCAGATACCTCATTAGATGTGGTCGATTCTGGGAGATTCAAGCGTCGTACAGTTGATGTAGATCAGGAAAGCTTAGTCTTCGAGCCAGACAAGGGAGGCAAACCGACCGGTGCGTGGGTTGCGGCGGTAGGAAAAGAAGCGAGGATCGGTGACGGTGCAGAAACCGCCGCCATAAACAGCGGTGACACCACGAACGGCCAGACGTAGGCGCGCCAGCTCGTAAATGTCAGCCATGAATTTGCCAGCATTTGGGCTCGGCACGAAAGCTTTGGCCGCTTCGGGCAATTGCTCGACGAAGGTCTCGCGCACTTCGGGGCCGACTTCAAAGGCTTGCGGGCCAATGGCCGGGCCGAGCCACACCAGCACTTCTTCTGGTGGCACATTGAGACTGTCGAGGGTGGCTTCAAGCACACCCGCCGCCAAACCGCGCCAACCGGCATGGGCCGCCGCTACGCGAGTACCGGCACGGTCGCAAAACAAGGCCGGCAGACAATCGGCGGTCATTGCCGCGCAGGCAATACCTGGCGTGGCCGTCCAGCTGGCGTCGGCAGTGGCCGTGAGGCTTGGGTCCGCGTGAGCCACGGCGATGCCGTGAACCTGCTTTAACCAGGCCGGTTGAATAGAGAAATGATCAGTGAGGCGACGGCGGTTTTCGGCAACCGCTTCGGGGCTGTCGTCGACGTGATCGCCGAGGTTGAGGCTGTCGAACGGCGCCAGACTGACGCCGCCCGCACGGGTGGTCACACAGGCTTTCACCCCGGCAGGCGCAGGCCAGTCGGGAATCAGCCAGTCACTCATCCGATGAACGCCTCGCGGTCTTGCTTGAGCAGGGTCAGCAACCAGACGAAGTCGTCCGGCAGGGGCGATTCCCAACTCATGCGTTTACCGGTGGTCGGGTGATCCAGCTCCAGGAACCGTGCATGCAGGGCCTGACGCGGAAAAGCCTTCAACGATTCGACCATGGTCACACTGGCGGCTGGTGGAATACGGAAGCGACCGCCGTAGGCAGGGTCTCCGACCAACGGGTAGTTGATGTGGGCCATGTGCACGCGAATCTGGTGTGTACGACCGGTTTCCAGCTTCACCCGCACGTGCGTGTGGGAGCGGAAACGCTCGAGCACGCGGTAATGGCTGACGGCTTGCTTGCCCCCTTCCATCACGGCCATGCGCTGGCGTTGCTGGCCGTGACGACCGATCGGCGCATTGATCTTGCCGCCGGCAGTTACCACACCGATCACGATGCATTCGTAGATCCGGCTTACGCTGCGGCTCTGCAATTGCGTGACAAGCTGTGTCTGCGCCTGAATGGTCTTGGCCACCACCATCAGACCGGTGGTGTCCTTGTCCAGGCGATGCACAATACCAGCGCGGGGCACATTGATAATGTCCGGCACGTGGTGCAGCAAGGCGTTGAGCAAGGTGCCATCCGCGTGACCGGCGGCAGGATGCACCACCAGGCCCGCAGGTTTGTTGATCACCAGGATGTCGTCGTCTTCATAGACGATGTCCAGCTCGATGTCTTGAGCGATCCATTCGCCCTGAGCTTCCTGCTCGGCAGTCAGTTCAAGAATGGCGCCACCATGAACGATGTCTCGCGGGCGGATAACCGCCCCATCCACAGTCAGGCGGCCGTCTTTGATCCAGGCGGAAAGGCGCGAGCGCGAGTGCTCAGCGAATAATTGTGCGGCGACTTGATCGAGGCGTTGGCCGCCCAATTCGGACGGCACCTCTGCGCGAAGTTCAATTTTATCGGACATGCTCAGACTAGGCGTCGGCACAGCCTTTGGTTTCGGCTGCGCGCTTGTGGTTAAATACGGCGTCTTTTGCCCCGAGGCTTATCAACGGGGCGCTCATCATAACAGGACGGCCCCGCCCAAGACAGCGGCCGTCATAGGGACGCAAGCCGCCATGCAAGTGAAACACCTGCTGCTGATCGCCATCCTCGCATTGACCGCTGCTTGCTCATCGAAGGAAGTCGTAGACGAAAACCTTAGCGAAGTCGAGCTGTACCAGCAGGCTCAGACCGACCTGGACAACAATAGTTACACCGCCGCCACAGCCAAGCTGAAGGCGCTGGAGTCGCGTTATCCGTTCGGTCGCTACGCCGATCAGGCTCAACTCGAGCTCATCTACGCCAACTACAAGAACACCGAGCCAGAGGCTGCGAAGTCTGCTGCCGAGCGTTTCATTCGTTTGCACCCACAGCATCCGAACGTGGATTACGCCTACTACCTCAAGGGTCTGACCTCCTTCGATCAGGATGTCGGCCTGTTGTCGCGTTTCCTGCCGCTGGACATGACCAAGCGTGACCCGGGTGCCGCTCGCGACTCCTATAACGAGTTCGCCCAGCTGACCAGCCGCTTCCCCAACAGCCGCTACTCGCCGGACGCCAAGCAGCGCATGATCTACTTGCGCAACCTGCTGGCGGCCTACGAGATTCACGTTGCCGACTACTACCTGACCCGTCAGGCCTATGTCGCCGCCGCGAACCGTGGCCGTTACGTGGTGGAAAACTTCCAGGAAACCCCTTCGGTCGGTGACGGCCTGGCGGTGATGACCGAAGCCTACCAGCGTCTGCACCTGGACGACTTGGCAGCCACCAGTCTCGAAACCCTGAAGCTCAACTACCCGAACCATCCAACCCTGGTGGACGGTCAGTTCAAGCCTTCGGTCGACGAAGCCGACAACCGTTCGTGGTTGAGCAAGGCCACTCTGGGCCTGATCGAATCCCGTCCGCCGCTGCCGCCGGGCGAAACCCGCGCCAACCAGGACGTGCAGAAGCAGTTCCAGGATGCCAAGGACGCGATTCCAAACGATCTGAAGCCTAAAGATGCAGATGGCGACGTGATCGAAGAAGAGGAACACGAAGCGGAAGGCAACAACGAAGACCGCTCGTGGTTCAGCTACATGACCTTCGGCGTGTTCGACTGACACATCGGGTTATGCAAAAAGGGAGACTCTTGAGTCTCCCTTTTTTATTGCGCTGTGCGCAGGTCAGGTCCTTGGCTAAACTGCCTGCTCATTAGCCAATAAAGCAGCTCACCATGCTTCGTTTACTGTTCTGGATCGCCCTGATTGCCGCTGCGGTATGGTTCTGGCGTAAGTTCAAGGCTTCGACTTCCGCGCCCAGGTCTTCCGCCGAGCTGGATGCCGCGCCAATGGTCCGCTGCGCGCATTGCGGCGTACACCTGCCCCGCGATCGCGCACTGAGCCTTCAACAACAATGGTATTGCAGCCAGGCTCACCTTGAGCAAGGCCCCGGCTCAAGTGATCGCTGAGACGTCCAGTCCCGGCGGCAAACAGGCCCAGCGACTGCTGCGCCTTTACCATCTCTACCGTTTAAGCGTCGGCATCACCCTGGTGCTGTTGATTTCCAGCAACATGGACAACCAGTTGCTGGCCTTCGCCAAGGACGACCTGCTGCGCAGTGGCAGTTGGTTGTACCTGGTGCTGAACATCCTGCTGGTGGTCTTTTGGGAGAACACCCGACGGCCGGCACAGCTTTTCAGCCTCGCATTGGTCGATGTCCTGCTGCTGTGCGGCCTGTTCTATGCTGCGGGTGGCGTGGCCAGCGCCGTCGGCAACCTGCTTATTGTCTCGGTGGCCATCAGCAACACCCTGTTGCGCGGGCGTATCGGCTTGTTGATCGCGGCGGTCGCCGCCCTTGGCATCGTCGGCCTTAGCTTCCTCCTGAGCTTCAGTCACCCGATCAGTCCCGGCGAGTACCTGCAAGTCGGCACCGTCGGCGCGCTGTGTTTTGCCGCGGCGTTGCTGGTGCAAGGTCTGATCAAGCGGCTGGAAGTCAGCGAGAACCTCGCCGAACAACGGGCCAGTGAAGTGATTGGCCTGGAAGCGCTCAACGCGTTGATCCTGCACCGCATGCGCACGGGCATTCTGGTGCTGGACGACCAGCGACGGGTGCAACTGGCCAATCACAGCGCCTTGATCCTGCTGGGGCAAAACGACCTCGATGGTCAGTTGATCGACGACTATTCGCCGACACTGGTCGAACGCCTTCAGCTGTGGTTCAACAATCCATCGCTGCGACCGCAAAGCCTGAAAATCGCCAGCAGTGGCGTGGAACTGCAACCCAGCTTCATTGCCCTGGACCAAAGCCCGAACCACCAGACCCTGGTGTTTCTCGAAGATATCGCTCAGATCGCTCAACAGGCGCAGCAACTGAAGCTCGCCGCCCTCGGTCGCTTGACTGCCGGTATCGCCCATGAAATCCGCAATCCGCTGGGCGCCGTTAGTCATGCCGCGCAGCTATTGCAGGAATCCGAGGAACTGAACGGAGCGGATCGGCGTCTGACGCAGATTATTCAAGACCACTCTCAGCGAATGAATCGGGTTATCGAAAACGTCCTGCAACTGTCCCGCCGCCAGCAAACCGTGCCGCAACGGCTTGATTTGAAGCCGTGGCTGGAGCACTTCGTCGCCGAAACCCGTGAAGGTGCGACCGATCGCCAGTTGATTCACCTGCACATCGGCCCGAGCGACTTCAACACCCTGATGGACCCGAATCAGTTGACCCAGATTCTCGACAATCTGTTGCGCAATGCCTGGCGCCATAGCGCTCTGAATCACGATCTGGCGCAGGTCTGGCTCGAGTTGTTTGTCGAGCCCGACAGCCAGTTGCCCACGCTCGAAGTCCGGGACAACGGTCCCGGCGTGGCGCCGGACCAACAGACGCATTTGTTCGAACCGTTCTTCACCACCAGTAGCCAGGGCACTGGCCTGGGGCTTTATCTGTCCCGTGAGCTGTGCGAAAGCAACCAGGCCCGCCTAGACTTCAAACCACGCCAAGGCGGCGGCTGCTTTCGCATCACTTTTGCTCACGGACGGAAACAAAGTTGAACATGAGCCCACGGCCAAAAGTCCTGATCGTCGACGACGAACCGGATATCCGCGAACTCCTGGAAATCACCCTGGGACGGATGAAACTCGATACCTACAGTGCCCGAAACCTTGGCGAAGCCCAGGCCTTGTTGATGCGCGAGACATTCGACCTGTGCCTGACCGACATGCGCCTGCCCGACGGCACCGGCCTTGAGTTGGTGCAGTACATCCAGCAGCGTTATCCACACGTGCCAGTGGCGATGATCACCGCTTACGGCAGCCTCGAAACGGCGATCAACGCCCTCAAGGCAGGCGCTTTCGACTTCCTGACCAAACCGGTTGACCTGACACGCCTGCGCGAACTGGTCACCAGCGCCCTGCGCTTGCCGGCACCGGGGGGCGCCAGTACGGCCATCGATCGCCGGTTGTTGGGCGATTCATTGCCCATGCGCAACCTGCGCAAACAAATCGACAAACTTGCCCGCAGTCAGGCGCCGGTGTACATCAGCGGCGAATCCGGCAGCGGCAAGGAATTGGTCGCCCGCCTGATCCACGAGCAGGGCCCGCGGGCTAATCAACCGTTCGTCCCGGTCAACTGCGGGGCAATTCCGTCGGAGTTGATGGAAAGCGAATTCTTCGGTCATCGCAAAGGCAGTTTCAGCGGCGCCATCGAAGACAAACCCGGGCTGTTTCAGGCCGCCCATGGCGGCACACTGTTTCTCGACGAAGTGGCCGATCTGCCCTTGGCGATGCAGGTCAAACTGCTCCGGGCTATTCAGGAGAAAGCCATTCGCAGTGTCGGCGGTCAGCAAGAAATGGTGGTCGATGTCCGCATCCTTTGCGCCACCCACAAAGACCTCGACGCCGAAGTCACCGCCGAACGCTTTCGTCAGGATTTGTACTATCGGTTGAACGTGATCGAGCTACGCGTTCCCCCTTTGCGCGAGCGCCGCGACGACATCGAGCCGCTGGCCAGCCATGTGCTCAAGCGTCTGGCAGCCGGCAGCGGACAACCTGCCGCAAAACTCCACCCGCTCGCCCTCGACGCGCTGAAGAGCTACCGTTTCCCAGGTAATGTGCGGGAGCTGGAAAACGTGCTGGAACGGGCTTACACCCTGTGCGAGAACAAACAGATCGAAGCCAGCGACCTGCGACTGGCCGAAGGTAATTGCACGGCGGAGAACGGCGTGCCGGACCTGACGCAGATCGACAACCTGGAAGAATATCTGGAAAACGTCGAACGCAAACTGATCCTGCAGGCATTGGAGGAAACGCGTTGGAACCGCACGGCGGCGGCTCAGCGGTTGAATCTGTCGTTCAGGTCGATGCGTTATCGACTCAAGAAATTGGGGCTGGATTGAGGGCCTCTTCGCGGGCAAGCCTCGCTCCTACAAGGGGTGTGTCGTTCGCAAATGTATTGAACGACTCAAATTTGTAGGAGCGAGGCTTGCCCGCGAAAGCGATCTGGCAGGCGATAAAAATCGTGCGGTCAGATCCGCCCGGCCGGCGCATACGGCGCAGGATCAATAATCGGCGCCCTGCCCAACATCACATCCACAAACAACTGACACGACGCCGGCGCCAGCACCAGCCCGTTACGGTAATGCCCGCAATTGAGCCAAAGCCCTTCGAACCCCGGCACTTGGCCAATATAGGGAATGCCCTCCGGCGACCCCGGACGCAATCCGGCCCAATGCCCCACCACTTCGGCATCCGCCAGCGCTGGAATCAGTTCCACCGCCGATGCTTTCAGACTCTCCAGCGCCGAATCGGTCGGCGTCTTGTCGTAGCCTTCATGCTCCAGCGTGCTACCAATCAGAATGTGCCCATCGCGCCGGGGGATCGCGTAACGCCCCTTGGCCAGCACCATGCTCGGCAGGAAGTCCGCTGCGCACTTGTACAGAATCATCTGCCCCTTGACTGGCTCGACCGGCAATTCAAGGTCCAGACTCTTGAGCAAGTCACCACTCCAGGCGCCTGCCGTCAGGACCACCTGATCACCGTGAACAGGGCCCGCCGAGGTCTGCACGCCGACGACCTGATCGCCTTCACGAATAAACCCGCTGACTTCGCACTGTTCACGAATCGTCACGTTCGGCAGCGCCAGCAACGCAGCCTTGAGGGACTTTACCAGCCGCGGATTACGCACGTTGGCCACATCGGCCATGTAGATCGCCCGGGAAAACCCGGGGCCCAGCACCGGTACGGCATCGTGTGCCGCCGAGATATCCACAGCCCGCAACGGGCGGTTTTCCCGCTCGGCCCAGGCCAGCGCCTCGGCCTCGTCATCCAGATCCAGCCAGTACAGGCCGGTGGTGTGCACTTCAGGATCAACACCGGTCGCGGCGAACAGTCGCTCACCGAGCTGTGGATAAAAATCCTGGGACCAATGCGCCAGCGCGGTGACTGCCGGACTGTAGCGCCATGGATAGAGCGGCGAAACAATCCCGCCACCGGCCCATGACGACTCCTGCCCCACACTCGAACGATCCAGCAACACAACACTTTGCACTTCGGACGCGAGATTGAATGCCGTCAGCAGCCCAATCACGCCGCCGCCGACAATCACCACTTGCTGTTGCCTGCTCATGTTCTGATCCAACCGATAAATAGACAGAGGGCGCAAACAGGCGCCCGAAAAAAGAACTCAGCGACCCCAGCAATCTTTGGTGACGAGCCCGGACGTCGCATTGACCATGCTTCTGACGCCGGTGTTTGTGAGGGTGAAGTCCCCGCACTTGTCGGTCGCCATCGCAGCGCCGGTCTTGCGTGTTGCCGTCAGCAAAAAGGTTTGATCGGTCAGGGTCGGGGTGATGGTGTAAAAATCATTGCCGGCGCTCAGTCCGGTGGCAGCGGTGTAGACATTGTTCTTCGAGTAGAACCGCTCAAGGATCTGCGCCTGTTCGGAAAGCAGCCCGGCCACTTCGGTGCGGCGACCCTTTTTCACGTATTCGGTGAGGCTCGGGGCACCAATGGTGATGACGATCCCGATGATCGCAATCACGATCATGATTTCGATCAGGGTGAAACCTCGGTTGGATCTGCGCATTCCTTAACTCTCACTTACTGTATTTGTCGCCACATGATGCGACGGCTGCCGCCGCCGGATTTTTCCACCAGGGTGTTGATGCCGCCACTGGAATCGCTCGCGACCTTGCGGGTCGCGCCGTTGACGATGGCGTTCAGGGTCGGGATGCCACCGGTGAAAATCACTCCGCTGGACACCGTGTCCGTGCTGTCGACCGTCCCGTCGTTGTTGGTGTCGAGCACCGCATAGTTGAGCATCTTACCGCTGAACGCATCCAGTTCGACCAGTTTGCCGGTGCCGAAACTGGCACACGGGTCGGTGGTGTCCACACTCGCCGTGGTAAAGACGATCCGCCCCAGCACCAGGCTGGCCTGATTGATCACCCGTTCCCCCGTCAGCACGCTGTTGTACACCAGCGGCAGGTACCAGCCCTTCTCCCCCGGATAGGTCACGTCGTTCTGGCTGGTGGTGATGAATTGCCCGGTGCTGCCCGAGAACACACCGGTCACCGCTTGAGCCTGCAAACTGGACACAGTGATCTGGCCCGCTCCGCCCTCCGCATCCCACACGGCGTAGAACGCCTGCAAATCCTTGTTGGTCTTGTCGGCAGTCTCGTTGAATTTGCCGGTGCCGAAAAACACTTCCTTGCCGCCCAGTGGATTGTCCGCCAGCAACGGCTGCACAGTAATGGGCTGGGTGGCGCCACCCGCCGTGGTAAACAGCGGCTTGCCGGAGAATGCCACACCCCAGGTGTCGGGGGCGGTAGCGCTCAAATCGAACTTCCATAACCGTCCTTTCAAGTCGCCACCATAGGCGGCCTGCACCACATTCTGCGAGTTGACCCTGAGCTTCACCGACGACAGGCCATTGCTGGTGTCGGTGCTGTCGACCACGATTTTCTTGATCAACGAGCCGTCACGAATGTCCACCACATACAACGCCGCCACCCCGGTGTTGCTGCCATACCCGTTGGAGATGAACGCAGCCCAGCGACCGTCGGCCAAGCGTGCCACTTCCGGTCGAGCATAGGCATAACCCAGGTCATTGAAAACGTTCGCCGTGCTGGCGGTGGTCGGCGCACTGATCTCCCACAACGCCTTGGTCACATTACCCGCTGACGCATCGAACAGCTGCAACGCATAAAAAGTCCTGCCGCCGGCCCCGGTTCCGCCAATGGCCAGGGTTTTCCAGGCGCTGCTGGATTGGGCATCGAACACCCCGACCTGACCGTCGACCAGAAACTTGTGGCTCACACCGTTGATGTAGGTCGGATCGGCGATGTAGCGCAGTGATGGCAACACACTTGAAGGCATGTAGGCATAACGCCGAACGCCATTGGCCGAGTTGATGACATTCACAAATCCGTCGTTGGCATTCACCACCAGGCTGGGACTCATGGTCGCGGCCTTGGTGGCCAGGTAGGTGCTATAAGTGGTGTCGCCCACCAGATCGGAGGCGGTTTTGTCCGTGGGTGACGCCAGTACAAGGGGCGAATTGATAATGTCGCCGAGCAACACGCTGCGCACCTTGAGCCCGGTTTTGTTGGTGCCCTTGCTCCACTCCACCAGATCGCTGCCGGTGATGCCGGTGGGCAGGCTTTGACTGAGAGAGGTCTGCTGCGCCGGGGAGAAACTGGCAAAAGCGAGGGTGACGGCGGCGTTGGTCAGGGTGTTCCAGGACTGGTAAGTCGGCGCTGTGGCACCCGGGACGATCGTGGTGTCGGTGGTCCATAGTGTCGCAGCGGTATTCACGATACCCGCCGATGTGAAGCCAAAGGATTTGATCGTGCCGCGCCAGTCCTTGGGGTCATAACTGGTCTGAAAGTAACTCGAATTGCTGGCCAGGGTGGTGCCGCTGGCGACGCCACCGCCACCGGAACCGGCCTTTGAGGTGATATCGCTCAGCGCCGAGGACAATGCACTGTTGAGCCCTGCGCTGTCGGTCGCCTGATAGTACTTGCCCTGCCCGTAGTTGGCCGCGTCCGACAACATCTGGTTCGCGGCGGTAAAGCCCACGGTGTAGGTGTTTATATTCTGCTTGGGAAAATCCGCAGCATTCCAGCTTTTGCCTGCCAGATCGGTTCCTGTGGAGCGCATATCGATGTCAAAGGCAAACTTGGCGATGTCATCCAGATACAGCGTGTCGCCCTCTCCGTCACCACTCAGGTTGTCACCATCGTTATTCACACCATCCCAGTTGGGCAGACGAGTGCCACCCAGCGGATCGGTAGTCGGAAAAGTCCGGTCATAGGTCGGCAAGCCATCGGTAATTACCACACCATAGTTTTTCTGACAGCGATATTGAATCGGGCTGGTGTAAGTCGCAGGTGTCGAGTTATAGAACGGCGCCAACCCCCGGAAATAACGGTTTATTTCATAGTAGGTTTCCGCCAATGGGGTATTGGCTATTGCATTCAAACCACCAATCGATGAAATCAGGTTGTCGAAGTTGGTTTGCGCCTGGCCTTGGGTGACGCTGCCGACAGGAGACAGATCACTGACAGCACGGACAATTAATCCGCCGGGGCCGGAGTTATTGCTCGTGGGCGGATTGAACGTCGCCAGCCCGATACGCAGCGAGCGATTACTGGTTACAAGGTCTGTGGAAACGTCCTTCGCAACGTTCATTCGGAATTCATTGGGGATCGCCCCGGTACCACTGGTGAGATCCCTGCTCGAACCATTGGCCAAGCCCACCAGATAAGACAGATAGTCAGCCGTATAACGAGTGTTTTCATTGCCCACCGGGTCGGGCAGCTTCAAACAGATCGATGACAGTCCCAAGAAACCACGATAGAAACCGTACCAGTTGCCGTTCGTCGAACAACCGCCGCGATTCAGACTCGACAACAAAATATTGCTATTACTCATGTCCAGATTCTGGCCGCTTAAACATGATGAATTGGAACTGCAAATCGCAATCTGCGCACGGTTGACCGTTGGATCGAAACCAGGCGCCCAAATGATGTTGTTCATGCTCCCCGAGTCGTCGATCAGCAGCATGACGTTCGGTGCGACGGCGGCGGCGCTCAACAGCGGAGAGTCCGACGGTGTGAAGGCATACGCCGGTGCGGACAGGTAAAGCCCCAGAACAACGCCGCTAAACAGCCGCCACACGCCGCCGCGCCTTTCAATACTTCGCATAAATACTCTCCACGACGCTGCGCGAGTTTCCCGCGATGCCGACGGCGGTCACCCGGTAGAGCGTCGCCGAGGTGTTGCTCGGCACATTCACGGCAGTGAGTGTGGTGCCGATGTTTTGCACCCCGTAGAAGCCGCCGCTGGAGGCAATCCAGGTAACACCGGAGGTGGAACTGGAGCCGGCGGCAGTGACCGTCGACGAGTCCGACGGTGGTGCGCACTGGCTGCAGACCGGTAATGAATAGCTGTCCAGCTGCACCGCGCTTTCACCTACGCGTAACGCCGCTTCGGCGCCCTGGAACGACTGGTTGCGCAAGCTCACGCTACCGGCCATTTTTTCCTGCAACGTGGCATTGCGCATCGATGAAAGACCGATCAGCGTCAGCAACAGCAGAAACACCAGGCTGACCAGCAGCGCCATACCCCGCTGGGCATGAAAAGTCATGGAGGCCTCCCTCATAGCAACCTGTTGCGCAAGGCGGCAACCACGGTGAAGGTTTGATTTTTAACCCGACTGTTCGGGTCGTAGAGCGTCAGCGTCAGGCGCACGCTGCGAATTCGCGCGGGGTCGGACGGATTAGGGCTGTAGCTGGAAGTGGCCACATCAGTGGCAGAATTGGCGAGGCCGAAGAGCACGCTGAAGGCACTGACGTTATCGACCAGTACGAACTGGGTCGGCGTGCCGGTACCGGAGCCCATCATGATTTTGTTGCTGCTGAAGCTGTAGATCAGCCGTCGGATCGGAAACGCCAACTGCCCCGATGTCAGAGCCGGTGGATTCGTATAAGCCGTCGCCGTGTTTCGACAATCGGAAACCACTGTCCAGGCTGGCGCCCCGCCACCCGCTCCCACATCGGCGGTCACCAGGGTCAATTTGAGGTTGGCATTATCCCAACTGATCGGTGTTATCTGACTGACAGCGAAGCTCCCCCCCGTACTTGAATCGGCGATCGTCCCCAGGCAGCCAAACATGCCGACCATGCGGATTTCCTGAATCATCTTGCTCAACACAAAACGCGCATCTTCCTGCATGGCGGCGGAGGCGTTCTGGCTGACGTAGGTATTCTTGGCGGCGATGAAAATCTGCACCACGCCCAGCACCACAATCAGGCTCAACGCGAGGGCGATCAACAACTCGATCAGCCCGAAACCTCTGCTGGACCGCCTCATGGTGTTGCCACCGGGTCGACCATGGCGCGACTGGTCAAGACAAAACTGCGGCGCGAGTTGGTGATATTGGCGGCGCGCGAGTCATCCCAGGTGATGGTGATGGTGTACACCCGCTGGTTCAGCGTAACGGTGCCGGTGGCCGTCGCACCGCCGAAATTCACGATATTGGTGGTGAAATCGTAGAGGTCCTGATCGCGAGCGACATTCAGGTTGCCCGACGTCGGAGGCGTCACGGTGTAGTCGGCGCCGGAGTTGGCGCGGATACGGTCCATCATGTCGTAGGCAATAAAACTCGCCTGGCTGGTCATCCGCGAGCTGTCAGTGTATTTCAGCGCATTGAGCTGAATCGCCGCCGCGCCCAACAGCCCCACGGTCAGAATCACCAACGCGACCAGTACCTCGATCAGCGTCATGCCCTCCTGTGCATGTTTGCTCCGTTCCCTCATCCGCAACTTCCACCCAATAGAATTCGTCCGTTCAGGCACACATTCAGCGTCCTGCTTTGCGTCCCCAGCACGTAGCTGATCACCACGGGCGTGGACGGTGCCGACAAACCGCCCAGATTGTTGAAATCGATGGCGGTCACTCCTGAGGGTAGCGTCAGACTCGCGCCGCTGCTCATCGCTGGAACAACCCGCAATACATTGGCCGGTGTGCCAGTACTGTCATAAACCGCCAACTCACTGGTCCAGGCACTGCCACCAGCGGTCGGTCGAACCCGAGTGGCGACGCCCCGGTCGATGGCCTCAAGTCGTGCGAAATTGAGTCCGCGTTGCAGGTCGCCGATTTCGGTGTCTGCCTTGGTGCCTTGCACCGACCGGGTAAACGCCGGCACGGCCAGGGTGATCAGGATCAAAAATACCGCGAGCGAGACCAGCAGCTCGATCAGCGTGAAACCTTTTGTACGATGATCCATCGGTGCCCTCCGTTGCCGTCGGCTATACCTGCTTCTACACGCTAGAACATTCGACCGACCGGCGTACGGTTGATTTGCCATTACTCGCGCACGGATTGCGCGGGCCGCAGCACTCCACGGAGGGAGATGACATGCATCAGCGAGGTTTCAGCCTGATCGAACTGCTCATGGGACTGACAATTGCCGCAATTGTTCTGCTGTTGGTCAGTCCGGCGTTCGCGGCGCTTACGGAATCGAATTATCGCGAGGAGGCGGCGAAGTCGCTTGCCAGTGGTATTCGCAGCGCCAGGAGCGAAGCACTCGCGCGCAATCAGACCATCGTCATTCATGGCATCAACGACGACTGGGGGCAGGGCTGGCGCATCATTCTGGATATCAGTGGCAAAGGGCCGGAGGACAGCAGCAATCCGCTGCTGATTGAGCGCGTGAGTGGCGCTCGGGTGCCGATTGTTGGCAACTGGCCGGTCAGGCGACACATCCGTTTCAGCCGTATCGGCGAACCACAGATGCCTGGCCGGGCCTTTCAAGCAGGGACACTGCACATTTGCGCGGCCCGCGAACCGGTCAGCCAGCTCCAGGTGGTGCTGGCTGCGACCGGTCGCGTCAGCCTGCGCAGCGATAAGGCCGAGCAGGCGCTGTGTCCGGGAGGGAAAAAAGTTAAAGCAGGGAGCGCACGCGCAACTCTTTAGGCATGGAGAATGTGATGTTCTCCTCACGACCCGCCAATTCATCGGCCCCGGTAGCCCCCCAGGCCTGCAACTGCTGGATCACGCCACGCACCAGCACTTCCGGCGCGGAGGCGCCAGCGGTGATGCCGATACGCTCGACACCGTCGAACCAGCTCTTTTGCAAGTCTTCGGCGCCGTCGATCAGATAAGCCGGGGTGGCCATGCGTTCGGCGAGTTCACGCAAGCGGTTGGAGTTGGAGCTATTCGGGCTGCCGACCACCAATACCACGTCGCATTCATCGGCCAGTTGCTTGACGGCGTCCTGACGGTTTTGCGTGGCGTAGCAGATATCGTCCTTGCGCGGACCACCGATCGCCGGGAAGCGTGCACGCAGAGCGTCAATCACGCGGCTGGTGTCGTCCATGGACAGGGTGGTCTGGGTCACGAACGCCAGTTTGTCGGGATTGACCACCTGCAACGAGGCAACGTCTTTCTCGTCTTCAACCAGATAGATCGCGCCACCATTACTGCCATCATACTGGCCCATGGTGCCTTCGACTTCCGGGTGGCCGGCGTGGCCGATGAGGATGCATTCACGGCCGTCGCGGCTGTAACGCGCGACTTCGATGTGCACCTTGGTCACCAGCGGGCAGGTCGCGTCGAACACTTTCAGGCCACGGCCAGCGGCTTCGGTACGCACAGCCTGGGAAACGCCGTGGGCACTGAAGATCACGATGACGTCGTCGGGCACCTGATCCAGTTCTTCGACGAAGATCGCCCCGCGAGCACGCAGGTCCTCGACGACGAATTTATTGTGAACCACTTCGTGGCGCACATAGATCGGCGGCCCGAAGACTTCCAGGGCGCGGTTGACGATTTCGATCGCCCGGTCCACACCGGCGCAGAAGCCACGGGGGTTGGCGAGTTTGATTTGCATGCTATGCCTCGTGTCTTGCGCGCAAGAAGTTAGATCATTACATCCCTGTAGGAGCGAAGCTTGCTCGCGAAGGCTGTGTGTCAGTCGACATTGATGTTGAATGTGATGACGCCTTCGCGAGCAAGCTTCGCTCCTACAATTGACCGAGTTCGGTCAGTTACAGCGATTTGACGCTGATGATCTCGACGTCAAAGGTCAATGTCTTGCCGGCCAGCGGGTGGTTGAAGTCGATGGTCACTTGCTCGTCATCGAACTCCTTCACCACGCCCGGCAGCTCAGTATTGGCCGCATCGTTGAAGATCACCAGCAAACCCGGCGACAGGTCCATGTCCTTGAACTGCGAACGCGGGATGATCTGCACGTTTTGCGGGTTCGGCTGGCCAAACGCGTTTTCCGGCTGAATCGTCAACGTGCGCTTGTCGCCGGCCTTGAAGCCGAACAGCGCTGCTTCGAAACCTGGTAACAGGTTGCCATCGCCGACCTGGAAGGTCGCCGGGGCTTTGTCGAAGGTGCTGTCGACGGTGTCGCCGTTCTCCAGGCGCAGTGCAAAGTGCAAGGTGACTTCCGTGTTCTGGCGGATGCGTTGCTCAGCCAATAACTGTTCAGTCATGAACGGCTTCTCCAGTCTTTTTACTTTTGAACATGTCCAGCGCGAGCATCACGGCCCCGACGCTGATGGCACTGTCGGCAAAGTTGAACGCCGGGAAATACCAGCGGTTCTGCCAATGCACCAGAATGAAATCGATTACATGGCCCAGGGCGATGCGGTCATACAGATTGCCCAGCGCTCCGCCCAGCACCAGCGCCAAAGCGACGGCCAGCCAGGTTTCGTTGCGCCCCAGACGCTTGAGCCATACCACCAGCACCGCACTGACCACCACCGCAATCAGGGCAAACAACCAGCGCTGCCAGCCCGAGCTGTCGGCCAGGAAGCTGAACGCCGCGCCGGTGTTGTAGGCCAGGGTCCAGCTGAAATAATCGGGGATCACCACGATTTGCTGATACATCTTCAACGAGCCTTCGAAGTAAAACTTGCTGGCCTGGTCGATGACCAGGACCAACAAGCTCAACCAGAGCCAGCTCAGCCGCCCGAAGCGGCCAACGGCATTAGGCATAGTGACGAACCTCGCCCGCGCCGCTGATGTTGTCGACGCAACGACCGCAGATTTCCGGATGTTCCGGGTTCACGCCGACGTCTTCACGGCAGTGCCAGCAACGGGCGCACTTGGCGAAGGCCGACTTGACGATTTTCAGCTTCAGGCCGCTGACTTCGGTGACTACCGCGTCCGCCGGTGCCTGAACAAAAGGCGCCACGCTGGCGGTCGAAGTGATCAGCACGAAGCGCAGTTCGTTGCTCAGCCTGGCCAGGTCGGCGCTCAGCGCGTCTTCGGCAAACAGCGTCACTTCGGCTTGCAGGTTGCCACCGACGGCCTTGGCCGCGCGCTGGATTTCCATTTCCTTGTTGACCGCGACCTTCACCGCCATGATCCGCTCCCAGTAGGCGCGGCCCAGTTCGACGTTGTCCGGCAGTTCGGTCAAGCCTTCGTACCAGGTGTTGAGCATCACCGATTCGTTGCGCTCGCCCGGCAGGTATTCCCACAGTTCGTCGGCGGTGAACGCGAGGATCGGCGCGATCCAGCGCACCAGCGCTTCGGAGATGTGGTACAGCGCGGTTTGCGCCGAACGGCGGGCCTTGCTGTTCGCGCCAGTGGTGTACTGACGGTCCTTGATGATGTCGAGGTAGAAACCGCCCAGCTCCTGCACGCAGAAGTTGTGGATCTTGGAGTAGACGTTCCAGAAGCGGTATTCGCCGTAGTGCTCTTGCAACTCGCGTTGCAGAAGCAGGGTGCGGTCCACGGCCCAACGGTCCAGCGCCAGCATTTCTTCGGCGGGCAGGATGTCGGTGGCCGGGTTGAAGCCGGTCAGGTTGGAGAGCAGGAAGCGCGCGGTGTTACGGATACGCCGGTAGGCGTCCGCACTGCGTTGCAGGATCTGCTCGGACACCGCCATTTCACCCGAGTAATCGGTGGAAGCGACCCACAGACGCATGATGTCGGCGCCCAGGGTGTCGTTGACCTTTTGCGGCGCGATCACGTTGCCCAGGGATTTGGACATCTTGCGACCGGACTCGTCCACAGTGAAACCGTGAGTCAGCAGCTCGCGGTACGGCGCATGGTTGTCGATGGCGCAACCGGTCAGCAACGACGAGTGGAACCAGCCACGGTGTTGGTCCGAACCTTCCAGGTACAAGTCGGCACGCGGGCCGGTCTCGTGGCCCATCGGGTGCGAACCGCGCAGCACGTGCCAGTGCGTGGTGCCCGAATCGAACCAGACATCGAGGGTGTCGCTGATCTTGTCGTACAGCGGTGCTTCGTCACCGAGCAACTCGGCAGCGTCCATCTTGAACCAGGCTTCGATGCCTTCGACTTCAACGCGCTTGGCGACTTCTTCCATCAGCTCGGCGGTACGCGGGTGCAGCTCACCGCTTTCCTTGTTCAGGAAGAACGGGATCGGCACGCCCCAGTTGCGCTGACGGGAGATGCACCAGTCCGGACGGTTAGCGATCATCGAATGCAGGCGTGCCTGGCCCCAGGCCGGGACGAACTGAGTCTCTTCGATGGCTTTAAGTGCGCGCTTGCGCAGGGTGTCGCCGCTGACCGGCTCTTTGTCCATGCCGATGAACCACTGCGCGGTGGCGCGGTAGATCAGCGGGGTCTTGTGACGCCAGCAGTGCATGTAGCTGTGTTCGATGATGGTGGTGTGCAGCAGCGCACCGACTTCGGTCAGTTTGTCGACGATGGCCGGGTTGGCTTTCCAGATGAACTGGCCGCCGAAGAACTCCAGCGATGTCACGTAAACGCCGTTGCTTTGTACCGGGTTGAGGATGTCGTCGTTGACCATGCCGTATTTCTTGCAGGTCACGAAGTCGTCCACGCCGTAGGCCGGGGCGGAGTGAACCACGCCGGTGCCAGCGCCCAGCTCAACGTAGTCGGCCAGGTAAACCGGCGACAGACGATCGTAGAACGGGTGACGGAAGTTGATCAGTTCCAGTTCTTTACCGGTGGTGGTCGCAACGACCGAGCCTTCCAGGCTGTAACGGGCAAGGCACGACTCGACCAGCTCTTCAGCCAGCACCAGTAGTTTGTCGCCGACGTCGACCAGGGCGTAGTTGAATTCCGGGTGAACGTTCAGCGCCTGGTTGGCCGGGATGGTCCACGGGGTGGTGGTCCAGATCACGATCGAAGCAGGCTTGGCCAGGGACGCCAGACCGAAAGCGGCAGCCAGCTTGGCTTCGTCGGCAATCGGGAAGGCGACGTCGATGGTCGAGGACTTTTTGTTTTCGTACTCGACTTCTGCTTCAGCCAGGGCCGAACCGCAGTCAAAGCACCAGTTCACAGGCTTCAGGCCCTTGAACACGAAACCGCCCTTGACGATTTCGGCGAGAGCGCGGATTTCACCGGCCTCGTTTTTGAAGTCCATGGTCTTGTACGGGTTGGCGAAGTCGCCCAACACGCCCAGACGGATGAATTCGGATTTCTGGCCTTCGATCTGCTCGGTGGCGTAGGCACGGCACAGTTCGCGGGTTTTGTCCGCGCCCAGGTTTTTACCGTGGGTCACTTCGACTTTGTGCTCGATCGGCAGACCGTGGCAATCCCAGCCCGGAACATAAGGCGCGTCGAAACCCGACAGGGTTTTCGAGCGGATGATCATGTCCTTGAGAATCTTGTTCAGCGCATGACCGATGTGAATCGTGCCGTTGGCATAAGGAGGACCGTCGTGAAGTACGAACTTCGGACGATCCTTGCCAATCTCGCGCAACTTACCGTACAGGCCAATGCTGTCCCAGCGCTGCAGAATCTGCGGTTCGCGCTGAGGCAGGCCGGCCTTCATTGGGAAGGCGGTGTCCGGAAGGTTTAGCGTGGCTTTATAGTCGGTCATTTAAGGCTCTTCATTAGCGATTGGCGCTAGGTGCGACAGGGCACGGGCGGCGGCAACATCCGCATTGATCGCCGTCTTAAGCGCCTCCAGAGAGGCGAAACGCTGCTCTTCACGCAGCTTGTGGTGGAAAACCACCGTCAAACGCCGGTCATACAGATCGCCGGCAAAATCTAAAAGATGCACTTCGAGGTGGGCTTTGCCATCACCTTGTACCGTGGGCCGTACGCCAATGTTGGCGACGCCGGGCCAGGTCTTGCCGTCGATGTCGACGTTGACCAGGTAAACCCCGGTCAACGGCACGCGACGACGCTTGAGTTGTATGTTGGCCGTGGGCGTACCCAACTGGCGGGCCAGCTTCTGGCCATGCAGGACCCGCCCGGTGATCTGGAACGGACGCCCGAGCAGCCGCTCGGCCAAGGCAAAATCGGCAGCGGCCAGGGCATTGCGGACCTGGGTGCTGCTGACGCGAATGCCGTCCAGCTCGACGGTTTGCGCCGCTTCGACGGTAAAGCCCTGAACCATGCCGGCCTGTTGCAGGAAATCGAAATCCCCTACCCGGTCACAGCCGAACCGGAAGTCGTCACCGACCTCCAGGTGCTGGACGCCGAGGCCGTCGACCAGAATGGTATCGACGAACTCACTGGCGCTGAGCTTGCTCAGACGGTGATTGAAGGCCAGGCACAGGACCCGGTCGACACCTTCGTCGGCCAGCAGCTGCAGTTTGTCCCGCAGCCGGGCCAGACGGGCCGGAGCCGTGTCCGGGGCGAAGAATTCTCGCGGCTGCGGTTCGAAAATCACCACGCAGCTGGGCACGCCCAACTCGATAGCGCGCTCACGCAGCCTCGCCAGGATAGCCTGGTGGCCACGGTGAACACCGTCAAAGTTGCCAATAGTGGCGACACAGCCCCGATGCTGGGGGCGCAGGTTGTGGAGGCCTCGAACCAGCTGCATAACGCGCTTCTTGCTCATAAAGTGGTCGATTATAACCACACCCGGCGGCCGACGACAGGCAACACCGTAACCCAAAGTAATCGAGCCGACAAAACCGCCGGTTCGCCCATGTTTATCGAGGCCAACACCTCAGCTCAGCGCCTTGCGATTGAAGTCGCGCAAACGGAAGCCCATCAACAGCAGCATGCCGAAATAACTGACCACACCGGCAGCGACCAATGCACCCAGACGCAGGAACCGCTCCAGCATATGCCCCTGATCCCAGGCTGGCATGAAATGCATCCCGACCAGCAGCACAGCAGACATCACCAACACCGCAATCACAAGCTTGAGGCCGAACTTGGCCCAACCCGGTTGTGGCTGATACATCTGCTGCTTGCGCAGTTGATAGAACAATAGCCCGGCGTTGATGCAGGCACCGACACTGATGGCCAGAGCCAGACCGGCGTGAGCCAGCGGACCGATCAGCACCAGGTTGAACAACTGGGTAACGATCAGGGTGAAAATCGCGATTTTTACCGGGGTGCGGATGTTTTGTTGCGCATAAAACCCCGGCGCCAGCACTTTGATCACGATAATCCCGAGCAAACCGACCGAATAGGCGATCAACGCCCGCTGGGTCATGGAGGCATCAAACGCGCTGAATTGTCCGTACTGGAACAACGAAACCGTCAGCGGCTCGGCCAGAATCCCCAACGCCAGCGAACACGGCAGCACCAGCACGAAGCACAGGCGAAGGCCCCAGTCGAGGATGCGCGAGTATTCGTGGCGATCCTTGCTGGCGTAGGTCTTGGCCAGCGTCGGCAACAGAATGGTGCCCAATGCCACGCCCAGTACGCCGGACGGCAACTCCATCAAACGGTCGGCGTAATACATCCACGACACGGAGCCGGCGACCAGGAACGAGGCGAAAATGGTGTTGATGATCAGGGAAATCTGGCTCACGGACACGCCGAGAATCGCCGGCAACATCTGCTTCATCACCCGCCAGACGCCGCTGTCACGCAGATTCAGGCGTGGCAGCACGAGCATGCCGATCTTTTTCAGGTGCGGCAGCTGGTAAAGCAACTGCGCCAGGCCACCCACGAGCACCGCCCAACCCAAAGCCATGACAGGAGGATCGAAGTACGGTGTCAGGAACACCGAAAAGACGATCATGCTGACGTTGAGCAACGTCGGCACGAAAGCCGGCACCGAGAATCGGTTGTAGGTATTGAGGATCGCACCGGCCAATGAAGACAGGGAGATCAGCAATATATAAGGAAAAGTCACTCGCAACAGATTGGTGGTCAGCTCGAATTTTTCCGGGGTATCGGTGAAACCCGGCGCGGTTGCCCAGATGACCCACGGCGCGGCGAGTATGCCCAGCGCGGTGACCAAGGCCAGCACCAGCGTCAGCAGGCCAGACACGTAAGCAATGAAGGTTCGCGTCGCCTCCTCGCCCTTCTGGCTCTTGTATTCGGCAAGAATCGGCACGAAGGCCTGGGAAAAGGCACCCTCGGCGAAGATTCTTCGCAGCAGATTGGGCAGTTTGAAGGCGATGAAGAAGGCGTCAGTCGCCATCCCGGCGCCAAATGTGCGTGCAATGAGGGTGTCACGAACGAACCCCAGAATCCGGGAAAGCATCGTGATAGAGCTGACGGCGGCCAACGATTTGAGCAGATTCATTGAAAGAGTTTGTGCCTGTCGATAAACAGCAGGCGAACAAAGCGCCTACTTATGCGATACTCCGCGCCGCAGCAGCACAGAGCCAAAGCTCGCGAGTTTACAGGTCAAGCGCCGGAAATAAATATCCCGCCTCTTTATACCTACCACTTAGCGGAACGTCTCAACCGCCCTTGACAAGACATCAACTCATCGGCATGATTCGCGGCCTATTTTGTTTGCTATTTCCTAAAAAGTCTTTCGAGGAGCTCGACGGTGGCCAACACACCTTCCGCCAAAAAACGTGCAAAACAGGCTGAGAAGCGTCGCAGCCACAACGCCAGCCTGCGTTCCATGGTTCGTACCTACATCAAGAATGTAGTTAAGGCCATCGACGCAAAAGACGCTGAAAAAGCTCAAGCAGCTTACGTTCTGGCTGTGCCAGTTATCGACCGTATGGCCGATAAAGGCATCATCCACAAGAACAAGGCAGCTCGTCATAAGAGCCGCCTGAACGGTCACGTCAAGGCTCTGAACCTTGCTGTTGCCGCATAAGCGATAAGCTTGTTGAAAAACCGACCTCAGGGTCGGTTTTTTATTGCCTGCGATTAAGTGATCGCACCAAAAAAAATGTGGGAGCGTCACTCCCACATTTCGATTTGCGTCAGATTATTGAGCGTGCGTCCACGGCAGAATCGGGATTGCAGTGACCGCATTCTGCGGACTACCTTCGATCAAGCGATCGCTGTAGACCAGGTACACCAGCGTATTGCGCTTCTTGTCGAGAAAGCGCACCACCTGCATGGTCTTGAACACCAGCGATGTGCGCTCCTTGAACACCTCTTCGCCATCCTTCAGTTCACCCTTGAAGTTGATCGGCCCAACCTGGCGACAAGCAAGAGAGGCTTCAGCGCGATCCTCGGCCAGACCCAAGCCGCCCTTCACACCGCCAGTCTTGGCGCGCGAAAGATAGCAAGTCACGCCCTCGACCTTCGGATCATCAAACGCCTCGACGACGATACGGTCGTTCGGACCGACGAATTTGAACACCGTCGACACCTGACCAATCTCCTCGGCCGAGGCCAGCAGCGGCATTGCCAACAGCAGACCCAACAATCCTTTTGCCACACGCATTCAAATATTCCTTCAGACCAGAATCAGGTTATCGCGGTGAACCAGTTCCGGCTCCGCCATGTAACCCAACAGACCGACAATCGCCTCAGACGACTGACCGATGATTTTTTGTGCTTCCAGCGCGCTGTAGTTGGCCAGGCCACGGGCAATTTCACGACCGTCCGGCGCCACGCACACCACCATTTCACCGCGCCGGAAACTGCCTTGGACCAGTTTGACGCCAACCGGCAGCAGACTTTTGTTGCCCTGGGACAGCGCCGTCACCGCGCCAGCATCCAGCACCAGCGTGCCACGGGTTTGCAGGTGCCCGGCCAACCATTGCTTGCGCGCCGCCAGCATGCCGCGCTCAGGCGACAACAGGGTGCCGATGCGCTCGCCCGCCTTCAGACGATCCAGCACGCGCTCAATGCGCCCGCCGACGATGATGGTGTGCGCACCGGAACGCGCTGCCAGGCGCGCAGCGCGCAATTTGGTCTGCATGCCGCCACGACCCAACGCACCACCGGTACCGCCAGCGACAGCATCCAGCGCCGGATCATCGGCGCGCGCTTCGTAAATCAGGTTCGCATCAGGGTTGTTGCGCGGGTCAGCGTCGAACATGCCATCGCGATCGGTGAGGATCACCAGCAAGTCAGCCTCGACCAGGTTGGCCACCAGTGCCGCCAGGGTGTCGTTGTCGCCGAACCGGATCTCATCAGTGACCACGGTGTCGTTTTCGTTGATCACCGGGATCACTTTCAACTCGACCAGCGCACGCAGGGTGCTGCGGGCATTCAGGTAGCGTTTGCGGTCAGACAAGTCGTCGTGAGTCAGGAGAATCTGCGCGGTATGCCGGCCATGCTCGGCAAAGCTCGATTCCCAAGCCTGCACCAACCCCATCTGACCGATAGCAGCGGCCGCCTGGAGCTCGTGCATCGCACTGGGTCGTACGCTCCAGCCCAGGCGACTCATCCCCGCCGCCACTGCCCCGGAAGACACCAGCACCAGTTCGACGCCGGCCTCATGCAAAGCCACCATCTGCTCGACCCAGACACTCATTGCCGCGCGATCCAGGCCTTTGCCGTCTGCCGTCAGCAAAGCGCTGCCGATCTTCACGACCCAACGCTGCGCACCTGTCACCTTGCTCCGCATCATCTTCAACCTTAGCTTGAGGACAGCGCGACCCAGCGCTGCCCGTGACGTTATGTGACTACCGATTTCCAGATACTAAAACGCCGCTCCAGGGAGCGGCGTTCAAGTTTATCGCAACAGATCAGTCACGCACGTAAATGATTTCCGGACCGTCTTCGTCATCCACATCTTCTTCATCCCAATCATCGTCGCCGATGTCGTGGACCGACTTCACGCCGCTGCGACGCAGGGCACGCTGATCATCCAGCGCCTGCAACTGGGCACGGGCTTCGTCTTCGATGCGCTGATCGAGTTCGGCCAGCTCTTCCTTGTAGACCGGGTCGTTCGCCAGACGGTCAGCGCGATCTTCCATATAACGCATGATGTCGTGGCACAGACGCTCGGTGCCCAGCTTGGAGATGGCAGAGATCACGTAGACCGGACCGGTCCACTCCAGGCGATCAACGATTTCCTTGACGCGAGCGTCATGCTCTTCTTCAAGGATCTGGTCGCACTTGTTCAGCACCAGCCAGCGATCACGCTCAGCCAGGGACGGGCTGAACTTGGTCAGCTCGCTGACGATCACTTCAGCAGCATCCGGGGCGCTGGCGTCATCCAGCGGCGCCATGTCCACGAGGTGCAGCAGCAAACGGGTACGCGACAAGTGCTTGAGGAAGCGAATCCCCAGGCCCGCGCCATCGGAAGCGCCTTCGATCAAACCCGGAATGTCCGCGACCACGAAGCTTTTCCAGCGATCGACGCTGACCACACCCAGGTTCGGCACCAGCGTGGTGAACGGGTAGTCGGCGACTTTCGGCTTGGCGGCCGACACCGAACGGATGAAGGTACTTTTACCAGCGTTCGGCAAGCCCAGCAGGCCGACGTCAGCCAGCACTTTCATTTCCAGCTTCAGATCACGCGCCTCACCCGGCTTACCCGGAGTGGTCTGGCGCGGAGCACGGTTGGTACTGGATTTGAAACGGGTGTTGCCCAGACCGTGCCAGCCGCCATGAGCCACCAGCAGTTTCTGGCCAGCCTTGGTCAGGTCGCCGATCACTTCCTGAGTGGCAGAGTCGATGACGGTAGTGCCGACCGGAACCCGCAGCACCAGCTCCTCACCTTTCTTGCCGGTGCAGTCGGTGCTGCCGCCGTTGGAACCGCGCTCGGCATCGAAGTGCCGGGTATAACGGTAGTCCACCAGGGTGTTGAGGTTTTCGTCGGCGATCATGTAGACCGAGCCGCCATCACCACCATCACCGCCGTTCGGGCCGCCGTTTTCAATAAATTTCTCGCGACGGAAGCTCATGCAACCGTTGCCGCCGTCACCGGCCTTTACTCGAATCGATACTTCATCAACAAACTTCATAACAAAACGCCTCTCGTCATACGGACGAGCCGAAAAAATCCAGACATAAGACTCTTGCAAAAATGAGCGCAGCGACCTCAATCAACGACCGCAAATCCAGCGCTGGAGCCCATCACAAACAGCTTTGCAAGAGACTCACCCCACAAACGAAAAAGCCCCGTCGCGAGACAGGGCTTTTCCAGCAACTACGTAATTATGCCGCGACGACTGCAGTCTTCGGGACAATGCTCACGTAACGGCGGTTGAAAGCGCCTTTTACTTCGAACTTGATCACGCCGTCGATTTTAGCGAACAGAGTGTGATCTTTACCCATGCCAACACCGTAACCGGCGTGGAATTGGGTGCCGCGCTGACGCACGATGATGTTGCCCGGAATGATAACCTGGCCGCCATACATCTTCACGCCAAGGCGTTTGGCTTCTGAGACGCGACCGTTACGGGT
>NZ_JBIWAF010000040.1:0-38981 GCF_044759925.1 Pseudomonas sp. NPDC099000
GCGCGCGCAAAGAAGTGTCGCCGGACGGCGAGCGGGGAAAATATTTAAACAGTTTAGATGTTCAAGGCGGGTCGCCTTTGCTATTCTTTTGGCGTCCGGCGTCTGCCGAGAGACAAGAATTTTAAGATTTACAAAGGCTTAGAAAAAAGAAAACCCCAGGCCTGCAAGCCTAGGGTTTCCGGTGATCGTTCCGCAAGAAGCTCTGGAAGACCGCGACAAGGTCAGAGTTTAGTGGACGGTCCCCTTCGAAGCAAGCCTATTGCTTAGGGGAAAGCAGCATGTCCGCCATGATGGCCGAGGACAGCCCGCAGACTTTAGTCTGGGGCCGTTCAACTTATCCGCACCCGGGGCTTCACCTTGGGTCGGGAAACCGCTGTGGGCACGACCCACAAACGCTGGCCGTCGATCGGCTAAGCCTGCACGTCCCCAGCGGCGGCAACTGGCCGCGACTGATTCAGGTCGGAATCAACCGCATTCAAGCGTATTTCAACAACCCAAGAGCCTTAGAGCCGCTGGCGTATCTGTCGAAAAAGCGCAATCAAGACGGCTCCAAGCGGCAGAATCGTAGTGAGGCGCGCGAAGGGCACGCCCTGGTCGTCTCGGTGATCTTTACCTACCTTGACCTTAAGTCGTTGCGGGTCGGCTACTACGCCACTAGCGGCGAGTTCGTCAGTATTTCCTTTTTGGACATCGCCCGGCGTTGCGCCATGACCTGCATGGTCAAGGACCGCGAAAACGAGGGGCAGGTTAAAGAGGTGCCGACTTCGCGTTTCTGGCGCACCGTGCGCGACCTGAAGGCCGCCGGCGTGATTTCCGTGTTTGAGCAGTACGAAGAAAAGGACGCCGGCAAGCGCGCGTTAACCGCGATCAAGACGTTCAGCGAGAAATTCCTGCGACTGGTTGCCGGTTGGTCCGCCAAGCGCGTCGAGAAAGCCCGTCAGCGGGCGAATGCGCGGGTGGGTGGCTTCCTGATGGATGCCAGCAACGCCGGCGTGGAGAACGTCAACCAGCGCAAACAGTTGGTTAAAGAGATTCAATCAGCCAACGTCAAGCGCGAGCTGTTCGGCGCCCCGATCGCCAAGAATCGCGCCCCCAGCATCGGCAGTGCGCGCCCATCCGTCGAGGCGGCGCTGAAGCAGGAATACGCCGAGCTGGAAGCCAAGGTGCTGGCCAGCATTAAAGCCGCCCTTGGCCGTGCCCCCCGCACCTTGGAGCAGCTTAAATTGCAGGCCCAGCACGGCTGGCTGAGCTACGACGACTTTATGCGTCGACGCCTCGGCGGCAGCTAGCCCGCCACCCTTTTCCCCAGCGTTAACCCTTCCCCCTGATCGCCGGGGCGCCTCTCTATGGGCGCTTGCTGGCGATTTTGCGTTGTACCCCCTCCGTTTTCTCGGCGTCGGCCGGCAAACCCTCCCTAAACGCCCGTGGCGCGCCCAAAACGGTCGCCCGCCGCGCTCGATTCCCTGCCCGCGCCGGCCACGGCGCCGCGCGATCAAAATTAAGTCGTACCCCCCCAATATTAAGTCCCTCAAGAGTTGGATTAAGTCAGTGTTGGTCTTTCCCTCTGTACAACTAGAGAAGCATGGCCAGCCTGCGGCTGACCTAGTAATGCCTCGGCTATGCCGAGAACAGTCTGTTTGTGCCTGAGCTTCGCCCAGGCGGTTCGGCCGCCCGCAGTTCGTGCCTACGGCACGGCGGGACGTGGGTCGCTGAAGCATCCGCCGCCGTTCCGTCAGGAAGGCGCCTTCCAGTCGCTGTGGGACGCGCTGGCGGCAATTACACCCGCTAGCCCGTGCAGCGCCCCTTCGCTCCTTCACGCGCCGCCTTCGGCTGGCCTGTCGCGCAAGCGCTCCGGCAAACAGTGAGGGGGGTGGGGTCGCGACCGCGTGCCCCGTCGACATCGAGGCGCCGGCATGGCCGCCACGGCGCGAGCGATGGCCAAGGCCAGCGGCTGGCCCGGCGATCGCCCTGGGCGGATTCACGGCGCGGGTCGGGTGTGTTCGGCGATCGCCGGTCGGGGCTGGGCGATCGGTGCGGCCGGTATCGAGTCCGAGGCGGATTGCCGGGCGTGAGCGTGGTCGACGGAAAGGCGTAAAGGATTCTTTTAAAGCATTAAAAAGATATTGGTTTAATATTAAAAAAGGTTGAATTAAGGATTCAGGCGCGGCATTATGCTTGCCATCAAGTCGCCACCGGATCAGTCCAATGACCACCGCCCAGCTTTCCGAACGTATGCAGCAAGTCGCCAACCAACTGCCAACCCAGCGACTGATGGAAGCCGTCCGCTTGATGGGCGGCGCCCTTCTGCCGGTTGCCGAAAACATGGCCCGCGCGGCGCTGTTGTCGGCCTATCAAGCGCGCGAAGGTGACGAAGCCATGGACGCCCTGATGGATGAAATCGGGCTTTAAGGACAGTTGCCCCGGCCGGTTGGCTGGGGCTCTTGATGGAGTGCCTACGATGGCCCGGAAGAAACCCATGCAGTACGTTCCGATGGAAGAACGCCCCGAGTTCATCGCGGCGCTTGAGGCCTTGCCGGTCGATGCGGTCGAGCTGGAGGTGCGCGCCTCGCGCGTGCTTCAGCTCTACCATGACGCCATGCTGGCGGCTGATGTGCAGGCGCTGGACGATGCCCATTTGGTCTACCGCGCCTGCGTGATCAAGCTCAACGGCGGCACGCACTTCGGTTGTTCCAGTGTGCAGGACGCTTTGGCGGCCAAGTTTGCCGCGCCACCCGGGCAGGTGCCGAGGTGGGGCCAGTCGGGCGAGTTTCTGCTGGAGGTCGACGGCATACGCATGGTGGTCAAGATGGGCGTAGGCAGTCTGGCCAATCACGTCGGGGCCGATTTGTACGCGGTGGACTTCGACAAGCCGTTTGTCAGTCGCACCGGCTACCGGCACCAGTATTTAATCCCGGCCCAGCACGTCGCCCGAACTGTCGATCAGGCCGTGCGTGCCGAGGTGCTGGAGGGGGTGGCCAGCGAAGGCTGGGCCGCGACGATCGATCAGGAGCATGGCGCGGCGAAAGACCGCAAGGTGTACCCGTGGTTGGCTGACGCCCTGGCCGGCGTGCGCCCGGATGGTCAGTTGGCCATGTTCGGCGATGCGCCGAAAGATCCGAACGCTAAAGTGCCCTTGAGCAATGCCGAGCGGCAACGCCGGCACCGACTGCGGCTGAAAGAGCTGGCCGACACCGAAGGGCTTAAGGCCATTGCGCTGACCCAAACCGACCGCATGGTGTTGAGCCTGGGCCTACTGGCCCATGAGGATCTGTTTCACCGGCCGAAGGATTGGGAAACCAGCAAAAAGCCCGGGTTTGATTCATTGCTGTGCAAGCTGTGGCCAGAAGGTGACAACGGTCGTTACCTGGCCGAGCCGAAGCGCAGTAGCTACCGCCCGACGGCGTTCCTGCGCGACGAGCTGGAGCGGCAGCGCGGCATGGTGCAGCGGCTGGAGGCCCTACGGCGCGATGTGGGCCACGACTTTTCGGCCCTTGAAGTCACTGATGCGCATCTTGTTCCGGTGTGGGACAAGCTGCCCACGGACTTTGCCCGGGCGGCCACGGCGCTGGGGGTGCTGCGTCTGCGCAACAGCCAGCACGCCGAGCTGGCCCGGGCGGTCAAGCTGCTGCAAGATCGGCTCGCGGCGGCCGGGCTGGATGCCCGGGTGTCGTCGGACAAGCAAGAGTGGTATTGGAACGAGTCGCCGCTGGGCGACTACCGGGCGACCGACGCGCCGGAGTACATGGAGCGCCAATCGGCGGGGCAGTCCGATGCTGATGTGATCATTGCGCTGCGCCGCGAGGTGGCAATCCTTGAGGAACAGAAAGCCCAGGCGGCGGCCAGTTGGGGGCAGGCCTTCGAAACGTCGCGAGTGCTGCGCAAGCGCTTGGAGCGGGCCGGGCTGTCCGCCGATCCCCAGCGGCAGCCGGGCGAATGAATCTACGTTACCGTAACGCACGACAAGGAATAAGCCGATGACCGACACCCCGAAGTTTCCCGACAACCCCGACCACGCCAATGGCACCTGTGAGGAATGCGGCGAGCCGTGCCAGGTCTACGGCTGCCGCTGGTGCCCGGACTGTTACGACGCCGCCAGTGCGGTGGTGCGTGAGGCGAGCCGCGCGCAACGGATCCCCAAGGCGCAGACCCCGGCCGAATGGGCCGCCTCATTGTCGACGCCGGCCTATCCGTCGTTGCCGAGCGAGCAGCCGTGCCCGTGGCAGCAAGCGGCCTTGGTCGCCCTGGGCGTGGCGGCGCAAGCCTGCCCGTCGACGCTGGTCGGCCTGCCGGTGACGGCCGATCGCGGCGTGCCGGCCTCGACGCTGTTTCTGCTGGCGGCGCGCCCGGGGCGCACGCGGGCGATGTTCGACGCGTTGCGCCTGGAGCTGGACGACGTGGACGCCGCGCCATGAAGGCCGCCGGCCGGCCGTACCGGCTGCCGCCGCGTGAGCCGTTGACGCCGGCGCAGCACGCGCCGTTGGTGGTCGCTCTGGGGCTGGGTTGGAAGGATGCCGCCGAGGTGCTGCCGTGGCAGGATGGCGGACTGTTGCGTTACGTGGTGTACAGCCCGGCCTACGGCGGGACGCTGCTGCTCTGCCAGTTTCAGGTGTTCAGTCCGGCCCGCTGGTGGCATGACGGTATGCAGGTCGGCATCAGTGGCGTCACCTGTTGGCGGCTGGCCACCGAGGATGATCAGGATTTTTCCGCGCTGGACGGCCCGCCGTCGGTGACGCCGTCCGATCCCGAGGCCCTGGCGCAGTTGCGCCACTGGTGGCGCTGGTACAGCGCCTATAAAGGGTTTGACCCTGAATGAACATCGAGCGAAAAGGAGCCCCCGCCATGCCGACGCTTGAACCCGGCAAACTGCCGCCGCTGACCGACGCCCAGGTGCGCGACGGCGCGCGTCCGGGCGAAACATTGGGGCAAGCGCGCCGCCGGCTGGAGGCGGCGAACTGGGCGTGTCCACCGGAGCCGGAACCGGACTGCTACGACGCTGATTATTCGTTGAGTGGCTGGGTCGGTGATCGCGGCCTAGAGGGCGAACTGATCCATTGGGAGCCCGGCGAGCTGGGCGAGGGCCATCCGGGTGTTGATGTCATTACCCCTTACGAACCGACTTGAAAGGAACCCCCGCCATGACCGAACAACTGAGCGGCGCCTTCCCCGCGCCGGGCCTGTCCTGCGCCGATCGGGCGATGCTGGAGTGGGCTTGTGATAACGGCATCCGCATGACCTACAACGCCGAGCATTTGGCCGGGCCGTGCTACGTGGTGTTTTGCCCGGCCGAGCGCCTGGACGAAATGCAGCGGGTGCGAGCCGAGGCGCAAACCCGGGGCGACGCCGCAAGCGAGTGAGCCGCGCGTTACCCGGCGTTGAAGTCACGACCCCTTACGAACCTGAATAGAAAGGAACCCCCGCCATGCCGACCGATACCACTGACCCTGTGGCCCGCATGCAGCAAATCACCGCCGATGACCCCGAGTGGTCCGCCGTGCGCGCCGGATTTGATTGTGTTGAAGCCATGGCCGAGCATGCCAATGAGGCGCTGGGCGCGCCTGTCTGGGCGGGCTATGCCTTGCGTGCCGCGTTCGTGGCCGGTGCCAAGTGGCAGCGCGAGCAAGACGATGCCGCCGCCCAGGGCGAAGCCCCGGCCGCTGCCGAATCCAACTGAAAGGAACCCGTTTTATGTTGACTGAAAAATCGCTAGAGCCAACCGACCTGTTCGTGGTGGTGGAAGAACACGCCCTGAAACTGCTGCACCAGTATCGCGAACTGGAACAGCAATGGATGGACGCCCCGAACGGTTCGCCGGAATCGCAAGCGTTGCGCGATAAGCTTGAGCCGCTGCGAATGAAATTGGTGATCTGGCTAAACGTGGCCGTGGGCCGGGCCGAAGACGCCGCCGCGAAAGGCGAGTGAGTCCGCGTTACGAGTAACGCCGCTTATGTGAAATGACCCCCGTCAGTTGCCCGACTGCCGGGGGTCTTTTTTTGTGTGTATGGCTCCCACTTATGGCTAAAATGGGATACCACTTTTGGCGTAAATGGTTTTACGCACTGACCGACCCTCACTCGAAAGGAGTTTTGCCCATGCCGTCGCCCCTCGATCCGCTGTTGCAGTCCCTTCAGTCCATCGCCGCGCGCGATAGCCACACGCTGTCCGCCTTCAGGGTTGGCGAGCTGGATATCTACGCCGCGACCTCGGCCGAGCAGGCCCTGGCCTTGGCTGCCCGGCGCGATGGCGAAAACCGCCACACAGCCGGCGATGTGCGCCCGGTCAGCGCCGAGCTGCTGGATCGGCCGATGGTGGTGGACGGTCGGGAGGAAACCCTGCGCGGGTGGCTGCGCGTCACCGCGGTGCCGGGCTGGCTGGCCCGGGGCGTATGGGTCGAGGTGGATCTGGTCGGGGGTGGACAATGAGCGCGCCCATCCTGCAGGACGTTCATGCGCTGCCGATCCATGGCGCAGCGCCGGGGCATGCGCCGCTGTATACCGGGGTGATCGGCTTCGCCGGCGCACCGCTCGGCCATCGCGACCCGCTGTTGCCGGCGGTGAAACGCTTTGTCGCGGCGCGGCCGTTCACCGGCCCGGGGGCGCTGATGCGCCGCTACGGCATTGGCCTGGAGCGTGCCCGCTGGCTGCTGGTGGTGCTGGAGGAGTGGGGCGTGGTGCGCGGCCATTGGGGTCGGCTGGTGGCGGCCGGCAGCCTGGGCGGCGTCGAGGTGTATTCCTTTCGTATGTATCGGGTACAGGCGCATGCGTGGCGCTCGCTGCAAGGCGGTGGCGCATGAGCGGGCTCAAGGCGTACAGCGTGCAGGGCAATGAATACGGGGTGATTGCCTTCGCCCGTTTCAACGTGGTGGCACGGCGTGAGGGGGGCAATGAGCTGAACATTGAGTTCGGCGACGTGGAGTCCTGCCGACGTATGCCGGCGCTCGATGGCTTCGCGGGCCAGCCCGGCGGCGTACCCATGAAATTGCTGGTCGAGGATCACGGGTGGTCGCAGGAGTGCGGCTATTGCGAGCGGCGGGTGTACAGCGATGAGCTGGGCCGGGTGTGGGATGACGATCAGGTGTATTGCAGCGCCGAGCATCTGGCCAAAGGGGCCGACTATCGGGCGAAGATTCTGGAGGGGCAGTGATGGCCGAGAAGAAAGCCAAAAAGCTGACCTTGGCCAGCGCCCAGGCGATGGAGGCGCGCGCGCTGCGCCTGATCGCCGAGGTGGAGCAGGTGCAGACGGCCGACGATCTGGAGGACGCCGGCCACTATGTGAAGTGGTACGTCGACAGGATGGTGCGGGACGGTTATCACCCGATCGCCGGCGAAGGCTTTGCCCTGCACGGGCGCCGGGCCGTGGCGGCCGCCCAGGTGCGCCTCGGCCTGAGTGTCGACGGCGTGGCCCAGCCCGGGGCGAATGCCCACGGCCTGAATGCCGGGCATTTCAAGTCGCGGCTGAAAAACGTGATCGCGATCCTGAGTACCTACACGCCGGCCGAGTTCGCCCGCGAATGCGCGCGCCTGGCGCGCACGGCGGACCCGCGCGTGTTGCAAGAGGACGAATTCCAATGAGCGCCCTGCGCCGTCTGGTCGACCATCGGCGGGAGGCGTTGCGCGCGTGGTCGCCGGCGTGTGCCGCCTTGGCCGATCGGGTGGCTCCGGCGCTCAAGCCTGAGGCCACGCCCTTGCCCCGGGGCAATCTGGAACTGACCTTGCTCGATCATCTGGAGTCGATCGCACACCGGTCACCGGTGGCGCTGCTGGGCTTTGCCTACTGGCTGAATTTGATGGTGCTGTATGGCGCGTTGAGCGACAGCGAAGCCGAGACGTTCAAGGCTGAAGCGATCCCGCTGGCCGGCCCTCAGGAGGGGTTTTGATGGTGCGTTACGTGTTGTGTCCTGGGTATGTGATCAGTCGCACCGATGGCCAGCGGCATTGGGTTGGGGCTGAGCAGTTGCGCCGCTTGTATGGCGTGCCGGCACGCGAGTGCGTGACCTATCCCCAAGGCGAAGGGATTGAGGCGGACATACGGCGGCGGATCTGGTGCGCGCCGCCCGAGTCGGTGGAATTGCGGCCACGCCATGACGGCGACTATCCAGCGTTACGGTAACGCGCGCGCCTTCTGGTACGCTGCCCCGGGTTGTTGGGTGGGTTTGGACTTGAGGGGGTAAGGGTGGCTTTTTCGTATGTGGGGCCGGCGGTGCTGAAGTTCGTCCAGGCGGACGGCGCCGAGGTCGAGGCGGCGGTGAGTGTGACGCTAGGCGAAACCATGCCCGGGTTGTTTGAGTTGTCGTTCCCGCACGCGCTGCCGGCCGCCCTGGGCGCGAAGCGCGTGCGGGTGACCTTGCCCAGTGGCGAGGCCTTAGGCGGTGAGGTGCGGTATCTGGCGGCGTCGACGCTGACCTTTCGCGCCGATGATCGGTCCGCGCAGCTATGAAGCGTAAGGGCTTCGATGAGGGGCAGTTGCTGGAGTTGATCGCCGGCGGATCGGTGCGCGAGTGCAAGGTGGCCCGCCATGGTGATCGTTGGGCGGTCTATGTGCGCCTTGGCGGCCCGGCGGCGAACTGGCTGGCCGTGCGCTCCAAGCGCGAAGCGGTGCGCACCTGGGCGAGCCTGGACACGGTCGAGCGGTTTACCTCGGGGGCGGGCATTCGTGCGTTTGCCGTGGAGTCGTGACCGGTCACACACGTAACGCGCACACAGAAAGCCGCCTTGAATGGGCGGCTTTTCTTTGCCCGATCGAGCGCCAAAGGGGCGGTTTTGTTTTCGCATCAAGCATTGTTCTTTAATTGACATACGCTGTGGTATCGCTACGATACGCATACGTTTTTAATATTAAAAAAGTATGCGAGGGATGGTATGACTATTTTGGTGGTGGGGAACACAAAGGGCGGTGTGGGCAAGACCACGACGGCGATCGAGATCGCCATTGAGCGCGCCCGGGTTGGGCGGCGGGTGCTGGTGGTCGACGGCGATCGACAGGCGACCGCGCAAAAGGCGATCGCGATCCGGGATGAAGCCGGGGTGTTGCCGGCGATTGCCTGCGCGACCTATTTTGATGGGCCGGTGTTGCGCTCCCAGGTACTGACGCAGAAGGATCTTTACGACGACATCATTATTGATGCCGGCGGCCGTGATTCCACGGCGCTGCGGGCGGCCATGTCGCTGGCTGACGTGCTGCTGGTGCCTTTCGAGCCGCGTAGCTTTGAGGTGTGGGCTCTGGAGGATATCGCCGCGTTGGTCGACGAGGTGCGCAGTGTGCGTGACGGTCTGCGGGTGTATGCCTTCTTGAACAAGGCGGAGCCGGGTGTGTTGTCCACGGATAACCGCGACGCGGCCGACGCGGTGGCGGACTTCCCGCAAATCGAGTACCTGCCGAAGATCCTGCGCCGGCGCAAGGCCTACTCCAACGCCGCCGGGGCGGGGTTGTCCGTCTCTGAGGTCAAAGTCAAAGACCCCAAGGCGATCGCCGAGTTAAAGGCGCTTATTGCCGCTGTATTTTGATATATAATTAATCTGTTTTTAATATTGGAATAAACGACCATGACCATTGTAAAGAAGGCTAAGCCTGCACCGGCGGAAAAGGACATCGACACCTTTATTAGCGCGGCGCCTGATGCGGCGGCCAAGGGGCCGGGCGTCAAGAAAGGCAACAAGGTGCAAATCAGCCTGACCATCGATCCTGAGCAGCTTTCGCGCGTCGACGAAAGGGCGCGTGAGCTGAGCATGGGGCGCGCGGCGGTGATCAATATGGCGATCAACAACATGCTGGAGAATGGTGTGAGCTTGGGTCGGCCAAAGAGCTGATTTACTAGGATCGGCAGGGGAGCGGCGAAACGGGTTATTAATGCTTTAGTAACCCGCAAATAGAAGTAAAAAGGCCTTGTAAGGATATTAAATCAATATCCTTACAAGGCCTTTTTTTGTGTCTGGTGGTTGAGGGTGCAGCGGGGAAAGGCGAGGGGTTAGCTCGCCATGCGCAGGGAGCTGGCCACCTGAAAGCACTCGGCCATGCGCGCGCTTTCATGGTGATCACCGGGGCCACTGGCGGCGCGGCCGACACTGGCGCGGGCCAGACGCGAAGCGGGAGCGCTACGGCCGCCCCGGCGGGTTTGGTTGCGGTTGCCGTCGTCGACGTGTTCGGTGGCGCACAGGACCGACAGCAGCAGACACAGCGCACGCGGGATCAACACGCCCAGGGTAAAGGCGCGGGCAATCATGTGGGGGTGAGTCTTGGCGCCGAGTTTGGCTTTGATGTTGCGTTCCAGCAGTCGGAAACTGCTGTTGTCGACGCCGAGCATGGTGCCGATGGTGTTGGGGCTTTCACCATCGGCCAGGCCGACCAGTACGCGCAATTCGGTGTCATTCAGCGCCTGCCCCGGCCGCCCAATAACGTCTTCGCCTTGAATTTCCATTTCAGCGTACATCGTGTGTTTCCTTTCCCCGGGGTTGATTAGGCGGCTTTGGCGGCTTTGAGCTGGCCCGCGATGCTGGCCAGATTCTGAAGTTCTTCGGTGAGGTCGTCGGCCATGGCGGCGATCAGGTCAAGGACGCCGTCGGTATCGCCGGTGTCGATCGCGCGCATGGCCAGCGCGCCAATGCCGGCGGCCATGGCGGCCTTGCGGTTAATTCGGGTGTGCAGCAGGCGCTGAGTTTCTTCGGTAAGAATGACGATGCCGGCCCCGATGGCAAGGGCGGTGGTGGCAGGGTCGAGAGTGGTTAAAAGTCCTGGGTTCATATCAGATTACTACCTTGCAAACTGTTAATTACACTTAAAGTGTAAAATCATGGTCATTCATGCCCCAAAGTGGGGCGTTCTTCGCTTTTGGCTGGGCCTTTCATTCCTGCTCAGGCCTCTCATGGATCCAAGTGCGCCACTATAGATGGCGGCGCGCATGATGGCAAAAGGCAATTACAACAGGGGTTTGATCGGTGTTGCCGGCGTCTTGCGGAGAGTACAGACCGGAACAAAAGCGCGAAAGCAGGGTTTAACTGAATTGCTGTAAATAACAGTTTAACTGTAAATTAAGGGCGTAGCAAAGCCCCTGGGCGGGGCATTTTATTAGCGTAAATGCGTGATCATGCGAACGCGGCCGAGAATGTGCATGTCGGCTAATTCGTCTTCGGTAACGCTGCTGTCGGGGTAGTGATCGCGGCGCTCGGCCTGAATGACGTAATCGCCTTTCAAGGTCTGGCGAATCCAGCGCAGCCAGAGGCGACCCTTGACCATGATGGCGAACATGTCGTCACGCGTAACGGCGATTTCGCTGAGGTCGATCAGGGCGAGGTCGTTCTGTTCGATGATGCCGGCCATGCTGTCGTCCGGCGCCACGACCAAGAGAATCTTTTCCTTGTCCAGCTTGATGCTTTCGAGAAAGCGCAGGCGAAAGGCCAGTGACTTGTCGCCCAGGTTGATCAGACCGTTAGGGGTCGGCACGGTCGATTGCGCCGGGATGGCGTATTTGCGGGTTTCCGGTGAAGTGCCGTCGTCGTCGGTCAGACCGGCCAGGTACGCCCCGGGTTTGCCGTAGAGCGTGCTCAGGGCATAGATCATTTCCAGCGGCGGAACGTTGATTCCGAGTTCCCAGTTACCGTAACGCGAAGGAATGAATTTCGCGCCGGTGATCCTCGACAGTTCGGCGGCGGTTTCGGCAAAGGTCCATCCCTTCTGCGCGCGGCAGGCCTTCAGGCGAGTGGATATGATGTCTTTAATATCAAACATTGGCGTCTCAGTAGGAATCTTCCAGGCACTGAATATACATTCAAAGTGTAAAAAACACTAAAAAGAACTTGTGTTTGGGTTTTCTGTCGTCCACGATAAACAGCATATCTGTTAAAAACGGAATTGCTGTGGAACTGAACGCCTGGATTGATAGCCTTTCGCCTCTATCCGCTTCGCAAATTGCGGCGGATCGGTTGGGTGAGAAACGCCGGACGGTTGATTCATGGCGCCGTTTTGAGAATCCGCCGTCCTTTCGTGCCGCGTTGAATATCATCATCGTGTCCGGTGGCGTGGTGGACTTTAACGGGATCTATAACCCGTTTTGGCGCGCGCTGGTTGAGGGTCGTGCCAAATTCAAGTGGGACGGCCCTGTCCCGAGTTTTAAAGAATGAGCGCGACAACGTTTCCCGTAGGTCTGTCAGAAATGGTAATCGGCCGCAAGGTTGAGCAGCGCTTTGGCCTGCTCGGCCTTGGCCGGCTGCTGAAGTTGGTCGAGCTGGTCATGGAGCGCGTCGACAGGTCGACCACGACACCGGCGCTGTCGGCTGTGGTGGCCTGGGGCGACTTTCTGGCGGCCCTGCACTGCAATCAGGAAGACGCCGGCGAATTCCTGACCTACTGCGATCACGCGCGGGTGCTGGATCGCGGCGACGAAGACGGCCGGCTGCGCCTGACGCTGGTCGGCGAGCTGGTCGCACGCTTTGCCCCGCCTGAGGCCCCGGCGCCGGCCGTGGGTGATCGCGTGCTGTTCAGCACCGATAAGCAGTGGGTCGAGTGGTTCAAGTCCGACCTCAACTGCCCCCCGTTCCTGCTCAATGATTCCGTCACCCGGCAACTGTTCCGCCGTTGGTGCGTGAATAACATCACTGTCGACGAAGTCGAGGCCGCGATTGAGCGCGCCATTAAGGCCAGCGAGGCGCCGCACCCGGCTGTCTTGCATGACCACCTGAAAGCCCTACGTGCCGACAAACTTCGCGCGCTCACTTGAGCGTGCAGCAAGGGGAATGCTGTGTTTTTGATTGCTCTATCCGGCGGTGAAATCGCCGATCGCGAACGCGTCACCGATTGCCTTGTGGGGTCCGGCAAGGCCCGCTTGGCAGGCTTCGCCATGAATCCGCCGCTACGCCGTGGCGCCACGGAAAAGAAGCTGCCGCCGCTCGATGGCAAGGCCCGCGCGGCTCGACTGTCGCAGGCGATCGAGGGGCTGGAGGCACGGCCGCCAGTGGCGGGCGGGCTGGTGATCGTGCATTGCCTGACGCCAGATGAAGCGAACGTGGTGCGCGAAAGCGGCGGGGAGGTGTGGCACATCTACGGCGCCAAGCCCTCGGCCCTGGTGCCGATTCGTCGCGCCGATCGCATGGTGACCTTGGGCGAAAACGGCTTCGGTCACGTCCGATCGCCGCTTGAGGCGTTATCCGAGTACCTGCTGGCCTTGGGGCTGGCGGCACGCTCCAACGCCCAGCGGCGCGCCCGTGGCTGAGCTGAGCCGGGCGCTCCCGGCCTATGCCTACGGCGACCCGGCCAAGATCATCGAAGCCCGGCAGATTCGCGAGGGTGGCTGTTCGTTGTGCGAGCGGTCCGAAGCGGTGTTTGGGGTGCTGGTGTGCCTCAGTGGTTTGAAGTTCCCGGCCTGTCGCCGCGACACCAAGAAAGGCCACAAGCTGACGCCTAAAGCCGGCGGCTAGGGGATGTAATGGCAAGGCGAGGACGTAAGCAGATGGCCGCCGGTTATGAGTTGTGGGCTCAGTGGTGCGACTCCGGCGGGGTGATCAGTGCGGGGCGCACCATGCTGGCCAAGCTGATCGACAACAAGGGCGAGCTTTTCTTTGGTGGCTCGGGCGGTTCCAGTGAGCCGTCCGACAGCCTGGAAGCGGCCATTGAGTCCCTGGTGGTCGCCATGGCCGTGACCGCCCCGTTATGTGCCGACGTGTTGCGCCTGGAGTATGACGCCGGGTGGTGGCGGGTCGCGCAGCGCCGAGGCATCGAGAATTACGACCCCCGAAGCATTGGCCAGTTTGAAAAGGCCGACGCGTTGGGGATCAGTTTTGCCACCTATAAGCGCCGGCTCTCTGAGGCCCGCGCGACCATCGAGAATCAGTTGGGGGCTCAATGACTTTTCACCCGTTGTTTGCTGGCTTCAAAGGCGAAAACCCTTATGCCGTAGGGGCTGCCCTCGGTTTTGCCATTCACGTCGAGACGGCGCTGGGACCGCTGCCGGCCACGCTTGACCCGCTGCAACGGGCCAGAATGCGCGAGGGCGGGGATCTGGCCGGCTTCCAGTTCGCCGGTGGCTGGGGAGCCCCTGGCGCGCATTGCCTGATGTTCGCCAAACCCCTGACCCGAAACGCCGCGACGTGGTGGCAGACCGGGGCCTCATGCATTGACTGCTATGGCGCCGGCTTTTGTGTCTCGATCATGGGCGACGACATGCGCTGCCCGTGCGGTGCGCCGATCAAGATCGAGCGCCGCGACATCCCTGAATGCGCCCAAGTGGCCCATCACACCCACGGCTCGCCCGTTTAGCTCTATAGCGAATTAGCCCATTAGCGAACCCGGCGCCTTGCGCGTCAGGGCGTCGCTTTGCCTGAAGAAAGACAACGCCGCCCGCCGGCCTAGCCGTGGGCATCACCGAGGCTTGCACCATGGCAACACTCAACGTCTCCCTGTCCGATTCGGTCATTAAGCGCTACGCCGACGATCCGACCATTGATGAGCTGAACGACCCCCGTCACCCGTTGCGCTTTCGTTACCGTAACGACCGCACTAAAGGCAGTTGGCACATTGTCCGGCATGACAAGGGCGACATCTGGAGAAAGGCCGCGAACTGGCCCGATGTCCCGGCCCGGCTGATGATCGACAGTGTGCCGGTGGTGCTGGCTCGCTTGCTGGCTGATCCGAAGGCGGCGGCCACTGTGGATGGCTGGCAGAAGGTTGGCCAGGTGCTGGGCTGGTACGTCGAGCGCCTGAAGGCTGATCGCGGTTTGTCCAAGGATCGCCGCGCGTCCTCGATGTCGCTGATCAACCGCCAGTTGCTGCCCGCCCTGGGCGAATTGCACCTGAGCAAACTCAGCCCGGACACCCTCGACCGACACCTGATTTGGCACATGCAGGAAGAGTACAGCTTGGGCTACGTCAAATCGGCATTGGACGTGCTGAAGGTGGTGTTTAGCCGCGCACTGACCCTCAAGAAAATCACCGTCAACCCCATGGCCGGTGTGACCTTCGGCAACTTCACCAAGGCCAAGATCCGGCCCAAGGGCGCGCGTTTGCGGCATGTCGCCGTGGTGGATCTGCTGGCCGCATGGGCTGAGGCCTTTGCGAGTGATCCGGCCGGTGTGGCCCTGATGATGCTGATGCTGACCCATGCCACCCGCATCACCGAAACCCGCTTGGCCAAGTGGAAAAACATCCATCTAGAAGCGGGGGAGTGGTTCATTCCCGGCGCTGACACCAAATCCAAGCGCGACCACCTGTTACCGCTGACCCCGCAAGCCGTGGCCTTTCTGGAGCGTTACAAAGAAAACCAAAAGGCGAGGGGGTATGACGGGGCCTATCTGTTTCCGTCCACCGCGCACGCTGGCCGTTCGATGTCCCGTAGTCAGGCCTTCGCCGTGTTCACCCGTTACGGTGCCGGTGAGTGGACCAGTCACGACCTGCGCAAGCTCGCGCCTTCTATATGGGCAAACCTTGGCGTCGATCCGCTGGTGGGCAAGCTGTTGCTCAACCATTCCACGACCGATCTGGAGCGCACCTACTTCCAAGCCATGGGCGAGCAGGTCAAGCGCAACGCCCTGGACCGCTGGCATGCCTGGCTCGATGCGCAGGGTTTTGACGCGTTGCAGGACAAGACAGGAGCAAGACGCGCGGTTAAGCCCGCGGCTGTGGACCCGGCGGGCTGGCTGGCTTAGCGCCTAAAACCAAAATTAATCATATAAGAGGATTTTAAATATGAGCCTGAGCGACCTGAAGGCCTACGAAGCGGCCGAACAAGTGTCGGCCCGGATTGACGCCGTGGTTGAGTTGGCAAAGGAAATGGGCCTTGTGACCGGTCACGCTGACGACCTCAGTCCGGAGGCAAAACGCAAAAGGGACCAACGCGAACGCGAAAAAGCGGAGGGGGTTGAGGTTTTCGAGCTGAAACTTGGTCCTGCAGAACGGTCGATGTTGGCCGAGGGCCAACGTTTCCGGGGGTCTAAGGGGGTTCGCTATACCGCAACCGAGTACCTGTCGACGCTGATCCGAAACGACAACCGGCTGTTGCAAGACCAGCTCGGCAAGTTAGCGGGACGAACGTGCAAAAACTGTCAAAAGCTACTGCCACGGGGCTGCGGCGGGGTTTGGGGTCGTGAGCAGCGCTGCCTTTTGGCGCGATCGGAGATTGCCCTGGAGCTGTGAGGGCAGGGCAAAAAACGAAGGGTTGACAGTATTTCGGTTTAACAGGATTAATGTTTTTTACAGGTTACGTGTTTACAGTCGTGAGCTTTTACCCTACTCTTTGCTCCATCGTGGTGTTTTTGCGGTCGCCACGACCCCATCAGAGAACTCCCTTTAGCCCCCGGCCCTCACAGGTCGGGGGTTTTTTTATGCCCGCTCCCAGCACCGGGAGGAACCGAGATGCGAAAAATGCCTGAAAAAGATCCCGCCTTTCTGGTCCTGCTGCTGGTAGCCCTGAAGGAGAACGGCTTGGCCATGGGCTTAGCGTTCGTTTTGGCTTGGCTGCGGATTCAGTACGACGCCAAGGAAACCAGTACCGGCCGCAAGTTGCTGGAAGCCTCGATTGGCTCCCTGATCGTGCTGTCAGTCGGCCTGACGGTCAGAGAATTCAACTTTAGCTACGGCTGGGCGCTGGCCACGTCGGGCTTTGTCGGTGCGCTCGGCATTGAGTACGTCCGGCAGTTCGGTAAGCGCTTGGCCGAGAAAAAGGCGGACCTGAGTTGAGGCGCCGCCCGCTGGTGAGCGTGTTGATCGTCCTGCTGGCTTATCTCTTGGCGGGGCATGTGGATTGTCGAGAATCGGCGGCCTGTCAGGCGCCGGCCGTTACGCATAACGAGGTGTTCAAGTGACTGAATGTAAACAGGCCCAACCGGTTCTTTTTCACGTCGTGGATCGTGGTGGTGCCCGCCATAGCGTGATCGCCGATCGCATGCTGACTGAAGGTCGTGAGGTGACGTTTACCGTCGCCGGGCGTGAGGTTGGCAGCTTCTTTGATCCGCTGTCGGCCAAGAAGTCGAACCCTGACATTGCGCCGGCGGCCTTGTGTGAGCCGGTGCTGGCTGTTGCGGCCTCTTTTCGACCGCGCTGGAGTGGCCTTGATTGGCTGATGTTTGGTGCCCTGGTCGTCAATGCTGGGTTGATGGCTTGTGACCTGTTTGTGAGGCCGCTGTTTTAGGCGGCAGGCCTTCAAGGAGTCCGCATGTTCAAGTTGGATCTGTCGTTGGATGCAGCGCCGATCACGGCGGGCATGCAGGAACTGGAACAGCGGCACCTGCCTTACGTGTTGGCCCTGACGGCGACCCGGCTGGCCCAGCGGGTCAAGCTCGGCACCATCACGGTGATGCGGCAGCGCCTCGATCGACCGACCCCGACCACGCTCAATAGCCTGTTCGTCAAGATGGCGACCAAGAGCAAGGCGGCCGAGGTTTACTTTAAGGATTCGTGGACGTCGGGCGTGCCGGCGGACACCTACCTACAGCAGACCGTCATTGGTGGGCTTAGGCCGCATAAGCGCTTTGAGAAAGCGTTGATTGCACGCGGGCTGATGAAGTCGAGTCAGTACGCGCTACCCAATGAATCGCTGCTGAACCAATACGGCAACGTGTCACGCGGCACCATGCTCAAGATTCTGTCGGGCTTGGGGGCCGCTGAGCAGCGCGGCGGCTATCAGGCCAACGCCTCTAACAGCAAGCGAAGTAAGCGCAAGGGCAACGCTCAGCGCTTCTTCAGTGGTGCGGTCGATGGGTCGCAAGGCATATGGGAACGCAAGGCCATGGCCCATGGCGATGCGGTGCGGCCGGTGTTCATCTTCAGTGACGGCGCGCCGGGTTATCGCACCATCTTCCCGTTCTTCAAGATCGCCGAGAACATCGTGAAAGCCAACTACCCGGCCGAGTTCGCCAGCGCCTTCGCGCATGCCACGGCCACCGCGAAGCCCTGACCGTCAGGAGGTCGAGAAATGTCGAAAACAGCGAAAAAACACGACCTTTCGTGCGGTTTTGCCTTGACAGGGGCGCCCGGCAGGAAATCGGGCGGGTCCCTCTGGGCCCCACCCCCATAGGGGGTAATACGGGCCCCGCTGCTTCGCTACATATGACCCATTTTTGAATCGAGGTTGTTGTTTCGATCATGACTACGAAGTCCATCGCTCAGCAGCCGGGGTGGCTGAACAAGTCGCGCATGGCGGCGAGCCTCGGAATTTCCGTGCAGGCCTTTGATAAATGGAAGGTTGAGCCGGTTCAAAGGATCGGCCGCGAGGCGTTCTATGACGCCAAATCAGTGTTGGCCAATCGTCTCCAGCATCAAGGCGCGAAAGATCAACCTGTAGACGATGACGGCAATCCCCTGGATCCGCTCATTGAGTACAAGCAGGCACAGCAGAAATTGCGCCTGACGACTGAGCAGGCAGACGGGCAGGCGATGCGAAATCAGGTCAAGGCCAAAAAGCTGGTACCGGTCGATTTTGCCGTGTTCGCCCTGGGCAAGTTGAGCGCCATGCTCGGCTCAACGCTGGACACCGTGCATGCCAAGGTCAAACGCAAATGCCCCGATATCGAAGTGCGCCACCTTGAGGCTGTACAGCGCGAGGTCGCCATAGCGCGAAACGACGCCGTCAAGTTGGCGGACAAACTGCCGGAGTTACTTGATGAGTTCGTCGATTCCCTGGATGAGGGCGCTGATTGAAAGTGTCCGTAAAGGGCTTGAGGGACTGTACAAAGAACCGCCGCTGACCGCGACGGAGTGGGCAGACAAACACTTTTACCTGTCGTCCGAATCCTCTTACCAAGAAGGCAAATGGACCACCGCCCCGTTTCAAGTCGCGATCCTGAACGCGATGGGCAACGACCTGATCCGTGAAGTCAACGTGCTGAAATCGGCGCGGGTCGGCTATACGAAAATGCTGGTAGCCAACATGGGCTACAAGATCCAGCACAAGAAACGCAACGTGCTGACGTGGTGCCCGACTGACGGGGATGCGGACGGCATGATGAAGCGGCACATCGAAACGATGATCCGCGACGTGCCGGTGGTGAAGGCGCTGGCGCCTTGGCTGGGCATGAAACATCGAGATAACACGCTCGATGAAAAGCGTTTCGATAACGCCAAGATGCTGTGGTGTTTGGGCGGTACAGCGGCGAAGAACTACCGCGAGAAAAGCCCGGACGAAGTGATTTACGACGAGCTGTCGAAGTTTGACGCGGACATCGAGGGCGAGGGTGCCCCGACCATCTTGGGCGACAAGCGCCTGGAAGGGGCGACGTTCAAAAAGTCCATTCGTGGCTCGACACCGACCACCATCATTCCGGCGGTTGAAGGGGAAGAAACGAGCGGCGAAGGCTGCCAGATTACGCGGGCGGCGGATGACTCGCCGCACCTGTTGCGGTTCAACATCAAGTGCCCTCATTGCGATGCTGAGCAGCATTTGAAGTGGGGCGATCCCGATACGCCGTTTGGTATCAAGTGGCTGTTGAACGATCTAAAACAGGTCGAAAAGGCGTGGTATGCGTGCGAGTCCGGCAACGGCTGCACGTTCGAATATCACGAAATGATTGCCGCCTCGGTGAGCGGCCGCTACATCTGCGAACGGTCCGGGATCTGGACGCGCGACGGCATGGAGTGGTTCACCAGTGCCGACAAGCCCATGCAGGCCCCGCGCTCGGTGACGTTCCATATCTGGACGGTGTATTCCGAGTTTGTGACCTGGGCGGAAGTCGTCAGTGAGTGGGTCAAGGTCAAGAAAGATCGGGGCAAGCTCAAGACGTTTATCAACACCACGTTGGGCGAGGCCTGGGAAGAAGACCAGGGCGAGCAACTGGAGTGGCAACAGCTACAGCTTCGGCGTGAGGTCTACCCCGAGGTGCCGCCCTGGGTGGTGGCTATTTTCGGCGGGGTCGACACGCAAGACGACCGATACGAGGGCCGTTTTTGGGGCTTCGGCGCCGGAGAGGAAGCTTGGTTAATCCACAAGTTTGTCTTGCAGGGCGATCCCGCTAGCGTCGAGCTGCGCAAGAAAGTCGGCCTTGAGCTGAAAAAGCGTTTCATCCGCGCCGATGGCACGGTCATGACGCTGGAGCGTGCCTGCTGGGACCAAGGCGGGCACTACTCGGACGAAGTGCGGGAAGAAAGCATCAAGCATGGGGTGAACTGGATCGTTCCCGTGTTTGGTGCATCGACCTACGGCAAGCCCATTGCCACTTGGCCACGCAAGAAAACCAAGGTCAAGGGCGGCCGGATCTACCTCGTTGAGGTCGGCACGGACAACGCCAAAGAACTGATCTACAACCGTCTGACTATTCAGCCCGACGTATCTGGTGTGCGTGTTCCTGGCTGCATTCACTTGCCCGCCAATGACGAATTGTGTGGCGAGGATGAGCTGCGACAGCTAACCGCTGAGCGGCGCAAGTGGGTGATCGTCAAACATCGGCGGGTCCAGCGCTGGGACGCTGGCGGCCGTCGAAACGAAGCACTCGATTGCTTGGTGTATGCCTTGGCCGCGTTGCGGATCAGTCAGGCGCGTTTCGGCCTGGATTTGGATTTGCTCGCGAAGCAATTGCCAAACGGCGTCTGGCATGTGCCGGTCGTCGAGTCTCGGCCAGCGCTTGAGGAATCACCGGATGAGCCGGACGCGTTACCCGTAACGCCCGAACTACCACCCCCACCCCCGCCGCCCCCATCGTCGTCTGACGAGGGCGGCGCTTGGGTCAATACAGGACAAGGCGCATGGCTGTAGCAATCACCGCTCAGGACATGGTCGAGCGTTACATGGCGGCCGAAATCGCCGTTCTCGATGGCAAAGAAACGATGTTCAACGGCCGAAAAATGGTCATGTCAGACCTTGCCGATATCCAGAAGGGCCGGCTGTTTTGGGAGCGCCGTGTGGCGTCTCAGGAAGCGGCAGCGGCGGGGCGCCCGGGTCATGCCTTGGCGGTGTTTCCGTGAACGTTCTCGATAAGGCGCTGGCGCCGTTTTTCCCGCACATGGTGATGGAGCGCCTGAAAGCCCGGCATGTGATTCAGGCGTTTGAGGCGGCTGAGCCCAGTCGCACGCACAAGGCCAAGCGTGAAACGCGCAGCGCTAACAAGTCGCTGCAGCATGCCGCCAAGTCCATGCGCGATCAGTGCCGGGCCCTGGATCAGAACCACGACATTGTCACCGGGCTGTTTGACCGGCTGGAAGAACGGGTGGTGGGTGGCCCGGGTATTTCCGTCGAGCCGATCCCGCTGGATTACACCGGCGCGGTGCATCTGGATTTTGCCGCCGAGATTAAGGGGCATTGGGCCGAGTGGTCGCTGGCCCCGGAAACCTCCGGGGAGCTGTCCCGGCCGCAAATGGAACGTCTGGTGTGTCGCACCTGGTTGCGCGATGGCGAGGCGCTGGCTCAGGAGGTGATGGGCAATGTTGCCGGTTATCAGCACCTGCACCCGGTGCCGTATTCGCTGGAGCTGCTGGAGCCGGATTATCTGCCCTGGGAGAAGAACGACGAAGCCCAGGGCATCGTCCAGGGGGTCGAGCGCAACGCGTGGCGTCGCGTGCGGGCCTTTCACCTGCTGAAGCGACACCCCGGCGATTCGATGGGCTACAGCCTGTCGCTGGACACCAAACGGGTGCCGGTCGAACAGATGATTCACGTCGCTTATCGCAAGCGCATTGGTCAGAACCGTGGCCAGCCGCTGCTGCACGCGGTGATCACCCGGCTGGCGGACATCAAGGATTACGAAGAAAGCGAGCGGGTCGCGGCGCGGATCAGTGCGGCGCTGGCCATGTACATAAAGAAGGGCGCGCCTGACGACTACGTGGCGCCGAAGGACGCGACACAGCGCACGTTCCAGATGGCGCCGGGGATGGTGATCGACACCCTGTTACCGGGTGAAGAGGTCGGCATGATCAAAAGCGATCGGCCTAACCCCTTCCTTGAGGGTTTCCGTAACGGCCAACTGAAGGCGGTCGCCTCGGGCACGCGGGTCGGCTACTCCAGCCTGTCGCGCAGCTATGACGGCAGTTATTCGTCACAGCGTCAGGAGTTGGTCGAGGCCCAGTTGGGTTACGACCAGTTGCAACACGACTTTATCGACTACTGGTGCCGGCGCGTTTATCGCGACTGGCTGCGCATGGCGATTATCAGCGGCGTGATCAAGGTGCCGCCTGACGTCGACCCGCGCACCGTCTACGGCGCGATTTATCAAGGTCCGGTGATGCCGTGGATCAACCCGGTGCATGAGGCGAATGCCTGGGAAATCTTGACCAAGGCGGGCTTTGCGGATGAGGCCGAAGTGGCCCGGGCGCGTCAGCGCAACCCGCAAGAACTCAAGCGCTCGCGTGAAGCGGAGATTAAAACCAACCGGGCAAAAGGGCTGGTGTTCAGCTCCGACGCCTATCACCAGTTCTATGGGAAAAATCAGACCAATGAACAAACAGCAAAAGATGCCGCTGATGCGGCCAAGGGCCTCGATCACAGCGGCGACTGAGGCCGGCGAAAGCTGGTACACGATGCGCGCGCTGTCGGCGAAGATCGGCGAGCTGCGCATTGAGGGGGAAATCGGCGCCTGGGGCATCACGGCCAAGCAATTCGCCAAAGACCTCAAGGCCCTCGGTGACGTGTCACAAATCAACATGTACGTGAATTCCCCGGGCGGTGAAGTGTTCGAGGGGATCGCCATTTACAACATGCTCAAACATCACCCGGCCAACATTGACGGGACGGTGGGGGCGCTGGCGGCGTCCATGGGCAGCGTAATCCTGATGGCGGCCAACACGGTCAATATCCCGGAAAACGCCGCGATCATGATCCACAAGCCCTGGGGGATTCAGGGCGGTGATGCCGAGGACATGCGGCGTTACGCCGAGTTACTCGATCAGGTCGAGGGCTCGCTGGTCCAGGCGTATGTCGCCAAGACCGGCAAGACCGCCGAGGAAATCCACGCCTTGCTTGACGCTGAAACGTGGATGTTCGGCAGCGAGGCGGTAGAGGCCGGCTTCGCAGACAAAATCCTTGAGCCATTAAAGGCCTTCGGGCACATCAAATCGCAACGCATGCAGGAGTTCACTAACATGCCAGAAGCTTTTAAAAATCTGTTGACGCCGCGCGCCTCGGTAACTCTGCCGACCGTAATCGTCCCGCCGGTCAATACACCCGCGCCGGTGAATCTGTCGCCTGATCAGATTCGCGCCCAGGCCTTGGCCGACGACGCTACCCGCCGCGCCGCCATCAATGCCGCTTTTAGCGCGCCCTTCGCGGCGGCTCACGCGACCTTGAAAGACACCTGCCTCAACGACGTGAACTGCACGATCGAGGCGGCGAACGCGCAGTTGCTGGCAGCTCTGGGCACAAGCACCACCCCGACCGGTTCGCAAATCATCCACGGCCATATCTCCAACGGTAATCTGGTGGGTGATTCGGTGCGCGCTTCGCTGGCCAGTCGTGTCGGTCAGGCCGAGGTGCAACAGGACAACGCCTATAACCATATGAGCCTGCGCGAGCTGGCCCGCGCCTCGTTGCAAGATCGCGGCATTTTGGTGGCGACTCTGGCGCCCATGCAGATGGTCGGCCTGTCGTTTACTCACGACTCCAGCGACTTCGGCAACATCCTGCTGGATGTCGCCGGCAAGTCGGTGTTGCAGGGCTGGGACGAAGCGCCGGAAACCTTCGACAAATGGACCAAGAAAGGCCGCCTCAGCGACTTTAAAACGGTCAAGCGGGTGGGCTTGGGGGCCTTCGGCAGTCTGCGCGAAGTGCGCCCGGGTGCTGAATACAAGTACATCACCACCGGCGACCGTGGCGAGACGATCCGCTTGGCCAGCTATGGTGAGCTGTTCGGCATCACCCGTCAGGCGATCATCAACGACGACCTCGATCAGCTCAGTACCGTGCCTTACAACATGGGGCTGGCCGCGCGTGCCACCATCGGCGATCTGGTCTACGACGTGCTGACCACCGCACCGAAGCTGAGCGACACCAAGGCGCTGTTTGACGCGACCCTGAAAAACCTGTTCACCGGTGCCGGCTCGGCGATGTCGATCGAAGCGCTCAGCGCGGCCAAGACCGCGATGGCGCTGCAAAAGTCGGCGGCCGCTGAAGGCGTCAAGGCGCGCACCATGAACATTCGCCCGGCGTTTGTGTTGGTGCCGGTCTGCCTGGAAGACAAGGCCAATCAATTGATTCGTTCGGCCTCGGTGCCGGGTGCTACCAGCAATGCCGGCATCGACAACCCGATTCGCAACTTTGCCGAAGTGATCGCCGAGCCGCGGCTGGACGATGCGTCGTCGACAGCCTGGTATCTGGCCGCCAAGCAAGGCACCGACACCATCGAAGTGGCCTATCTGGACGGCGTGGAGCAACCGTACATCGAGCAAACCCAAGGCTTCAGCGTTGACGGTGTGGTCAGCAAGGTGCGGATCGATGCCGGCGTGGCGCCGCTCGATCGTCGCGGCCTGAATAAATCCACTGGCGCTTAATCCGCCGATGTCCTCAGAGCCCCGCCTTGTGCGGGGTTTGTTGTTTTTGCACAGGAGAAAATGGCCATGGCCACGAATCACGTAGGTGAAGGTAAGACGATCAGCTTTGTAGCGCCGACTGGTGGCGCTGTGTCGGGTCAGCCGCTGGCTCTCAATGATCTGGTAGTGGTGCCACTGTCCGGCGGCCCCAAGGGCACCCCCCTGACGGGCGTCACGCATGGCGAGTGGCGTTTGGCGGTCGAAGGGGCGCTGAAGCAAGGCCAGAAAGTCAGCCTGCTGGCCGGTGTTCTGGTGGCGCCGGCGACGCCGGACGCGGTGCCGTTTGGCAAGTTGACCAGTGATGCGGTCGGTGGTTTCGCGTCCGCGTTGTTGGTTCAGTAATGGATGCCGGGCGCTTTCGCGCGGTGGCTGGCCGCATGGACGCCGTGTTGGTCAGTCGCTTGGGTGATGAGGTCACGCTGGCGGACGGGCGCCCGGTGTTTGGGGCCTTCGCGTCCCCCTTTGTCGGTGCCGAAATCGGCGGCGCTCGAGGGGGGTCGGTGAAGCTAGGCGCGACTATCAATGCCGACGCGGTGTTGGAGCCGACCTTTACCGTGCGGGTGGTCGACATGATCGGTGTCAAGAAGGACGACGTTCTAACCGTCCAGTTGTCGACAGAGGACGGCGGCGGCCAATATAAGGTCGTTCGCTTCAAGCCTGACGGCGCTGGCATGGTTGACGTGGTGCTGAGTGTGAACAATGAGCGAACTGACGACATTACATGAGGCCATCACCCGCACGCTGCGCGAGCGGATGCCGGCCTTGCTGCACGTCGAGGAATTCCCTGAGCTGGGCGTTGAGGTAAAAATTCCGGCGCTGCTGTACGGCCTTACCGACCTGTCGCCGGGCATCGATCGCGGGGAGGGTAAAACGGCGCTGATCGGTCGTTTTCAGTCCTGCATTCTGATCGAGGCGACGCGCGACAAGGCGTCGCTACAGGCGGCCATTCTGGCCGCTCAGGTGGCGGTGGTCCTGCATAACCAGACCTGGGACGTGGAGTTTGTCACCGGTGTGCCGGAGAACGTTCACGCGCAGCCAGAAGCCCCGACGCAGGAGCTTGAACAGTTCGTCATGTGGTCGATCCAGTGGACGCAGGCCTTTGAGGTCGGTGAGCTGGAATGGCTGTGGCCAGACGAACCGCCGGGGTCATTGGTGTTCAACGTTGAGCCGGGTGATGGCCCGGTTAGTCCGGAGGACCTGTGAGTTACGCGGAAGGTGAGCATGACCGCATGATTGCGGCCATGCTAATGCCGTGCGCGGTGGTCGGGGTGGATCTGCCGGCGGCCATGGTGCGGGTGTCGAATGGCGAGTGGACGAGCGCCTGGGTGCGTTGGCACAGTCTTGCGGCTGGTAAAGCGCGGCACTGGCGAGCGCCGAGCCTTGGCGAGCAGGGGGTGTTGTTTAACCCCAGTGGTCAGGCTGGCATGGGCACCTTTATCCCGGGGCTGTACGGCAATTCCGGCGCGCCGCCGGATAACCGCGATCATGTGGAAGTCTGGCGTTTCGACGATGGCGGCTCACTGGTCTACGACTGGGAGGCCCTGACCTACACCATCACCCTGCCGACCGGGACGGTGACGATCAAAGTCGGCAGCACCGAGGTGGTCGTTACGGATAACGCCGTGACGGCCAAGGTCGGCGGCACCGAGGTGGCATTGACGCCGAGTTCGGCGACGGTCAAATCAGCGGCCATAAAGTTGGTCGGCGCGGTGGCCATCGACGGTCCGTTACACGTAACGCAGAACATCGCCAGTGACGCCTCGATCATCGACGCCACGGGTAACAGCAACCATCACACGCACTAATTAATCATCCATTCCAGCCCGCCGCGTGCGGGCTTTTTCATGCCTGGAGAAAACATGGCCAAGACCACCGAAAAGCCCGCCGTCGATCAGTCGCCGGCGGCGGATCTGCTGTTGAAGTTTCGCGACACCGTGTTCACGTCGCGCACCCTGATCATTCCCGGGGCGGGCCGCACGCTTGCGGTCGCCAAGGGTTGTGTCGAGGTGTCCGTGTCCGATGAGCAGGCTGTCAGCTACCTGAAAGCCCACGAAGAATTCGAACCGATGGGGTGATTTAGATGATCGGAATGGATCGCCACACCGGCCAACCCATCTCCGGCATCGAGCATCTGCGCCAGAGCATCGCTGACATCTTGGGCACGCGGCTGGGCAGTCGCCGGCATCGGCCGGAGTACGGCAGCAAGGTGCCCTCATACGTCGACATGCCGGTTAACGAAGGCTGGAAAAGTTCGGTTCAAGCCGAGGCGGTCCGTGCGATCGGCCGCTGGGAGCCGCGCGTCAAGCTGGAGCGCATCCGCATCCTTTCGGTGCTGGCCGGCAAGGTCCAGCTAAGTCTTGCCGGCGAATACCTCGGCGACCGTTTTCTGTTTGAGGTGAGCGTATGAGCATCGTGGATCTGTCGGCGTTGCCGGCGCCGGACGTGTTGGAAGGGTTGGACTTCGAAGACACTTACGACGAAGCGCTGACCACCTTTCGCGGCTACATGGGCGACAACTGGAGCGCGCCGCTGGAGAGTGATCCGGTGGTGAAGTTGCTGGAGGTGGCGGCCTATCTGAAGGTCGGTAACCGCGCCCGGGTCAACGATGCCGGCAAGGCGCTGTTGCTGGCCCATGCGATCGGACCTGACCTTGATCAGTTGGGCGCGAACTACAACCTGAAACGCCTGGTGATTCAGGCGGCGGATCTGGTGGCAGTGCCACCGGTGCCCGAGGTCAAGGAGCTGGACGACCCGTTTCGCGAGCGCATCCAGTTGGCTTTTGAGGGACTGACCACGGCGGGGCCGCGTAACAGCTACATCCTGCACGCGCGCAACGCCTCGGGGCTGGTGGCGGATGCTACGGCCGAAAGCCCGGCGCCTTGCTACGTTACGGTAACGGTGTTGGGTTCTGAAGGGCGCGGCGAGGCCAGTCCCGCGCTGTTGGACACGGTCAGGGCCGCCCTGAATGACGACGACGTGCGGCCGGTGTGCGATCGGGTGACGGTGCAAAGCGCGGAGATTATCGAGTATCGCGTTGACGCCATTCTGCACATGACCGGCGCCGGGCCTGAGGGGGACGCCAGTTTGGCCGAAGCCAAAAAGCGCTTGGCGGCGTGGATCAATCCGCGCAAACGCTTAGGGGTCGAGGTCGCGCGGTCGGCGGTGGACGCGCAATTGCACGTTGCTGGCGTGGCTCGGGTCGAGCTGGTCGGCTGGGTTGACTTGGCTCCGACCAAGGCTCAGGCGGCGTGGTGCGTCGATTACGAGGTGAAGCTGGCGGGGGCAATATGAAAAGTCTGCTGCCGAGCAATAGCACGCAACTGGAGCGCGCCCTGGAGTGGGCGTTTTATGAGCGGACCATCGTCCCGCTGCGCACCCTGTATAACCCCGACACCTGCCCGGTCCATCTGCTGCCGCATTTGGCATGGGCGTGGTCGGTGGATCGCTGGGACTATCGGTGGTCGGAAGCGACCAAGCGCGCGGCCATCAAGGCGTCTTATTACATTCATGCCCACAAGGGAACCATCGGTGCATTGCGCCGGGTGGTCGAGCCCCTGGGCTATCTGATCGAGATTATCGAGTGGTTCAACACGGTGCCGGAGGGGCCGCCGGGAACCTTTGCGCTGAAGGTCGGCGTGCTGGATACCGGCATCACCGAGGAAATGTATCAGGAGCTAGAGCGCCTGATTGACGACGCCAAGCCCGTCACGCGGCAACTCACGGGGCTGGCGATCAGCCTCGAAACCAAAGGCCATTTAAACATTGTCGCTTGCCTCTACGAAGGCGACGAAATCGACGTGTATCCGCCGGTGATGCGTGACATCGAGGTCACGGGCCGCTTTGCCGTGATCGGCCGCGAACACTCCATAGACACCCTGGACGTTTACCATGACTGATGCGAATTCGCAGTTTTTCGCCATCCTTACCAACGTAGGGCTGGCCAAACAGGCGAACGCCGACGCGCTCGGCATTCCCTGGAAGATCACCGATATGGGCGTGGGTGATGCCAACCTGACCGACCCGATCCCCACGGCGACGCAAACCCGGCTGATCAACGAATGGCGCCGCCGGCCGCTGAATCAGCTCAAGGTCGACGCGGTAGACCCGGCAATCATCATCGCCGAGCAGATTATTCCGGCCGATGAGGGCGGGCGCTGGATTCGCGAAATCGGCCTGTACGACGAGGCCGGCGATCTGGTGGCGGTGGCCAACTGTGCGCCGAGCTATAAACCGTTGTTGTCGCAGGGCTCCGGCCGCACGCAAGTGGTGCGGATGAATTTCATCGTCAACAACTCCGGCAACATCACGCTCAAGATCGATCCGGCGGTGGTGCTGGCCTCACGATCCTACGTCGACGCGGCGATTCTGGAGGTGTTGCCGGCGAATAAAACGGCCGGTGAGTTCACCCGGGTGAAGGTCAATAATCGTGGCGTGGTGGTGTCGGGTGATAACCCGTCTACGTTGGCGGGAATGGGCATCACGGACACCTATACCAAGCCGCAAATCGAGTCGATGATTGCCCAGGCTTCGGCGCTGCCGGTCGGCACGATGGTGGCGTTTCCGTTGAACAAGCTTCCTCCCGGGTTTCTGGAAATTGACGGCAGTGTGAAAAGCATTGCGGCTTATCCCGATCTGGCGTCGTTCCTGGGTACGGCCTTCAACCTGGGCAACGAAGGGGCGGGCAATTTTCGCCTTCCTGAATCGCGCGGCGAGTTTTTGCGTGGTTGGGATCATGGGCGCGGGGTAGATATTGGCCGTGACATCGGTACATACCAGGCTGATGAATTCAAGTCGCACAATCACCCGCCGGGGAACGGTCGGCCCGGGTTTCAAAGTAATGAATTCCCGAATATCCAGGCGTACCACGGGACATCGTCGACGGCGCCGCCTTCGTACTCTGGCGAAACCTTGCAGATGGCTACGACTGGTAATCGAGGCGGCTCAGAAACGCGGCCGCGCAGTCTCGCGGTCATGTGGTGCCTGAAGGCCTGGAATGCGCCGATAAATCAGGGAAATATCGACATTGCCGCGCTGGTCGCGTTGGCGGCGCAAGCCACGGAAAATAATCAGGGTACGGCCAAAATCGCTAGTCAGGCGCAGGTTAACGCCGGTACTGATGACACGACGATCGTATCCCCGAAGAAATTGCGTTTCGGGTTTTCGGTCAGTTGGGGGGCCTCTGGAAATATTGTTTTTCCAACATGGATGGGCGGCGTGGTCATTCAGTGGATATCCACGAATACCGGGCAAATCGCGCAAAACTTTGCCGAAACCGTGACCGCGCCTTGGCCGATGGAGTTCCCGAATGCGTGCTGGTTTGCACTCGGTGGGACGGGTCAGTCCCCTAGCGGCAACGGCTATGCCAGCGTCCGTATCGATGGCGTCACGGCGGCCAATGTCACCTCCAGTACCTTTGCCCATATTACCGGGTGGGTGATGCGTAAAATTTACGCCATTGGGCGTTGAGGTTTACATGAAACGTTTTTACAGCCCAACCACAGGATGTACCTATCTGTTAGGCCTCAACCCTTCGATGCCAAAGGATGTCGTCGAAATCTCCGAAGCGTTGTTTCTGTCGGTCATTTGCAATCCGGCGTTCGGCAAGGTTCGGGCGCACGATGAGGAAGGCCGCCCCTATCTGGTCGACGCGCCGGAGGCGGTGCAGGATCCGGCGGCACAGGAGCGCGAATGGCGCGACGGCGAGTTGGCGGGTGTGCTGTGGCTGCGCGAGCGTCACCGCGATCAGTTGGAAATCGCAGGGCCGACCACGCTCACAACCGAGCAATTCAACGCGCTGCTGGTGTACATGCAGGAGCTGCGCGATTGGCCTCAGTCGCCCGATTTTCCTGATAGTCAGCACCGACCCACGGCACCGGATTGGATCGCCGAACAGTCCCAGTAAACGCCCCGCACTGACGGGGCGTTTTCTTTTCCGTTACGCGTAACACGACCATCCCTGACAGCCTCGCTCATGCGGGGCTTTTTCGTTTCTGGAGAGTAAGCCTTATGAGTTTCTTTCACGGCGTCACCACCTCGTTGATCGACACCGGCGCGCGCACCATTTCGCTGCCGTCGTCGTCGATCATCGGCCTGTGCGACACCTTCACCCCGGGCGTCCTTGGCGGCGGTACGGCGCTGGCTGGCGAGCTGGTGTTGCTCACGTCCGAGCGCGAAGCCATTGCCGCGTTCGGTCCTGACTCGGCGATCACCAAGGCCGCCCAAGCGATCTACGTGCGGGCCAAGGCGGTAATCGTCGCCATCGGCGTGCCTAAGCTCGCTGACGCGGCGCTGCAAACCTCCGCCATCATCGGTGGCGTTCTTGCCTCCGGACAGCGTACCGGCCTGCAAGCGCTGCTGGACGGCAAGAGCAAGCACAACGCCCAGCCCAAGCTGTTGATCGCCCCGGGGCATTCGTCGACCCAAGCGGTGGCCACGGCCATGGACGCCCTGGCCGGCAAGTTGCGTGCGATCGCCATCATCGACGGTCCGAATACCACCGATGAGGCGGCCATGGCTTACGCCCTGGAGTTCGGCAGCAAGCGCATTTATCTGGTCGACCCCGGCGTGAAGTACTGGGATACCGTCGCCAGTGAAACGGTCGACGCGCCGGGCTCGGCGTGGGTCGCGGGGCTGTTTGCCTGGACCGATGCCAATTACGGCTACTGGGCGTCGCCGTCGAACAAAGAGTTTGTTGGCATCACCGGCACCACGCGCCCGATCGAGTATCTGGACGGCGACGAAACGTGCCGGGCCAACCTGCTGAATAACGCGAACATCTCGACGATTCTCCGTGACGGCGGTTATCGCCTGTGGGGCAACCGCACGTTGTCCAGCGATCCGAAATGGGCGTTCGTTACCCGGGTGCGGACCTGCGACATCCTGATGGACGCGATCCAGGCCGGGCACAAATGGGCGGTCGACCGATCGATCACCAAGACCTACGTGCAGGACGTGACCGAAGGCCTTCAGGCGTTTATGCGCGACCAGAAGAACGCCGGCGCGATTATCAATTTCGAGGTCTACGCGGACACGGAACGAAACACGGCCAGCCAAATCGAGCAGGGCAAAATTTACTGGCGCATCCGTTTCACCGATGTGCCGCCGGCCGAAAACCCGAATTTCCTCATTGAAGTCACCAACGAATGGTTGACCGAAGTTCTTGAAACCGCCTAAGGGGGCCGCTCAATGATTCCTCAAGTTCTCTCCAACATGAACGCCTTTGTCGACGGTGTGAGTTTCGCCGGCGACGTGCCAACCCTGTCGCTGCCCAAGCTGACGCAAAAGACCGACGACTATCAGGGCGGCGGCATGTCCGCCCCGATCGAAATGGCCATGGGCCTGGAAAAGCTCGAGGCGGCATTTACCACCAACGGCGTGCGCCGCGAGTCGCTGAAGTACTTCGGTCTGGCCGATCAGACCGCCTGCACCATCGTTTTCCGTGGCGCCTTCCGGGGCCTGAAAGGCGTGGTGACGCCGGTCGTGGTCACCCTGCGCGGCGGCATCAAAGAGGTCGATATGGGCGACTGGAAGCCGGGCGATAAGGCGGAGATCAAGCACGCGATCAAGGCCGTTTATTACAAGCTCGAAATCGACGGTCGCGTGATGTACGAAATCGACCCGATCAACATGATTCAGGTGGTCGACGGTGTCGATCAACTGGCCGCAGAACGCTCGGCCCTCGGCCTCTAAGGACTAAAAGAACATGACTCAAGTAAGCCAAGACACCACCGAGCCGACCTTGCCGACGTGGCTGAAGGTGAGCGCCGAGGGCGTGACCGTAACGCTCAAATACCCAACCCTGATCAGTGACGTCCTCACGGACGCGCTGACCATGCGCGCGCCCAGCGTCAAGGACTGGCGCGCGTCCAAGGTCGCCGGTAATGGCGACTATGAAAAACAGGAGCTGTCGTTGTTCAGCAGCTTGACCGGACTGTCTGAGGCGGAGCTGTTGACCTTGAAATACAAGGACTACATGCGCCTTTCGGCGGGCTATTTTCGCCTGGTCGACGAAGACGACGTTTAACGCCGTCACGCTCCAGGGCACGGCTCAACGCTTGGCCAAAGAGACAGGGTTCTCGGCGGCCGAGATTGAGGGCCTGCCCTTCGATCAGATGCTGTGGTGGCTCACGGATTGAGCCGCCTTTGAACTCCCCGACGTATAGGGCACGCACATGGCGAACAAACTCGCGCTCGGTCTGGTCATTGGCGGGGCAGTCAGCTCCACGGTGGGCTCGGCGTTCAAGGACGTCACCAGTCGCATCAAGCGCCTGGAGACGGAAGGCAAAAAAGCCCGGGTGCTGGAAAAGACCATTGGCGACACCATGCGCCTGCGCGACGAATGGCGCCGGGCGCACATGGCCGGCGAGAAGGGCGCCTCGGCGTTGCAAAAGCAACTCGAAAGCAACCTGAACAGCCTGAAGAAAGAAGGCGTAGAAGTGCGCAATCTGACCAAGGCCTATGCGGCCATGGGGCAGGCGGCGAACAAGGCCGAGCTGAAGGCCAAAGGTCACCAGCAACTAGACGAAGGCAAGCAGAAACTCAAAAGCAGTGTCGGCCAAGCAGTGGCCGCCACGGCGGCGATGGCGATCCCGACCAAGGTCAGCGCGGACTATGGCGCGATCATTCGGGACATCGCGATCAAGTCCAACATTGCCAACAAACCCGAAGAAGCGCAGCTGTCGAGAAAGATCGTCGACACGTCGCGGGACACGGGCATGGCGCGCAATCAGGTGGCCGAGGTGGTCAACGCCCTGGTGGGCGCCGGCATGGAGCTGGACAAGGCGCTGCAATACGCCCCGACCGCCGCCAAGTTCGCCGTGGGGCAGGGCTCCGACGGTGGCGAAACGGCGCGCATGATCAACGCCCTGGGGCAAAACGCCAAGATCACCGACCCGGCCATGATGCAAAAGGCCCTGGAGGCGATCGCCTACCAAGGGCAGGCGGGCAGTTTCGAGGCGGCCGACATGGCGCGTTGGTTTCCCGAGTTGCTGGCGGGGATGGGCAAGTTGGGCATCACCGGCATGGACTCGGTGTCGCAACTGGGCGCCATGCTTCAGGTGCAGATGAAGACTGCCGGCGGATCCGATGAGGCGGCCAACAACCTCAAGAACTGGATGGAAAAGATCGGTTCGGGTGACACGGTCGACGCTTACAAAAAGGCCGGGATCGATTATCAGGCGTCGATGAACACCGGGCTGCAGAATGGTAAATCCACTCTGGAATCCAGCTTTGAACTGGCGCAAAAGTACATCGCGGCGACCGATCCGAAGAAGGCCGCCGCCATGGCCGAAGCCACGGCCAAGATCAGCAAGGAGGCCGATCCGGAAAAGGCTAAGGCCATGATCGCGTCCCTGGAACAAGCCTTGCGCACCGGCGATCTGTTCGCTGACATGCAGGTCAAGGGCGCCCTGACGGCGTTCATGCAAAACAAGGAGCTGTACGCCAGTCTGAAAAAGGACTCGGCCAACGCCACCGGGATCTTGGACAAGAACCTGGAGGAGCGCCGGCAATCTTCGGCGCAGAAGTGGTCGGAAATGGCCCAGGGCGCTGATGACGCCATGCGCGCGATCGGCGACGCGTTTCGCCCGGTCACGGATGCCGTGGCGGACGGGCTGACCTACGTCACCCAAGGGCTGAGCAAGCTGTCGGACGAATCGCCCAAGCTGGTGACCGGCATCGGCGCGGCGGTGGCGGCGGTGATCGCCTTTCAGAGCGCCATGAGTACCTTCAAGATCGCCAAGGGCTTGCTCAATATCGGTCGCGGTTCGCTGATGGGTAACCCGAACATCCCGCAGAAAGTCATTGTGGTGGGCGGTGGTGGCGGGGGTGGCGGTCTGGATGCCGGCGATCTGGACGACGACGGCAAGCGCGACAAGAAGGGCAGGAAAGGCGGCCGGGGTGGTAAGGGCGGCAAGTTGGCCAGTGTCGCCTCGACCGCCGCAAACACGGCCAAGGCGGCCAGCACGGCCGGCGCTGCCGGTTCGGTCGGTCGGGCGGTGAGTGGCGTCGGTCGAACCGTGGCCTCGGGGGTCAAGGGTCCGGCCATCTTTGCGGTCGTTGAGGCCGGTTTGAAAGCCAAGGACACCTACGACAACGCGGTGACGCAGGACGAAAAGGCCGAAGGTTACGGCGCGGCCGCTGGTGGTTTGGCGGGTACGCTGACCGGGGCGGCCGCTGGGGCGGCGCTCGGTACGATGGTGCTGCCGGTGATTGGCACTTTCGTCGGTGGTTTGATTGGCGGCTATCTCGGCAGTCAGGGCGGTGACGCCCTGGGCGGTGCGCTGGGTAAGGCGGCGTTTGGTACGCCCGACGAGCTGAAGCGCCTGCCGGCCGCCGGGCCGCTGATGATGGCCAATGCCGGCAAGGACATCCCGCCGGTGCTGGGCGGCATTGCCCAGTCGTTCGCCCCGTCGACCACCGGGCCGCTGATGCTGGCCAAGCCCGGCGCCGGCCCGGGGGCGGGTGTCGCCGCGACGACCGCCGCCGCGCCGCCGCCGGTGTCGTATGACCCGCGCGACCTCAACTCGAAAGACGCCATGCTGATGCCGCACTTTGCCAACAAGGTGCGCTTTCCGGGTTCGGAGTTGCGTCGACCGAAAGTCATTCGTTCGGGCCTGGAAGATCCGGCGCCGCAACCCGGGGAGGCGGCCAAAGCCATGATGCTGCCACCGGCCAGCGCCGACGCGGCAGTGGGGGCCTTGGTCAAGCCGATGGCGGCGAAAGCGGAGGCGCCCAAAGTCGAGTCCAACGTGGCGATTCAGGCGCCGTTTTCACTGACGGTCAACGGCGACGTCAAGGACGCGGCGCAACTCTATGGCCAGCTCAAGCCGTTGCTCGATCAGCACTATCGCGACATGGCCAAGCAAATGGGGAGCGCCCAGCTCCATGACGCGCCGCACGTTTAATCAGGAGGGCGTATGTCTGATCAGGAAAAGACTTCATTGCAGCGGTTACAGTCGGGGCTGAAGTTTCTGGCTTCGGCCGGGGAAACCGGGCGGCGCAGCCTGGACGGCATGTTGGGGCCGGTGAATGGCGCGATCGGGGAAATCACCGGCGCGGCGTCCGAGCTGGAGGGCTTGCCCTTTGTCGGGCCAGCGGTCGGGGCCAAGCTTCAGCGCGTCATGCGCGGGGTGAATGCGGCTCAGGCCAAGGTCGGGCAAGTGGTGGCCATGTACGGCACGGCCACCCGGGCGCTGTCGCAAATTGACGAGCGCCTGGGCGTGCTGAAGGAACAGGCGGGCAAGGCGGCGACGGCAATCAACAAGATCGCCGGCAAGGTCAGTCCGTCACTGGCCAACATCGTGCCCACGGGGGCCTTTGCCACGGATCAGACGCCGGCGCCGGAGGCGGTTAAGCCGTTTCCGCACCTGCTGATCATCCAGCCGCAAGACCCCAAGGCGCAGCCGTATTTCTTCAACCTCGACACGGCGGCCTTTGACGAGTTGCGGCGCTCGACCGAATTCCGCTGGGCCTCCCAGGAGCGCCTGTCGCGTCGGCCGGCGCAGCAAGGCGTGGGCATCGGGGAGGAAAAGATCACGCTCAAGGGCGCGATTTTTCCCGGCTTCAAGGGTGGCCTTAAGCAGCTCGACACGCTGCGCGCACTCGGCGCCCAGCTTAAGCCGCTGACGCTGACCACGGGTTATGGCGACGTGCTGGGCACCTGGTGCCTAAAAAGCGTCGACGAAGAACAAAGCTCGCTGATGCAAGGCGGCATCCCGCGTAAACAAGGGTTCACTCTGGAGTTTGTGCGCTATGGCGACGACATGCAGAACGTCTGACGGGGATCTGCTGGACACCATCTGTCATAACTTCTATGGCCACCTCAACGGCAGCGTGGAGGCGGTCCTTGATGTCAATCAGGGCTTGGCCGATGAGCCCCAGCCGTACCGCGACGGCGTGGTGATCGTGCTGCCGGATCTGGCGGCCCCCGCCCAAGAGCAAGTCACCCTGTGGGACTGACGCCGTCCGGAGCGCCTGCTGGCGAATCCGCTCGTTACGCGTAACGCGCCACTCTCACCCTAAGCCCGCCTTGTGCGGGTTTTCTTTTGGAAAAAATCCATGACCCCCATGTTTCGCATCGTGGCCGATGGCGCCGATATCACCGGCCTGATCAACGATCGGCTGATTCAGCTCAGCACCACCGACAAGCCCGGTATGGAGTCGGACACCTTCGAGCTGCGCATTGATGACCGTGACGGGCTGGTGACGCTTCCCCGGCGCGGCATCGGGATCGAGGTCTACCTGGGCTATGCCGAGACGGGGCTGGCCCGCCTGGGCCGCTACGTGGTCGATTCGGTGACGGTGTCCGGGCCGCCGGATACGATCGTGATCAAGGGCAAGGCCAGCGACATGCGCGGCAGTGGCAAGACTGTCCGCAGTGGGAGCTGGGAGGACGTGCCGCTGTCGAAGGTCGTCGGCGATATCGCCGCGCGTAACGGTTGGGCGCCGGCGTGTCCGGTGTCGACCAAGGTCGCCCGGGCGGACCAGCTCAACGAGTCCGACTTTCATTTCGTCACGCGCCTGGCTAAGCAATACGACTGCACGGCCAAGGTCGCGGACGGAAAACTGATGGTGATGCCGCGTCAAGGCGGGCAGACCGCCAGCGGCAAGGCCTTCGGCGCGATCACCCTGACGCGCCGCGACGTGAGCCGCTGGCAGTTCAATCTAGAGGATCGCAACACGCACAAGTCGGTCGGCGCCAAGCATCAGGACAAGAAAACCGGAAAGCTGGTGGTGGTGTCCCTGGACAATGACGACCTGCCGGCCGGACTGCCGGCGGTGCATACCGATCGGCATATCTACCCCAACAAAACCGCCGCTGAATCCGCCGCCAAGGCGCGCTTGGCCGCGTTCAACCGATCGAGCGCCGGCGTGCGTTTTGAGATGGAGGGGCGCACGGATCTGTTTGCCGAACGCTCAATCATCGCCCAGGGCTTCAAGGTCGGCCTCGATGGCGAATACTTGGCCGACTCCGTCGAGCAGGTTTTTACCCAAGCCGGCTGGTCGACCACCGTCGAATGCAACGGTGGCAAGACGGGCAAGGCCAGCGCCAAGGGTAAGAAAAAGAAGAAGGAAACCAAGCCGCTCAAAGTCGTGACCCTGTAACGCGCACCTGCGCACCCCCGGCCGCCGCGTGCGGTTTTTTTATGTCTGGAGTTTTTGTATGCCGCTTACTCAAGCGCAGTTGTTGCGCATCCTGCCGAACGCCCGCCCCGTCGCGGGCGTTTTTGTGCCGGCCCTTAACCGTGCCATGGCGCGCTTTGACGTCGGCTCGCCGGTGCGTCAGGCGGCGTTTCTGGCGCAGGTCGGCCATGAATCCGCGCACCTGACCAAGTTGTCGGAAAGCCTGTATTACAAGGACGCCGAGCGTGTCGCGCAATTGTTCAAGTATGGCTTTGACCTCAACCGTAACGGTCGGGTCGAGCCGTCCGAGGTCGAGGACGCCAAGGCCTACTTGCGCAACTCGGAAAAGCTGGCCAACCGCGTCTACGCCGATCGCATGGGCAACGGCCCCGAGGCCTCGGGCGACGGCTACCGCTACCGCGCCCGGGGCGCGATCGGCATCACCGGCCGGGACATGTACCGCCTGTGCGGCAAGGCCCTGGGGCTGCCGCTGCTGGAACAGCCCGAGCTGCTGGAGCAACCGGAGTTCGCCGCGTTGTCGGCCGCTTGGTATTGGTGGGATCGCGGTTTGAATGAGCTGGCCGATGGCGGCCAGTTCGATCGCATCACGCGGGTGATCAACGGCGGCAACAACGGCGAGGCCGATCGGTGCGCGCTGTGGGCCGTGGCCAAGGGGGCGTTATGTCTCTGATCGACCTGATTCCGCCGGCGCTGCGCCCCTGGGCGATCGCCCTGGTGCTGCTGTCGATCGCCGGCGCTGCTGCCGGTGCGGCGTGGACGGTGCAGGACTGGCGGTATGGCAAGACGCTCGCCGATCGGGGCCGTGAGTCCGCCGAGGCGGCCCAGGCGCGCGCCGACGCGGCGCTGGCCGTGCTGGCGATCGAGCAGGGCAAGCGCGCCGCCCTGGAGGGCCGCCTGAAGGTCAACGATGAAACCCATTACAAGGAACTGTCTGATGCAAAGAACGCTCAGCACCGCCTGTCTGATCGCCTTGCCACTGCTAATGTCCGGCTGTCAGTCCTACTCGCCACCGGCCCCGGGTTTGGTGGTGACGGCATGCCAACCCCTGCCGGCGCCGGCGGCGTGGTTCATGGAGGCACAAGAGCCGAACTTGACCCCACGCATGCTCAACGAATTATCGGCATCACCGACGCCGGCGATCGCGGATTGATCGCCCTGGCGGCGTGTCAGGGTTACGTGCGGGAAGTGGTGAGGGCCAGTCAGCAGCAGGCGCCGCCGCCGTAGGTGACCGGCTGTCGGCTGGTCATAAGCCTGAAACCTTTGATCGGGGACCGCTTTGGGGGCTACTATCGGGCGGCGCTGGTGGCCCATGGCTGGCCAGCGCGCGCAAAGAAGTGTCGCCGGACGGCGAGCGGGGAAAATATTTAAACAGTTTAGATGTTCAAGGCGGGTCGCCTTTGCTATTCTTTTGGCGT
>NZ_JBIWAF010000041.1:0-37520 GCF_044759925.1 Pseudomonas sp. NPDC099000
TTCGTTTTTTTTTTTTTTTTTGTAAAAAAAAAACACCTCCCCCTGTCCGGCTTCCTCTGGCGCATATAAAAAAAAAAAAAAAAAAAAAAAAAAAAAAAAAAAACCCCCCCCCCCCCCCCCCCCCCCCCCCCCGCCCCCCCCCCCCCCCCCCCCACCCCCCCCCCCCCCCCCCCCCCCCCCCCCCGCTCCTACAAAAATGAGTTATGCAATGGCCAAACGTCGTTCCAACAAGTCTTCAAGCTCATCAAGCAACTCATCACCGCGCAGCAACTCGTAATGCCCGCCAGCCAACAAGCGATCAACGCCATGACTGCCGACCTGCGCTTCGAACACCCGGCGTTCGTCGTCACGCTCAGCCACCCACCAGCGATGGGCCGAGGCCTGGATCGCCGGCAGTTGCCGATGCGTCAGCGCCAGTTGCTTGAGGCGCGAGCCGGTGGCGAAGATCTGCGTGAGCTCCCCCGCGCCCAACGCGGCCTGTTCATTGGAACCGTGCAAGGCGGCTTCAATCACGGCGGTGGAGCCCTCGCGTTCAGTCAAGCCAGCGGCTTTCAGCGCAATCAACGCCTGAGCCTCATCGGCGGGCAAACCGAGCACAAACTTCAGGAAATCACCGAGATCCTCGCGCCAGTCCCCCGCTTCTGCGGTACCGGCTACATAGCTGTCGACCAACCCGGCAAACGCCACGGTTTCACCTTGAATTTCCAATTCGTGGGCAACCAACTGTGTCAACGCACCGCCCAACGACCAGCCCAGCAAGTAATACGGTCCCTTGGCCTGCTGACTGCGAATCCGCTGCGCATAGGCTTGCGCCATGGCCAGCAACGATTCGTCCTGCCAATGCGGATCAAGCAGCATGCGGCATTGCACGCCGTACACTGTGCGCCGTCCTTCCAGTCGGCGGGCCAGCGGTTCGTAGTCGAACACCGTGCCGAAACCGGCGTGCAGGCAGAACAGCGCCGGCACGTTCGGGATCCGCGCATTCAGCGCCAGCAGAGGGTCCGGCGCCGCTGCAACGGGTTCGGCCGCCTGATAACCGCTGAGTTCAGCGATGCACGGTTTCTGCATCAGGTCCCGCAGCTTCAACTCAAAGCCCAGTTGCGGCTGGCTGCGCACCCGCGAGATGACTTTCAGCACCTGCAACGAGTCGCCACCCAGTTCGAAGAAGTTGTCGTCGATGCCCACTTGCGGCACGCCCAGCACGTCTTGCCAGATGGCCGTCAGCGCGGTTTCCAGATCGTTGCGCGGCGCACGATACCCGCCCAGCGCCCATTCAGGCGTCGGCAGTGCGCGACGATCGAGCTTGCCGTTGGCCGAGAGCGGGAAGCGCTCCAGCACCAGAATGCGCGCCGGCACCATGTAATCCGGCAGTTGTGCTTGCAGTTCAGACTTCAAGCGACGGTCCAGCCCGACTGCACCGGCTGCCACCACATAACCCACCAATTGCTTGCCGGTCGGCGTGTCGTGCACCACCACGGCGGCATCCTGCACCCCGGCGCAGTCGCGCAGACGCGCTTCGATTTCGCCCAACTCAATGCGGAAACCACGGATCTTCACTTGCTGGTCAAGACGCCCCAGGTAGTCGATCAACCCGCACTCGCGCTGGCGCACCAGGTCGCCGGTGCGGTACATGCGGCCACCGGCCTCGAACGGATCGGGGATGAAACGCTCGGCGCTCATGCCGGGACGCTGGTGGTAACCGCGCGCCAGGCATTCGCCGCCTAGGTACAACTCGCCGCTGACACCGACCGGCAACGGATTGAGGTCGGCATCCAGCACGTACAACCCACGACCGGCCACACCACGTCCGATCGGCGCATAGGCCGCGTCGCAGGTTTCGCTGACTTTCGCACGCCACAGCAGCGGCGTGACCACGGTTTCGGTCGGGCCATAACCGTTGACCAGACGCTGCGGACGCAAGGCACGCTTGACCTGTTCGAAACTGGCCTCCGGCACCGCATCACCGCCAAAACAATACACCTCGACCGCGGGTGGATTGCCCAAACGTTCAGCCACCTCGGCCATCTGTTGCAAGTAGGCCGGCGGGAAGCAGGCCACGGTGACACCGTGACGCTGCATGACTTCCAGGGTTTGTTCCGGGGTCCACAGACTGTCATCGCGGATCACCAGGCTGCCACCGGCCAGCATCACACTCAGCCAACGTTCCTGCGCACCATCGAAGGCAAACGACATGAAGTGCAACTCACGGCTGCGCGGTGCCAGTTCGTAGAGTTCGATGATGCCGCGGCAATGCCGGGCAATCGGTCCGCGCGCCACGGCCACGCCTTTCGGTAGACCGGTGGAACCGGAGGTGTAAATCAGGTACGCCAGGTGCCCCGGCAACGGATTGGAAACCGGGCACGCCACGTTGTCGGCAACGGTGAGTTGATCCAGCAGCAGACGTGGCGGGCTGTCGGCCAGGGTCAGTCGATCACCCAGATCGCTGTCGCAGAGCAACAGACTGGCCGCTGAATCGCTCAGCATGTAGGCCAGTCGCTCGGCCGGGTACGCCAGGTCCAACGGTAGATAAGCCGCCCCTGCTTTCAGCACCGCAAGGAAAGCGACAATCGTGCGCTCGGAACGAGGCAGCGCCACCGCCACCAGACTTTCCGGCCCGATGCCGCGACCGTTCAGTTGCTGCGCCAGCCCATTGGCCTGAGCCTCAAGGTCGGCATAACTGACTTCCCGATCCTCGCAGATCAAGGCGATCTTCTGCGGCTGCGTCAGGACATGCTGATTGAAAGCGTGCAGCAAATCGGCGTCGTCTTCAGAAGCTTGCGGCAGGCTGATAAGCGCTTGCGGCAAACCGATGTTGCCGAGCAGGCAGGAAGCATCCTCCGGCAACGCACGCAATAACCCTTCCAGCTGCGCACGAATCCGCTCAACTTCCACTTCACTGAAGCGATCACGCAGGAACAGGTATTCGACTTCCAGGCCTTCTTCGTTGGCGCTGACCATCAAGTCCATCGGGAAGTTGGTGACCCCGCCGCTGCCGACTTCGGCAAAGCGCAACTCACCTTCCTCGCCCCCTTTCAAGGCGCGGTCCACCGGATGGTTTTCGAACACGATGATGCTGTCGAACAAGCCCTGGCCACCCTGCCCGGCCCAGCGCTGAATGTCCGACAACGGCGTGTGCTCGTAGTCGCGGACCATCAGGTTGTAATCCTGCAAGTCGCGCAGCCACTCACCCAACGGCTGTTGCGGGTCGAGGGTCTGGATCACCGGCAAGGTGTTGATGAACAGGCCCAGCATGTCCTGCGCCCCGGCCAACCCGGTCGGACGCCCCGCCACCGTGGCGCCGAACGCGACACTGCGTTGGCCGCTGTGGCGCTGCAACAACAGCAGCCACGCGCCTTGCACCAGCGTGTTCAACGTCACGCGCTGACGCTTGGCGAACGTGTGCAGTTTGCGCGTCGCGTCGGCGTCGAGGTTGCTGTACATCACGCCATGGCCGGAACCTGCGGCACCGGAAGCCTTGGCCAGAATGGTCGGTTCTTCCAGCAGCGCCAGTCGCTCACGCCAGAAGCCTTCGGCCTGCGCACCGTCCTGGCGTTGCAGCCAGGCGATGTAGTCGGCGTAGCGACCGGTCAGGGTCGGCAGAGTGTCGTTGTGGTACAGGCGCAGCATGTCGCCCAACAGACGCGAGGCGCTCCAGCCGTCGAGCAACAGGTGATGGTAGATCCAGATCATCTGGTAACGGTCATCGCCCAGACGCACCAGGATGAAACGCATCAGCGGCGGGCAGCTCAGGTCGAAGCCCTTGGCCTGTTCCGCCGCCGCCAGTTCGCCCAACGCCTGCTCGGTGTCGGTACGCTCGCGCCAGTCGAGTTCTTCGATCGGCAACTCAACATCGGCGAACACCGCTTGCAGCGGATCGGCCAAGCCATCGCGCCAGCGGAATGCGGCGCGCAGCACTTCATGACGCTCGACCAGCGTCTGCCACGCCGCGCGGAAACGCGGCACCTGCAAACCGTCGACCGCTACGCTCAACTGGTTGACGTAGGGGTTCAGCTCCGGCGAATCGAGGCAATGGAACAGCATGCCTTGCTGCATCGGCGACAGCGGATACAAGTCTTGCAGCCCTTCACGGGCGGCGATATCGATGTGCGGCACCAGCGCAAAAGCAGGGATCTTCGGCGCTTCAACCAACGCTGCTTCACGGCTGGTCGCCACCGCCGCGAGTGCACGAATGGTTTGCTGTTCGAACAGCTGCTTCGGACTGAACACCAGCCCGCGCTGTCCGGCACGGCTCACCGCTTGCAGCGAGATAATCGAATCACCGCCCAGCTCGAAGAAGTTCTCCGTGACGCCCACCGACTCCAGCCCCAGCAGTTCCTGCCAGATCTCCACCAGCAACGCTTCGGCCGGCGACGCGGCGGCCACGTGATCGTGACTCTGCCGAGTGGCTTCCGGCGCCGGCAGGCCTTGGCGATCAAGCTTGCCGTTCGGCGTCAGCGGCAACGCGGCCAGGCACATCAAGTGCGCCGGCAGCATGTGCGCCGGCAGACGGCTGCGCAGGTGCAGAGTCAGCGCTTCACGCAAATCGTGCTCGTCGGCGAGCGGATCGCGGGGCACCACGTAGCCAACCAACTGGCGACTGACCGGGCCTTCGCGATCGATCACGAACGCTTCACGCACGCCTTCGTGTTCCAGCAGGCAGGCTTCGATTTCGCCGAGTTCGATACGGAACCCGCGAATCTTCACTTGCTGGTCGATGCGACCGAGGTATTCCACGACACCGTCAGCACGGAACCTTGCGAGGTCGCCACTGCGGTACAAACGCGCACCCGGCACAAACGGATCCGGCACGAAGCGTTCAGCGGTCAGGTCCGGACGTTGATGGTAACCACGGGCGACGCCCTCGCCGCCCAGGTACAACTCGCCCGCCACGCCAACCGGCAACGGCTGCAAACCGCCGTCCAGAATGTAGGCGCTGCGGTTGCCCACCGGCCGGCCAATCGGCATGAACGCCGAGTCGAATTCGGTATCCGGGTACGCCAGCCAGATCAGCGGCGTGATCACCGTTTCGGTCGGGCCGTAGCCGTTGATCAGGCGCTTGGGTTGCAACACCTGCTGGACCTCGTCGAACGCATGTTTTGCCATGCCTTCACCGCAAGGGGTGTAGGAACGGATCGGCAAATCACGCCCCGCTTCGCCCATGAATTCGGCGATCTGCCCCAGATAGGTCGGGGTGAAGCAGGCGATGGTGATGCCGTGCTTTTCGATCTCGGCGCAAGTGCGCTCCACGCTCCACAACTCGTCGTCGCGGGGCATCACTGCTGAACCGAACACCAGCGGCGTCAACCAGCGTTCGTGGGCGCCGTCGAAGCTGATCGAGGCGAATTGCAGCTCGCGATCGTCCGGGGTCATGCCGTACAACTCGCCGATCGACAGGCAATGCATGGCCAACGGACCGTGGGCCACGCTGACGCCTTTCGGCCGCCCGGTGGAACCCGACGTGTAAATCAGATACGCGAGGTTTTCGCCGCAGGTCAGGTTGACCGGGTTGGTTTCCGACATTTGCTCCAGCGGCTCGCGGTCGATTTCCAGGACCGACAGGCCTTCCGGCAAGGGCAGTTTTTCCCGCAGCCACGATTGGCTGATCAGCAGCGAAATGCCGCTGTCTTCCATCAAATAACGCAGGCGTTCGGCCGGATACGCCGGGTCCAGCGGCACGTAAGCGCCGCCCGCCTTGAGGATCGCCAGCAGGCCAATGATCATTTCCGGCGAACGCTGCATGGCCAGGCCGACCCGCACTTCCGGACCGATGCCCAGTGCGCGCAGGCGGTGGGCCAATTGATTGGCGCGACGGTTGAGCTGGTCGAAGCTCAATTCCAGATCGTTGAAGATCAGCGCCGTGGCGTCCGGTCGGGCAACGGCCTGGGCCTCGATCAACTGATGCACGCAGAGCGGGTTTTGCGCGGCCGTGAATGCCGGGTTCCACTCCACCAGCTGTTGTGCGCGCTCCGGCGCGGTCAGCAGGTCCAGTTCACTCAATGCAGCCTGTGGCGCGGCGACCATCGCTGCCAGCAGCGCGGCCAAATGCTCGCTCATGCGAGCAATTGCCTCGGCGCTGAAGTGGGCGCACTGGTAGCTCCAGTTCAGGCTGAGCTGGCTTTCGGCGGTGGCCGCCAGCGTCAGCGGGAAGTTGGTGCGTTCATGGTTCTGCGGGATCGAGAAGCTCAAACCGGCTGGCGCACCCTGTTGCAGCGCTTCGGCCACCGGGAAGTTTTCGAACACCAGCAGGCTGTCGAACAGCGGCTCACCAGCACGCCCGGCCCAGCGCTGAATGTCACCCAATGCGGTGAATTCATGCTCACGCAATTCGAGGTTCTGCGCCTGCAAACGGGTCAGCCACTGGCCGACGCTTTCCACCGCGTCCGGGCTGCTGATCACCGGCAAGGTGTTGATGAACAGTCCGAGCTGGCTTTCGGCACCCGGCAAGTCCACCGGTCGCCCGGCAACGGTCGCGCCGAACGCGACGCTGCGTTGACCGCTGTAACGTTGCAGCAACAGTGCCCACGCGCCTTGGACCAAGGTGTTGAGGGTGACCTTTTGCTGACGGGCAAATTCGCTGAAGCGTTTGCTGGTGGCGACATCAAAGGTCTGGCGATGGTCGGCAAACTCCGCCGTCGACAGGTTTTTACTGTCGCCATGGGCCAGGCTCTGCGCCAGCAAGGTGGGGTTGTCCAAGGTCGCCAGTTGCTCGCGCCAGAAGATCTCATCGGCATGAGCATCCTGACGCTGCAACCAGCCGATGTAATCGGCAAAACGCCCAATCGGCGCCTGCACCTCTCGCCCGGCATAACGCTGCAGAACTTCGCTCAACAGCAGCGAGTTACTCCAGCCATCCAACAACAGGTGATGATGGGTGTAGATCAGTTGCTGACGCTCATCGTCGAGGCGCACCAGGGTCAGGCGCATCAATGGCGCCCGGGTCGAATCGAGTTGCAGGCGTTCGTTGTCGATCAGCTGTGCGAGCGCTTCGGCTTGATCGCTGCGGCCACGCCAGTCCAGGCGGTTCAGCGGCAGTTGCAGATGACGATGGACCAATTGCACCGGCGCCTCGAAGCCCTCCGGGAAGTGGAAGCTGCTGCGCAGGATCGGATGGGTGTCGAGCACCGCTTGCCAGGCGCGGCCCAAACGTTCGGCATCGAGCCCACGGGCTTCGACGCTGAGTTGGTTCACATAGGCGCCGGACTCCGACTCGTACAGGCTGTGAAACAACAAACCGGCCTGCATCGGTGACAGCGGATACAGGTCCTCGATCTGCGCCGGTGGCACCGGCAGGCCATCGAGTTGCACCTGGGTCAGACGCGCCAATGGGAAGTCCGCCGGGGTCACGCCGCCCGCGCCATCGCTCAGGCAATGGGCGATCAGCGCCAGCAACTCGCTGCGAAAATCCGCCGCCAGCGCTTCGATCTCGCGCAGGTCGAAGCATTCGCGGCTGAAGGTCCAGTCCAGTTTCAGTTCACCGCCATACACCTGACCATCCACCGACAGCCAGTTCGGCAACGGTGCGTCCGCCGATTGCGCGGCACCGCTGGATTCGCGAGCCGGAGTGAACAGTGCATCCTCGGCGAAGCTCTGGTCGAACTGGCCGAGGTAGTTGAAGGTGACCCGCGCTTGCGGCAACCCGACCAACGCCGCTTGGGTCGAGGCATCGCCCATGTAGCGCAATAGGCCGTAGCCCATGCCTTTGCCGGGGATTTCGCGCAGTTGCTGTTTGATGGCCTTGATCGAGCCCGCTAGGTCGGCGGTCGGCGTAAGGCGCACCGGGAACAGGCTGGAGAACCAGCCGACAGTGCGGGTCAGGTCGATGTCGTCGAACAGTTCTTCGCGGCCGTGGCCTTCGAGCTGAATCAGTGCCGAGGCATCGCCGGTCCAGCGGCTGAGGGTGCGGGCCAATGCGGTCAGCAGCAAATCGTTGACCTGTGTGCGGTAGATCGCCGGCGCCTGTTGCAGCAGCTTGGTGGTTTGATCGCGGTCCAGGCCGATGCTCACGCCTTGCCGCAGATGCCCGGCCTGACTGGCGTGGGCATTGGCCGCCGGCAGCGAATCATTCGCCACACTCAGCTGCGCCTGCCACCAGTCCAGTTCGCCGGCAGCGGTTTCGGAACGTGCATACGCGTCGAGTTTGTCGGCCCAGGCCTGGAAGGCGCTGGTTTTCGGTGGCATGTCTTGCCCTTGGTAAGCGGCTTGCAGATCTTCCAGCAACACCCGCCACGACACACCGTCCACCGCCAAGTGGTGGATCACCAACAGCAACCGCTGTGAGCCATCGGCCTGTGCGATCAACGCCACACGCAGCAACGGCCCGTCTTGCAGACTGAGGCTGCGCTGCGCTTCGTCGCACACCGATTCCAGCGACTCATTGCTGGCCACGCGAGCGGTCCAGAGCATGTCGATCACATCGCAGCTGTCGGCCCCGACATAACGCGCCGACCATTGGCCATCGACCTGACTGAAGCGCAAACGCAGCGCATCGTGCTGCTTGAGCAGACGTTGCAGCGCCGCTTGCAGACGCGGCAATTCGAGGGTCTCACGCGGCACCAGCAGCACTGCCTGGTTCCAGTGCGCGCGCTGCGGAATCGGCTCGTCGAAGAACCAGCGCTGAATCGGCGTGAGTGTTTGCACACCGTCCACCGGCCCTTGTTGCGCCAGCGGAGCGGCCTGTTCCTTGACCACGGCGGCCAGGGCTTGCAAGGTTTGCTGCTGGAACAGGTCACGGGGTTGCAGGCTCAGACCGGCGCGACGGGCGCGGCTGACCACCTGGATCGAAATGATCGAGTCGCCACCCAGTTCAAAGAAATTGTCCTGACGCCCGACCTGCTCCACGCCCAACACGTCCTGCCAGATCTGCGCCAGCACCTGTTCGTGTTCGCTGCGTGGCGCTTCGAAGGCGCGCTGGCTGACTTGCGCGGTCGGCGCCGGCAGGCGTTTGCGGTCGAGTTTGCCGTTTGGACTCAGGGGCATTTGTTCGATCAGCACGGTCTGCGCCGGCACCATGTAATCCGGCAGGCTGGCGAGCAGATAGTTTTTCAGGGTTTCGCGCCACACGCCTTGCTGCTCGGCATCGGCGCTGACCAAGGCACGATCCTGCGGCACGATGTAGGCGACCAATTGCTTGCCGCTCGGGCCGTCGAGGGCCAGCACCACGGCTTCTTGCACGTCGGCATGCTCTTGCAGGCGCGCTTCGATTTCGCCGAGCTCGATGCGCAAACCGCGAATCTTCACTTGATGGTCGATGCGCCCGCAGTAGTCAATGGCGCCGTCAGCGCGATAACGCGCCAGGTCGCCGGTGCGGTACAGACGCTCGCCGCTGCCGAACGGGTCGACCACGAAACGCTCGGCGGTCAGCGCACCACGACGGTGATAACCGCGCGCCAGACCGACACCACCGAGGTACAACTCGCCCACCGCGCCCAGCGGCAATGGCTGCAATTCGCTGTCGAGAATGCAGGTGCGCAGGTTGGCAATCGGGCGGCCAATCGGCACGCTGTCGCGGCCCTCTTCCACGCAGGTCCAATGGGTCACGTCGATGGCCGCTTCGGTCGGGCCATACAGGTTGTAGAGATTGGCTTGCGGCAGGCTGCGCAGAGTTTGACGTTGCAGTTCCATCGGCAGCGCTTCACCGCTGCAAATGATCCGTTGCAACGAGGTGCAGGCCAGTGCCTCGTCGGCACCGATAAACACCGAGAGCATCGATGGCACAAAGTGCAGCGTGGTGATCGCCTGCTCGACGATCAATGCAGCAAGGCGTTGCGGGTCGCGGTGCTCGCCCGGTGCAGCGATCACCAAAGTTGCGCCCTTCATCAGCGGCCAGAAAAACTCCCACACCGACACGTCGAAACTGAACGGCGTCTTTTGCAGCACGCGGTCGGTCGGCAGCAGTTGGTAGGCTTGCTGCATCCACTCCAGGCGGTTATGCAGCGCCACATGGCGGTTGCCCGCGCCCTTGGGTTTGCCGGTGGAACCGGAGGTGTAAATCACATAGGCGAGGTTTTCGGCGACAGCGAGGTTTGCCAGATCGGTGCCCGGCAGATCGCTCAACCAATCGGCCTCGGGGTGCAGGCACAAAGTGCGCACGTTGTCCGGGGTCGGCAGTTTCGCCAGCAGATGTTCCTGGGTCAGCAACAAAGAAATGCCGCTGTCTTCGATCATGTAGCTCAGGCGATCAATCGGGTATTCCGGGTCCAACGGCACATACGCACCGCCAGCCTTGAGAATCGCCAGCAGGCCGACGACCATTTCAAACGAACGGTCGCAGGCAATCCCCACCAGCACTTCCGGGCCGACGCCCAGGGCACGCAAGTGATGGGCCAGGCGGTTGGCGCGCAGGTTCAGCTCGGCGTAACTCAGGTTTTGGCCCTGGAAGACCAGCGCCGTCGCGTCACCGTTTTCAATCACGCGCGCTTCGAAATGCCGCTGCACGCAGACTTCACCCGGATAAGCCTGAGCGGTGTCGTTGAGGTCGTCGAGGATGCGCAAACGCTCGTCGGCATCCAGCAACGGCAGTTCGGCCAGCGGGGTTTGCGGGTTCGCCAACACACCGGTCAACAAGTTGCGCCAGTGCCGCGCAAGGTGCTCGATGCGTTCGGTGTCGAACAAATCGGTGGCATACGTCAGGCTGGCAAACAGCTTGTCGCCCTCCTCCTGGGTGTCCAGTTGCAGGTCGAATTGCGTGGTGTGCGCCGTGGCGTTCAGCGCTACGACGCGCAGGCCGGCGAGCAAACCGCTGACCGCCGCCGGTTTGGCTTGCTGGTGGTTGAACATCACCTGGAACAGCGGGCTGTGGCTCAGGCTGCGTTCACCTTGCAGCGCCTGCACCAGACGCTCGAACGGCAAGTCCTGATAATCCAGGGCATCCAGCGACGCGGCGCGGGTCTGGTCGAGCAATTGGCTGAACGGCAGACGTCCGTCCAGTTCAGCACTCATCACCTGGGTGTTGACGAAGAAGCCGATCAGGCCACGGGTTTCCGCGCGATTACGGTTGGCAATCGGCACGCCAATGCGCAGGTCGGACTGGCCGCTGTAGCGATAGAGCAAGGCCTGGAAGCTCGCCAGCAACAGCATGAACGGCGTGACGCCGCGCTGTTTGGCCAGGTTCATCAAACCGCTGGCCAACGTCGCATCGAGGGCAAAATCCAGACGTGCACCGCGCTGGCTTGGTTGCGTCGGGCGTGGACGGTCGGTGGGCAATTCCAGCAGCGGTTGTTCGCTGCCCAGTGTTTCGCGCCACCAGTTGAGTTGACGCTCCAGCTCCCCCGCTTCCATCCAGCGGCGCTGCCACATCGCGTAGTCGGAATACTGGATCGGCAACGCTTCGAGCGCAGCGTTCTGCCCTTGGCAATGCGCGGCGTAGAGCCGGGAAAACTCTTCCACCAGCACGCCCATCGACCAGCCATCGGTGACGATGTGGTGCAGGGTCAGCAACAGCACATGGTCTTCGGTATCCAGTTGCAACAGGCTGACCCGCAACAGCGGACCGTGCTGAAGATCGAACGGCCGGGCGATTTCCTGTTCGACGCTGTTCATCGCCTGATCGAGGCGCTGTGCCTGAGGTTCGCCGCGCAGATCGATCTGCTCGATAGGCAGCGAGGTGAACTCGGCCAGCGTCTGCACCACCTGACCGTCATCCTCGACAAAACGGCTGCGCAAACTCTGATGCCGCTCCAGCAGCCCATCGAAACTCTGCTGCAACGCCGCGACATTCAGCGGCCCGTGCAAACGCAGCGCGACCGGAATGTTGTACGCCGAACTGTGTGGATCAAGCTGCCAGAGGAACCATTGGCGCTGCTGCGCATACGACAGTTCAAACGTCGTTTGCGGCTCGGCGGCGGGCGGAATCGGCAGCTGGCCGAAGCTCACGCCCTGCTCTTGCATGCGTTGCAGAAACTCGCGGCGCTTGTCGGCAGGCAGGCCGGCGAAGCGGCTGGCGATGCGCTGGGCAGTGGTGTGTTCCATCAGTTGATCTCCATCTCGTCGAGAAGCGACTCAAGCGCATCAAGACGTGCATCGTTGTCAGCCGGGGCGTGTTGCCCGGCCATGGCGGCATAAGCCTGAAGGTCGGTGGATTCGAACAGCGCGCGCAGCGGCAGCTCGATGCCCAGCTCCAGTTCCACACGGGCACTGGCCTGGGCGGCGAGCAATGAATGCCCGCCCAATTCAAAGAAGTTGTCGCGCCGACCGATCTGCGCGACGCCCAGCACGTCGGCCCAGATCGCGGCCAGTTGTTGTTCGAGGTCGCCCTCGGGGGCTTCGAATGGACGCTGCCATTCCTGGGCATCCGGCACCGGCAGGGCCTTGCGGTCGAGCTTGCCGTTGCCGGTCAATGGCAAGGTTTCAAGCAGCAGCCAGTGGCTCGGCACCATGTAATCCGGCAGATCGATCTTGAGTGCGGCGCGCAGGTTGTCGCGCCAGGCAATCGGGTCGTGCGGGGTTTGCTCGGCCACGACGTAGGCACACAACTGCGGGCCGCCGTCGCCTGCATGCACGCTCAACACCGCTTGGCGCACGCCCGGTTGGGCCAGCAGCGCGGCTTCGATTTCACCCAGTTCGATGCGGAAACCACGGATCTTCACTTGCTGGTCGATGCGGCCGAGGTAGTCGATGCTGCCGTCAGCGCGCTGGCGGGCCAGGTCGCCACTGCGATAGAGGCGCTGCGAAGTCTCGAACGGGCTCGGCACAAAACGCTCGGCGGTCAGGCCGAAACGGCCGTGATAACCGCGCGCCAAGCCAGCGCCGGCGATGTACAGCTCGCCCGCCACACCCACCGGTACCGGTTGCAACTGGCTGTCGAGCAAGTACCAGCGCAGGTCGCGGATCGGCAGGCCAATCGGGCTTTGGACCTTGCCGTCGAGGTCGGCCAGGCGGATGGCGCGGTAGGTCACGTGCACCGTGGTTTCGGTGATGCCGTACATGTTCACCAGTGTCGGTTGCTGGTCACCAAAACGTTCGAACCATGGACGCAGGCTCGCGACTTCCAGCGCTTCGCCGCCGAAAATCACCTGACGCAGCGCCAGGTTTCGCTCGCTGGCGCAGGCAATCGGCAACAGTTGGCGGAACGCGGTGGGGGTCTGGTTCAACACCGTCACGCCTTCGTCACAGAGCAAGCGGTGGAATTCTTGCGGCTCGCGGCTGATGTAATACGGCACGATCACCAGACGCCCGCCGGTGCACAGCGAACCAAACAGCTCCCACACCGAGAAGTCGAAGGCGTAGGAATGGAACAGCGTCCAGACATCGTCCGGGCCGAAATTGAACTCGCCAGCAGTGGCCGTGAGCAGACGCCCGACGTTGCCATGGCTGAGCAATGCGCCCTTTGGCCGCCCGGTGGACCCGGAGGTGTAGATGACGTAGGCGAGGTTGTCCGGGGTCGCCAGCGCCGGCAGGTTGTCGTCGCTGAACGCGTCCAGCTGCAACGATTCCAGGCTCAGCACCTGCACGCCGTCGCGGGCCGGCAGACCGTCGATCAAGTGTTGTTGGGTCAGCAGCAACGTGATGCCGCTGTCTTCGATCATGTAGCTCAGGCGCTCGGCCGGGTAGTGCGGGTCGAGCGGCACATAGGCGCCGCCGGCCTTGAGAATCGCCAGCAAGCCAACCACTAGCGGCATCGCCCGTTCGGTGGCGATGCCGACGCGCACTTCAGGCCCCACGCCCTGTTCGCGCAATTTGCGCGCCAGTCGGTTGGCCTGGGCGTTGAGCACGGCGTAGGTGAGTTGCTCGCCTTCGTAGACCAGGGCGACGGCGTTCGACCGTTGTGCGGCTTGAGCTTCAAACAACTGGTGCAAGGTTGGTGACGTCGGTTGCGCCTGGAACGCTGGGTTCCAGTGCTGCACCAAGGCCTCTTGCTGCGACCTGTCAATCAGTGGCAGTTGGGCGACGCGTTGCTGTGGATCGCTGACCACCGCGCGCAGCAGGTTCAGCCACTGCTCGGCGAGGCGCTTCATTGACTCCTCGTCATACAGGTCCGTGGCGTAGGTCAGGCTGGCATCGAGTGTTTCGCCCTGCTCCTGAGTGTCGAGCACCAGATCGAATTGCGTGGTGTGTTGCTGCCAGTGCAGACGCTCGACGTTCAGGTCGGCAACCGTGCGCTCGACGCTCGCGCCCAACTGCTGCTGATGGTTGTAGAGCACCTGGAATAACGGGCTGTGATTGAGGCTGCGGTCCGGTTGCAAGGCATCGACCAACTGCTCGAACGGCAAGTCCTGATGCGCTTGGGCGCCCAATGCAACCTGCTTGACCTGTTGCAGCAAAGCACTGAACGGCTGCTGCCCATCGATCTCGGCACGCAGCACTTGAGTGTTGATGAAGAAGCCGATCAGGCCTTCGGTTTCGAGGCGCGAACGACCGGCGCTCGGCACGCCGACGCTGATGCTCGACTGCCCGCTCTGGCGATGCAGCAAGGTCTGGAAACTCGCCAGCAACAGCATGAACAGCGTCACCTGGTGCTCCTGGGCACGTTGACGCAAACCGGCGAGCAATTCGCGGTCAACGTTCAGCGCCAGACTGGCGCCGCGCTCGGTACGACGGGCCGGCCGGGTCAGTTCGGTCGGCAATTCAAGCGGTGCCTGGCTGCCATCCAGTTGCTCGCGCCACCACGCCAGTTGGCGTGCGCCCTCGCCCGCTTCCAGCCAGTCGCGCTGCCAACGGGCGTAGTCGCTGTAATTCACCGGCAGGCTGTTGAGGTTGGCGGCGTTACCTTCGACGGCCGCCTGATACAGCGCGCTGAACTCATCGACCATGACTTGCATCGACCAGCCATCGGCGGCGATGTGGTGCACGGTCAGCACCAGCACGTGTTCGTCGGTGTTCACTTGCAGCAGCAACACGCGCCACAGCGGACCGTTGCGCAGGTCAAACGGACGGGCGATTTCTTCGGCCACGGCCGTGTCGACCGACGATTGATCGAGCGTGCGGTGTTCCAGTTGCAGCGCCAGATTGTCGTGCAATACCGGGCGCGCCTGCTGGCCATCCTGTTCGAAGGTCGTGCGCAGGGTCTGGTGACGGCCCTGCAACTGGGCGAAGGCTTCGCGCAGGGCTTCGCGGTTCAGCGAGCCTTTGAGGCGCAGCGCGGCGGGAATGTTGTAGGCCGGACTTTGCGGGTCCAGCTGCCAGAGAATCCATTGGCGCTGTTGAGCGTAAGACAGGATCGGCAGCTGATCGACCGCAGCTTGTTGCAGTAAAGGCTGCCCGCTGGCATTCGCCAGCGCTGCTCGCTCGGCAAATTCCGCCAGGTTGGCGGCGGAGAACAGGCTGCTCACCGACAGTTCAAGCTGCAACTGCTGACGCACCCGCGAGATCACTTGCAGCACCAGCAACGAGTGCCCGCCCAGCTCGAAGAAGTTGTCGTCGCGGCCGATTTTCTCAACCTGCAACACCTCCTGCCAGATCAACGCCAGTTGTGTTTCCAGCCCTTCGGCCGGGGCCACGAAGTCACGCTGGGCATCGCAGGCCTCAGCACGCGGCAAGGCTCTGCGATCCAGTTTGCCGTTGTTGTTGAGCGGCAGTTTCGGCAGCAGGATCAGGTGATTCGGCACCATGTATTCCGGCAATGACTGACGCAGAGCGGCTTTGAGGCTTTCCAGATAGTCAGTCTCGCAAGACACCGAATCGCTGGCCACGATGTACGCCACCAGTTGCGTGCCGTCCTGAGCGATGACCGCCGCGTCACGCACGTCTCCACGGGCTTGCAGGCAAGCTTCGATCTCGCCCATTTCAATGCGGAAACCGCGGATCTTCACTTGATGGTCGATGCGGCCGACGTATTCCAGATGCCCTTCGGCGTTGTAACGCGCCAGATCGCCGCTGCGGTACAGGCGCGCGCCCGGCTCACGGGCAAACGGGTCTGGCACGAAACGTTCAGCGGTCAGTGCCGGTCGATCGAAATAGCTTTGAGCGAGGCAGGCCGGCGCGCCGATGCACAGTTCACCGACGCCGCCCGACGGCAGCAATTGACCCGCCGCGTCCAGCACATACAGCGCACGACCGGCGATAGCGCGACCGATCGGAATACCAAACGCATCGCTGGCATCGTCGAGCCGGCATTCGTGCACGCTGGACACCACGGTCGCCTCGGTCGGGCCGTAGGTGTTGAGCAATCGCACATGGCTCAAACCGGCCTGATGCCACAAGCGCAGACCTTCGACCGACATCGCTTCGCCGCCGACGTGAACCTGGCGCAAAGCACCGAGACTGCTGACCACGCCGCTCGCGCATTCGCGGGCCAGCAAGTACCAGTAAGCGGCCGGCAAATCCGCCATGGTCACGCCGTGCTGGACGATTTCGGCGGCCAGTCGCCCGGCGTCCCACAGGTCATCGCCGCGCATGATCAACGCCGCGCCGACGCACAGCGCCGGAAAGCACTGCTCGACGAAACCATCGAAACTGAAGGTTGCGAACTGCAACACGCGGTCCGCCGCCGACAGCACCGAATAGTCGGCGGCGCTCTGGCAGAACTCGCGCAGCGCGGCATGGGCGATGGCCACGCCTTTGGGTTGGCCGGTGGAGCCGGAGGTGTAGATGATGTAGGCCAGATCGTCGGCGACCGCGTGGTTTGGCGGATTGCTGTCGGGGTAGTCGGTGCCGTCCTCAAGGCTGAGACGGAACACGCCCGATACCTCTTCCAGCAGACCGGATTCGCACAGCAAGACGTCGAGACGGCTGTCGCCGATCATGTAGGCCAGGCGTTCGTTCGGGTATTTCGGATCGAGCGGCACGTAGGCGGCGCCACTTTTGAGTACCGCCAGCAGGCTGACAATCAGTTGCGGGCCACGGTGCAGCGCCAGGCCGACCCGCTTGCCCGGACCGGCACCGTTGGCAATCAGACGATGGGCCAGACGGTTGGCCTGGGTGTTCAATTGCGCGTAGCTCAGGGATTGGCCGTCAACCTGCAACGCCAGCGCGTCCGGGGTCGCGGCGGCCTGAGCGGCGATCTGCTCGTGGGCCAGAAGTGTGGTGGATAACTCGACTGTCGCCGGTTGGCTGATGGCGAGCAGCGCGTTTTTGCCGTCGACGTCGAGCAGTTCCAGCTCGCCCAGTGCGGCGTTCGGCTGAGCTACCAGTTGCGTCAGCAGGTGCTGCAAATTGGTCGACAACTCAGCGACTTGCGCGGCGCTGAATCGTGCCGCGTCGTAGCTGAAGTCCAGGCTCAGGCCTTCGCCCAGTTCGATGCCCAACGTCAGCGGATAGTGGGTGCGTTCGTGGTTGTGCAAGTTGCCGAACGACAACCCGGCCGGTGCGCCCTGTTTCAACGCTTCGGCCACCGGGAAATTTTCGAACACCAGCAGGCTGTCGAACAGCGCCGAACCCTGCTGCCCCGCCCACCCTTGAATGTCGTAAAGCGGCACGTGCTCGAACTCGCGCATGGCCAGGTTCAGCCCTTGCAGCTCGCCCAGCCATTGATTGACGGTGCAATCCGGCTTCATTGCGCAGACCAGCGGCAGCGTGTTGATGAACAGCCCGAGTTGCTCTTCGATCCCCGGCAGCGGAGCCGAACGACCAGCGACCGTGGCCCCGAACACCACGCAATCCTGGCCAGTGTAGCGATGCAGCAACAGACTCCACGCTGCTTGGAGCAAGGTGTTGAGGGTGACTTTCTGTTGGCGGGCGAACTCGGCAAGACGCTGAGTTGCGCGGCGGTCGAGGGCGACGCGGTATTCCTCGCTGCCTTCGGCGCCTACCGGCGGCCGCAAGGCTTCGGCCAGCAACGTTGGTGCTTGCAGCGGTGCCAATGCAGCTTTCCAGAACTGCTCGCCCGCGGCAGCCGATTGCTGCTGCAACCAGCCCAGGTAATCGCGATATTGTCCGGTCGGTGCCGGCAGCGATTGCCCGGCGGCGTAGTGCTGGATCACTTCGGCCAGCAACTGTGCGTTGCTCCAGCCGTCCATCAAAATGTGGTGACTGGTGTAGATCAGGTGCCAGTCATTGGTGCCCGTGCGGACAAGCTTCAAGCGGAACAGCGGCGCGCTGCCCAGTTCGAAACCCTGGGCGCGTTCGGCGTCGGCCAGCGCATAGGTGTCGGTCGCTTCAAGCACTTCAAGCGGCAACGCGACGTGGCGGACAATCGCCTGATGCGCGGTGTCAAGGCCTTGCCAATGGAAGCTGCTGCGCAGAATGTCATGACGCTCCAGCGCGGTTTGCCAGGCGTGTGCAAAACGCTGCGGATCGAGGCCTTGAATGTCCAGACGCAACTGGCTGATGTAGGCGCCGACCTCGGGTTCGTACAGGGTGTGGAACAACATGCCCTGCTGCATTGGCGACAGTGGATAAAGGTCTTCAAGGGACGCGACCGGCAATTCGTCGAGTTGCACCTGACTGATGCGCGCCAGCGGGAAATCCGACGGCGTGGCCTGCGGCACTTCAACGCCGCAGCAGTGCTCGATCAGCGCGCTCAGTTCCTGGGCGTAATCGTCTGCCAGACGCTGAATGGTCGCGGCGTCGAACATCTCGCGACTGAAACCCCAGCTCAGTGCCAGTTCGCCGCCGTAGACCTGACCTTCGACCGTCAGCCAGTTGCCCAACGGTGCCGAAGGATCCTGGGCTACACCGTTGCCTTCGGTGGACGGCACAAACATCGCGGCGTCGTCGAACTGGCGGTCAAACTGGCCCAGGTAGTTGAAGGTGATGCGCGGTTGCGGCAACGCGGCGAGTTCGGCGCGAATCGCCGGGGCGCCGAGGTAACGCAACGCGCCGTAGCCGAGGCCTTTGTCCGGCACCGCACGCAGTTGTTCCTTGATGGTCTTGATCGACGCGCCGAGATCACTCGACGGCATCAGGTTGACCGGGAACAGGCTGGTGAACCAGCCGACGGTGCGGGTCAGGTCGATGTCGTCGAACAGGTCTTCGCGACCATGGCCTTCGAGCTGAATCAGTGTGCTGCCCTGCCCGCTCCACCGGCAAACTGCCCGTGCCAGCGCGGTCAGCAGCAAGTCGTTGACCTGGGTGCGATACGCCGCCGGGGCCTGTTGCAGCAGTTTGCGGGTTTGCTCGGCGTCGAGCTTGATCTCGAGTTTTTGCTCGAAACGGTTTTGCAGCGCGCCGTTCGGGCGGTCGCAGGGCAAATCGCTCGGAGCGTCGCGCAGTTGGGATTGCCAGTGACCGAGGCTGTTTTCAAAGGCTGGCAGATGATCCTGCAGACGGGCGACCCAGCGCTGATAAGTGCTGGTTTTCGCCAACTTCACGGTGCTGCCGCTGTAGAACTGCTGAAGGTCTTCCAGCAGTACGCGCCAGGACACACCGTCCACGGCAAGGTGATGAATGACCAGCAGCAGACGCTGAGAACTATCCGCCATCGCCACCAGCAATGCCCGGATCAACGGACCATTTTGCAGATCGAGGCTGCGTTGGGCTTCGTCGCACAAGGCGTTGAGGTCTTCCACCGATTGCGCCTGACGCTGCCACAACACTGATTCAGTGGTCGGCGCGGCGTAAGCCTGCTGCCAGCCGTTTTCGGTCTGCTCATAACGCAGGCGCAAGCTGTCGTGATGAGTCAGCAATTGCTCAAGTGCGCGGTCCAGTGCCTCAACGCTCAACCCCTCACGCGGCACCAGCAGCAACGACTGATTCCAGTGCTGGCGCTCAGGGATCGCTTGCTCGAAGTACCACTGTTGCACCGGCGCCAACGCCACCGCGCCAACCGCCGGGCCTTGGTCGATCAGCGGTTGCTCGCCACTGCGCGCAGCCTGGGCCAGGCTGCGAATGGTCTGGTGCTGGAACAAGTCCTTGGGGCTCAACACGATCTCGGCCTGGCGCGCGCGGCTGACCACTTGCATGGAAACGATGGAGTCGCCGCCCAGTTCGAAGAAGTTGTCTTCCAGACCGACGTTGTCGATGGCCAATACGTCCTGCCAGATCGCGGCGAGGGCTTTTTCCATCGCCGTGCGCGGGGCAACGTGTTCGCGCTGTTGTTGCGAGCCATCGATTGCCGGCAAGGCCTTGCGGTCGAGTTTGCCGTTGGGCGTCAGCGGCAGCTGCGCCAGGAACAACAGGAACGCCGGGACCATGTAGTCCGGCAGATGCTGACGCAGTGCGGCTTTCAGGGATTCACGCAGAGTCGCTTGCGCATCGGCGTCATCGACCAACGCCGGATCGGTCGGCACGATGTACGCGACCAGTTGCTGCCCGGTGGCGCCGTCCTGCGCCAACACCGCCAGCTCACGCACGGCCGTTTGCTGCAAGAGCCGCGCTTCGATTTCACCAAGCTCGATACGGAAGCCACGGACCTTGACCTGATGGTCGATGCGCCCGACATATTGCAGCGAACCGTCGGCCTGATAACGGGTCAGGTCGCCGGTGCGGTAGAGGCGTTCGCCGTTGCTGGCGAACGGGTTGGGCACATATTTTTCGGCGGTCATGCCCGGGCGTGCCAGGTAACCGCGGGTGATGCCCGCGCCTGACAGATAAAGCTCGGCAGACACGCCTTGGGGCACCGGTTGCAGATCGGCATCGAGCAAATAGCTGGCGGTGTGCTTGAGCGGCCGGCCGATGTTTGCGCGACCGCCCGCCTCGCGGCGAGTCCAGGTCGAATAGGTAGTGTCCTCCGACGGGCCGTACAAATCGTAGACATGCTCGACGGTCGGTTGCTGATACAGCGCCTCCACGAGGCTTTGCTTCAGTGGCTCGCCGGCGAGGTTGATGATGCGCACGCTCGGCGGGATCTGCCCGTCGCGCTGCAAGGCATTGATCGCCGACGGCACGGTGTTGATCAGGCGCACCTGATCCCGGGCCGGCAGTTGCGGCAGTTCCAGGGCATTGCGGGCGATGATCACCGAGCCGCCGTTGGCCAGGGTCACAAACAACTCCCACACCGACAGGTCGAAGCACACCGACGTCGAGGCCAACACACCCTGGATGTCTTCGCGGCTGTACACCGATTTCGACCAGTCGATCAGCGCCAGCACGTTGCGATGGGCGATGGCCACGCCTTTGGGTTTGCCGGTGGAGCCGGAGGTGTAGATCACGTAGGCCAGGTTGTCCGGCGTGACACGGGTGGCCGGCGCGCTGGCGGGGTAAGCAGCCCAGGTCATATCGTCCATGAGCAGCACTTGGGTTTCGGCTGCCACCGTCAAGGTCGCGGCGACCGATTGCTCGGTCAGCAGTACCAGGGCGCGGCTGTCTTCGAGCATGTAGGCGACGCGTTCGGCCGGGTAATCGGGGTCCAGCGGCACGTAAGCGCCGCCAGCCTTGAGTACCGCCAGCAGCGCCACCAACAGATTGTCGGAACGTTGCATCGCCACACCGACCCTGACTTCCGGACCAATGCCCAGCTCGATCAGTTTGTGAGCCAGGCGATTGGCCAGAATATCGAGTTCGGCGTAGGTCAGCTGTTTGGTGGCAAAGGTTACCGCCAACGCATCCGGGCTGGCCGCGACTTGCTGGCTGATCAGTTGATGAATGCACAGGTCCTGCGGGAAGCTTTCATCGGCGCGATTCCAGTCATGCACGATGCGTTGGTATTCGGCTGTTTCAAGCAGCGGCAAATCGCTGATGCGCTGCTGCGAATCGCTGACCATACCCTGCAGCAAATGCGTCCAGTGCTGCGCCATGCGCGCGATGGTCGCGGCGTCGAACAGGTCGTTGGCGTAGGTCAGTGCCGCGTGCAGCTTGCCGCCCTTTTCATAAGTATCGAGGGTCAGGTCGAACTGGGTGGTGCGCCCTTCCCACTCGATCACGCCCAGCGCCAGACCGGACGCCGTGCTGACGGTGGAAATGTCCGCGACCTGCGGCTGGTGGTTGTACATCACCTGGAACAGCGGCGTGTGGCTGAGGCTGCGCTCCAGTTTCAGCGCCTCGACCAGGCGCTCGAATGGCAGGTCCTGATGGGCCTGGGCGCCGAGGGCGGTTTCCTTGATGGCGCGCAGCAACTCGTCGACACGGGTCTGGCCGTCGAGCTGGGTGCGCAGCACTTGGGTGTTGACGAAGAAGCCGATCAGGCCTTCGATTTCGGCGCGGTTGCGGTTGGCAATCGGCACGCCGACGCGGATGTCGGTCTGCCCGGTGTAGCGATGCAGCAGCGTATTGAAAGCGCCGAGCAACAGCATGAACAGGGTGATGTTGTGTTTCTGCGCCGTGGCCCGCAGTTGCTCGGCCAGTTGCGCATCCACCGCGAATTCGTAACGGGTGCCGCGATAGCTCGGCATCGCCGGGCGCGGGTGATCGGTGGGCAGTTCCAGCACCGGGTGCTCGTCGCCCAGTTGCGCCTGCCAGTAATCGAGCTGGCGTGCCTGTTCGCCCGCCTCCAGCCAGCGGCGCTGCCACAAGGCGTAGTCGCTGTACTGGATCGGCAACGCCGCGAGTTGCGCTTGCGCGCCCGCCTCGAAGGCGTCGTAGCAGCGGATGAATTCGTCGATCAGCACGTTCATCGACCAGCCGTCGGAGACGATGTGGTGCAGGGTCAGCAGCAGGACGTGTTCTTCGTCGGCGAGCTTGAGCAAGGTGACGCGTAGCAGCGGGCCGACGGACAGATCAAACGGCAACACCGATTGCTGCTCGGCCGCTTGAGCGACTGCCACTTCGCGCTCAGCGGCCGATAGCGCGCTGAAATCCACCTGATCGATGACCAACGGCGCGCTGGCCGGCACTTGCAGCAAGGTGTCGTCGGCCTGGCGCTGGAACACCGTGCGCAGGGTTTCGTGACGCGCCACCAGGCTGGCGAAGGCTTGCTCCAGCGCCGGCAGGTTCAACCGCCCGGTCAGACGCACCGCGCCGGGCAGGTTATAGGCGCCGCTTTGCGGGTCGAGCTGCCAGAGAAACCACATGCGTTGCTGGGCGTACGACAGCGCCTGGCGGTCTTCGGCTTCGACACCGGCAGGAATGGGAAACCGGGCGAAATCAACGCCTTCCTTTTGCAAGGCCGCAAGGAACATCTGGCGCTTTTCCAGGGGCAACCCGATAAACCGGCGAGCAAGTTTCAAGGAGTCTTCAGCATTCATTTCTAAGCATCCGGATCAGTGGCGGGAAGCACAAAGGCACGTCGTCCCTATAAAACGAATGCAGACCGGAAAAATTAGCGATTGAGAACAAGTATCAGAAAGAAGGTAGAACGCGGGGTGTCAGAGTGATGAAGATCATTGTAGGAGCGAGCCTGCTCGCGAAGCCGGTGTGTCAGCCACCCTTGATGTCGACTGACACTTCGCGAGCAGGCTCACTCCTACAGGGAATTGAGTGATGCTGGGGATGGGATCAGGCGCTGGCGGCCATGGCGTGTCGGCGATGGTGCACATCGAGCTGATCCTTGATCACCCGCAGCACCTTGGCCTCGTGCTCATGGATAAAGAAGTGACCGCCGGCCAGCATGTCCACGGAAAAACTGCCGTGGGTTTCTTTGCTCCAGCCGATCAACTGCTCGGTGGTGGCCCGATCAGCCTTGCCGCCGAGCACGTGCACCGGGCACTTGAGCAAGGGACGCATCTGCGGTTCGAAGCGCCCGCACAGCAGGAAGTCCGCGCGCAGCACCGGCAGCGTCAGGCTCATCAGCTCTTCATTGGCCAGCACTTCTTCGCTGGTGCCGTTGAGGGTGCGCAGTTGATCGATCAACTCGGCATCGGTCTTGGGCTCGGCGAAACCGCGATCGTAGTCGGCCCGCATGGTCGGTGCGGCCGTGCCCGAGGCGAACAGCGCCACCGGCTCCGGGCAACCCAGCGAGCGAAAGGCATGGGCCATTTCACAGGCCAGCAAGGCGCCAAGGCTATGGCCGAACAACGCATACGGCGCCTCGAGCGTGGCTTTTTGTTCCTGGGCGAGTTGCAGCGCCAGGCGTCGCATGTCGGTGTGCAACGGCTCGCCATACCGCGCGCCCCGGCCCGGCAGTTCCACCGGCTGCAGCTTGAGCCACTCCGGCAGTTTGCGCCGCCAGCGGCTGTAGACCATGGCGCTCGCGCCTGAATAGGGCAGGCACAGCAATGTCAGCTGGGTCACCGGGCTTACCTCGAATAGTTGTCTACCAAGGGAACGGATGAGCGCAGCGGGGAATTAGTCTCAACGTTGTAGAGGTGCCGGACATTGATAGTGTGGCGAGGGGAAGAGTTCTGGCGAGTATCGCCGCTCAAACGTGTACAAAACACTTAGGTCGGCACACCCTTTGGCACTTTAACAAGACAATTAAAACGGTCTAACGGAAATTTGCAGAGGGCAAAAGCCTTGACTAGATTTCGATTAATACAGGTACACGTCTGAATTTCCCTACGTCGTCTGGTCAGCAGTAAAGGTCCGGTAGCGAAGACACCATGGAGTCTGGCTATGGACGAATTTCTTATTCTGGTCGACCACCAGGATCACAAAAAAGGCATCGCCGAGAAGTTGCAAGCCCATCAACAGGGCCTCTTGCACCGCGCTTTCTCAATCTTCATTTTTAACAGCGAAGGCCGCCTGCTGCTGCAACAGCGCGCGTTCGGCAAATACCATTCCCAGGGTTTGTGGAGCAATACCTGCTGCGGTCATCCCCGCCCGGGCGAACGGACCGCTGCCGCAGCGAAACGCCGCTTGTTTGAAGAAATGGGCATCACCTGTCCGTTGCTTAAAGTCTTTACCCTTCTCTACCGTGAGCCGGTTTCAAACCAGCTCATCGAGCACGAATACGGCCATATATTCGTCGGGACCTGCGATTGCGACCCCGTCGTCAATCCCGAAGAGGCCAATGACTGGCAATGGCAAACACTGTCCGAGCTTACGCTGCGTATTGCCGCCGAACCCGAGACCTTCACTATCTGGTTCCGCAGACTGCTCGAAACAGTTGGACCCGCCGGGCTAAGCGCCTGGAGAGATCAAGCGCTAGCCGGCCGGCAAGCGGCTCGAGCAAGCACATGACGCATTGAAAATCCTGGCAGGCAGAACCGACCGCCTTCATGGACTGGTCGACCTGATCATCAATCGTCTGCGCTGAATGCGCGAAGATTAAGATCTTTTTTTCATGATCTGCCCTGAACTCTCGCCAGCACCCGCCAGTCAGCTAATTAAGCCCTCAGTTCAAGGCGCTAACGCTGATGCAGATTTCCCTCGACCAACAAGTCGCCCTCGTCACCGGTGCCAGTTCCGGCATCGGTGCAGGCGCTGCCAAGGCGTTGGCCGCCGCTGGGGCCGCGGTGGTGATCAACTACAATTCCCAGGCCGCCCCCGCCGAGGAGCTCGCCCGCACGATCAACGCTGAAGGCGGCCGGGCCATCGCCATTGGCGCCGATGTATCCAAAGAAGAGGACGTCGAACGGCTCTTTGCCCAAACCCTCGAGGCGTTCGGTTCGCTGGACATTCTAGTGGCCAATTCGGGTATGCAAAAAGACGCCAAGGCCGTGGATATGACCCTCGCTGACTGGAACCAGGTGATCGGCGTCAACCTCACCGGTCAATTCCTCTGCGCCCGCGCCGCCCTGCGTATTTTCAATCGCCAGGGTATTCGCGAAGGCGTGTCCCGGGCCGCCGGCAAAATCATCCATATGAGCTCGGTGCACCAGCGGATTCCCTGGGCCGGCCACGTCAATTACGCCGCGTCCAAGGGTGGAGTGGACATGCTGATGCAAACCCTCGCCCAGGAAGTCAGCCACCAGCGCATCCGCATCAACGGCATCGCACCGGGGGCGATTCGCACGGCGATCAATCGCGATGCCACCTCGGGCGAGCACCTGCAGGATCTACTCAAACTCATCCCTTATGGCCGGGTCGGTGCAGTCGAGGACATCGCCAACGCGGTGGTCTTCCTCGCCTCGGACGCATCCGACTATATCGTCGGCACCACCCTGTTCATCGACGGCGGCATGAGCCTCTATCCGGAGTTTCGCGGCAATGGCTGATCATCATCCCGAGCGACAAAGCGCCATCGACGCCCACGGCATCATCGGCGACATGCGCAGCGCGGCGCTGGTCAATGACAAGGGCAGCGTCGACTTTTTCTGCTGGCCGGAGTTCGACAGCCCGTCGATCTTCTGCTCGCTGCTGGACACGCCCGAGGCCGGTATTTTCCAATTGTCGCCAGACCTGCCCGATGCCCGCCGCGAACAGATTTATCTGCCCGACACCAACGTGCTGCAAACCCGCTGGCTCAGCGATCGCGCCGTGGTCGAAGTCACCGACCTGCTGCCGATCGGCGACAGTGAAGATGATCTGCCGGTGCTGATGCGCCAGGTTCGGGTGGTCAGCGGCCAGGCGACGTTTCACATGCGTTGCGCCGTGCGGCATGACTACGCTCGCGCCAAGACCCGCGCGCGCATGGATGAAAAAGACGTGGCTTTCGAGGCCGACAATCAGCCCTCTCTGCGCCTGTCATCGGATCAGACCTTGCGTGTCGACGGCAACGCGGCCGTCGCCGAATTCACCCTCAAACAAGACCAGGGCGCCGAATTCCTGCTCGGCGGCATCGACGACCCGCGTTTCAAGAAAGGCGCCGCCGGGTTGTGCCTGGAACGCACGCTGAAGTTCTGGCGTGACTGGAGCGGCCAGTCCAACTACCGCGGTCGCTGGCGGGAAATGGTCAATCGTTCGGCCCTGACCCTGAAGCTGCTGACCTCGCGCAGACACGGCGCGATCGTCGCCGCAGCCACGTTCGGCCTGCCGGAAACCCCCGGCGGCGAACGCAACTGGGACTACCGCTACACCTGGATCCGTGACGCGTCGTTCACCGTCTACGCGTTCATGCGTCTGGGCTTCGTTCAGGAGGCCAACGATTACATGCGCTGGCTGCGCGGGCGCGTCAGCGATTGTCAGGGCAAACCGATGAAACTCAACATCCTCTACGCCATCGACGGTCGCCAGGAAGTGCCGGAAACCGAGCTCTCGCACCTGTCCGGCCACGGCGGCGCGACGCCGGTGCGCATCGGCAATCAAGCTTACGATCAAGTCCAGCTCGACATCTTCGGCGAGCTGATGGACGCGGTGTACCTGGTCAACAAATACGGCGACGCCATCTCCCACGAAGGCTGGAAACACGCAGTGGAAGTCGTGGATCAAGTCTGTGAAACCTGGCAGCAAAAGGACGTGGGCATCTGGGAAATGCGCGGCGAGCAGCATCACTTCCTGCACTCGCGGCTGATGTGCTGGGTTGCCTTGGACCGGGCCATTCGGCTCGCCTCCAAACGCTCCCTCCCTGCGCCGTTCGCCCGCTGGGACCAGACCCGCCAAGCGATCTACGCCGACATCTGGGACAACTTCTGGAACGAAGAACGCGGGCATTTCGTGCAACACATCGGCGGCACCGCGCTGGACGGTTCGATGTTATTGATGCCGCTGGTGCGCTTCGTCAGCGCCAAGGACCCGCGCTGGTTGTCGACCCTCGAAGCCATCCAGAAAACCCTGGTCCGCGACGGCATGGTCTACCGCTATCGCAACGAAGACAGGCAGATCGACGGCCTCACCGGCACCGAAGGCGCCTTTGCCGCGTGTTCGTTCTGGTACGTCGAATGCCTGGCCCGGGCGGGTCAAGTGGAAAAGGCGCACCTGGAATTTGAACAATTGCTGAGATACGCCAACCCGCTGGGGTTGTACGCCGAAGAATTCGACAGCCATGCGCGACATCTGGGCAACACGCCGCAAGCGCTGACGCATCTGGCGCTGATCAGCGCGGCGAGCTTTCTGGATCGGAAATTGAGTGGGGAGAAGAATTACTGGCAGCCTTGAGACCGCGTCGCCCCTTTCGCGGGCAAGCCACGCTCCCACAGGCCCCGTGTCGAACCCGCCTTTTGCAACCGACACGAAACCTGTGGGAGCGCGGCTTGCCCGCGAAGAGGCCATCAGCCATACACAAAACTTACTGCCTACCCGCAAACCAGTAGCCAATGCGGGGCAAGCACCTACAACCATTAAACAAACCTGCCCAATCACCCGAAACCGCTCATTCCAACTGCCCGAAATCGTTTGTTGCCAGCCGTTACATCCCCCCCTACCATCGACAGTCAACGGGTGCAGCGGAGCTGCCCGATAAAACCCGAATTCAAGGAACCCGAATGAGCCAGCGTATCCACCGCCCCATCGACACCCCTCTCCGCTCCGGCCTGAACCGCGATGAACTGTGGGAAGCCCACGACAAGGGCCTGATTAAATGCTGGGAAATCGGCCGCCAACGCGCCGCCCGTTTCCCCGAACTCGCCCAACGCTGCCTCGTCGCTGAATTGCCAGTGCTGGGCTGGAAAGGTGGCGTCAGCCGCAGCCTGAAGAAACTCGAAAAATATGGATCCCTGAAATACCTGGCCCAATGGCAGGGTTTGCGTGGGGAAGATCTGGATGTTGATCTGGGTGAAGAGCGGGCCCTGACGTGTTCGCGGACCAGGATGGTGGTGACGTTTACGCCGGACCGGTCGAAGTACTTCAACCAGGTGGCGGAAGTCGAGGCCTGAGCCGGCGGCACTCTGGTCGATTTGCATCATCCGTTTCAAAAAAACACCTCTGGAGTGCCCCAATGTATACGCCAGGGGATCCGGCACTGGAGTGGATGGAAGAAGCGCTGACCAAGCAACCGCCGATCAGCGTCCCGACGATTTCCCTGTGTGGGGCCGACGATGGCGTCGGACCGGCCGAGGAGATCGATGACGACATCGAACATTTCACTGGAGTTTATGAGCGGCGAGTGCTGGCGGGCGTTGGCCACAACATTCCCGAAGAAGCGCCCGAAGCGACCCTCAAGGCACTACTGGATCTGCTTCAGCGCTGACAGAAAACCGCTCGCGATAGGCTTGTGGCGTTACGCCCATGGCCCGCAGGAAACTGCGGCGAAGCGTCTCCTCACTGCCGAACCCACACTGCACCGCCACCCGTTTGATTGGCAGACCGGTGTCACTGAGCAAGCGTCGCGCGGTTTCGACCCGGATCAGCTCGATGGCCCGCGCCGGGGTCTGGCCGGTGTCGGCGCGGTAATGGCGAACGAAGCTGCGTTCGCTCATGCCGGCCTGCAAGGCGAGTGTCGGAATGCCCAGGTCCATGGGGAGATTTTCGCTGATCCAGGCATGAAGTTCGTCGAACCGGCTGCCTTCCTTTTGCAGGGACAAGGTCACGCTGAACTGCGACTGACCGCCCGGGCGCTTGAGGAACACCACCAGTTGCCGGGCGACTTCCAGGGCCATCGTGCGCCCGAGATCCTCCTCGACCATCGCCAATGAAAGGTCGATGCCGGCGGTGACTCCGGCCGAAGTCCAGACCGGGCCGTCGTTGATAAAGATCAGATTGGGTTCGACCCGCAATAGGGGATGCTTCTGCGCCAATTGTTCGCAACGGGTCCAGTGAGTCACCACCCGCCGACCATCGAGCCAACCACTGGCCGCCAGTAAAAACGCCCCGGTGCACACCGAAGACACCCGCCGACACGCCGTAGCATGTTCACGCACCCAGTCCACCAACGACGCATCTTCCGCCGCCGCGTAAACACCCCAGCCGCCGGCGATGATCAAGGTATCGCTGCCTTGCTCGGGCAACGGCTCGGCCAACAGCGCCAGCCCCGCCGACGACATCACCACCCCGCCACCGTTGGCAATCACCGTCGGCGCGTAGGGCAGCGGCAAGCCTTGTTGACGGGCGATGTCGTTGGCCGAGGCGAACACCTGCAACGGCCCGGTGACGTCGAGCAATTGCACATTGGCGAATGCGAGCACATGAATGGTTTTCGGCATGTTGGCGTAATTCGTGGGGTGATTGGCGGATACGCCAGATCCTACGAGCCTAGAGTGAAGCCGTCCACCCACTTCATGAGAAAAACACCATGACTTTGCAGATCGGTTTTCTGTTGTTTCCACAGGTTCAACAACTGGACCTCACCGGCCCTTATGACGTGCTGGCCTCGCTGCCGGACGTGAAGGTGCATTTGATCTGGAAGGACCTGGTGCCGGTGACTTCGAGCACTGGGCTGGTGCTGAAGCCGACCACGACCTTCGACGATTGTCCGGCGCTGGATGTGATCTGCATTCCCGGGGGTAGCGGTGTCGGGCCGTTGATGGAGGATGAAGAAACGCTGGCCTTCATCAAGGCTCAGGCGGCCAACGCACGTTATGTCACATCGGTGTGCACCGGCGCGCTGGTGCTCGGCGCGGCCGGTCTGCTAAAGGGCAAACGCGCGACCACGCACTGGGCTTACCACGAATTGTTGGCGCCTTTGGGGGCGATACCGGTGAAGGATCGCGTCGTGCGCGACGGCAATCTGCTGACCGGTGGCGGGATTACCGCAGGGATCGATTTTGCCCTGACCCTGGCCGCTGAGTTGTTCGATAAGGACACGGCCGAGCTGGTGCAGTTGCAGTTGGAGTACGCCCCGGCACCGCCGTTCCAGGCAGGCTGCCCTGAAACAGCGCCAAAGAGCGTATTGGCAGAAGCTCATCGGCGTGCCGCGCCATCCCTGCAGCAAAGGGCGCAGATCACTGAGCGGGCGGCGGCCAGGCTGTAGTTGTACTTTTCGACAGGCGAAAAAAAACCCGCCTCGGCGGGTTTCTCAAGACCATTTTCGACATCCTGTCGGCAGCCATCCTGGCCAATGGTCGATCATCCGTGATCCTGAGCACTCCCTGTGCTTCAGTTGATGAATCCAGAATAAGCGCAACGGCGAAGCATCAAAAGACGACATACCCGTTAGCCGGTGTAAGCCTTTGACCATTTAAACCCTGAAACACCATTCCTGTAGCAGCTGCCGAAGGCTGCGTTCGACTGCGCAGCAGTCGCTGGGTCACACACTGGCGTTTATTCAGATGCACCGTGCCCGCATGGTTTACGACTGCTGCGCAGTCGAACGCAGCCTTCGGCAGCTGCTACAAGGGATCGTAGTTTCTGCAGACGAAAAAAAACCCGCCGAAGCGGGTTTTCCCAAGACCATATCGACTTCCTGTCGGTAGCGAATCCTTGCTAATGGTCGATCATCCGTGATCCTGGAGCACTTCCTGTGCTTCAGTTGATGAGGCTAGATTACGCTTCGGATCCAATGTGCAACAGACGACATAGCTACCATCGCGTGTAAGACATTCGCCATACCCGCCCTTCCGAAAACCCTTAGACGCGTCAGGCAACCAGCATGGAAGCCGCGAGTTCAGAGGCCTGCAGCTGACCGTGTGCCGCAAGCTCATCGTTATCCTCGAGAAACCAGGCCGCCGACAACCCGCCAAACGCCAACACCCATTGAAGCAGCCGTTGACGTTCAAGCCCCGCGGCTTCGGCCACCACCTCGATTTGTCGTTGGAAGCGCTGCGGATCATTCGCCGTCGGCAGTTCGGGATTGCAGATCAGGTTGGCGTAATCGAACCCGCGCTCGCCGATCACCCGCTTGGGATCGATAGCGAGCCAGCCTCGCGGGCCGAAATCCAGGACATTGTCGTGATGCATATCACCGTGCAAAACCACCACATCTTGCGGCTCGGCGAGCAGCGCTTCGGCGGTTTTCAGACTGAGCGAGTAAGTGCCGCCCTGTTGTTCGGCGGCCATGCGCAAGGAAGCGAACCATGACGATAAGGGAATCAGCGGCGGTGGTGATGATGGACGCGGTGCGTGTAAACGAGCCAGCGCCGCGCACAGGATCCGGCTGGCCTCGTCATCCAGGCCGTTGAGCGCCATGTGCATCAGCGATCGCTCGCCTTCTGCACGTTCCAGCACCAACGCATCGCCATGATGAGCGTAAACCCGTGCGGCGCCCTCGCCGTCCCACCAGGTCATCAGCAGATTGCCGAACTTTTCCTCGGCATCGACGGCGACCTTCAACATGGCCGGCAAATCCCCCATCCGTACCGGCAGCAAACGACTGCCGGGCGTGATGATCGGTTCGCCGTCCGGCACCAGTGCCCAGCGTTTCAGCCAAGGTTCAAACATGCAGCCTCTACTCTTCCTGATGCTCGCGAGCCTTGGCGCTGGTTTTCAGAAACTCTTCGATATTGTTCATTTGCTCATCCCAGCCACGGCTATCCATGCGGAACGCCTTGAGCCTGCGCGTCTGCGGAATGTGATCAAAACCGGACTCGGTGACCTTCAACAAAGTGCCTTCATCCATGTCTTCGAGCTCGAACTTCACCAGCGTGGTGGGTTCCTGGGAGTAATCGATATCGGGCTCTATCGCATACGGGTGCCAGCGAAACGAAAACACCCGCTCCGGCTCAACCCGCTCCACCAGCACATTCCACAGCAAATGCTCATAACCGGGGTAAGTGATCTGCCCTTGCGTCCATTCACCGGCGACAAAGCGCTTGCCCTCCAGCGCCACCCCAAACCACTGCCCGAAGGCTTCGGCATTGGCCACCACACGCCAGACGTGCGAGCGCGGCACTCTGAGCAGGATTTTCCTTTCGATGCGATCTGATGCTGGGTTCATAAGTCACCTCCTGTACTGAACAGTAGGCCTGTAAGACCACAAGACCAACCTTAAAGTTGTATCAATGGGGAGTTGTTATCAAGCATGTCTGAAATATTCGGCTGCATTTGCAGTGGTAAGTTCTGGCTCGCAGACGAATGCCTGGCAATGTACGCGGACCGTTGACGCAGGCAAGCGCTTGGCTAAAGAGGTTGCACCTCACTTCGTTATTGGTTGACCACCCTCTTCGCTACACTGCATTTCAACGTTTACCCATCACAGCGAGAATCACTATGCACCCACGCTTCCTCCTGGCCCTGACGCCTTTGCTGTTCACCACCGTCGCCCACGCTGCCGACTGCGACAACGCGACCGACCAGGCCACGATGAACCAGTGCGCAGCGCAGCATCACAAGGCAGCGGATAAGGAGTTGAATGCGCTTTACCAGCAGATCACCCAGCGTTTGAAGAGCAATCCGGACAGCAAAAAACTGCTGATCGGGGCGCAGCGTTCGTGGATTGCGTTTCGGGATGCCGAGTGCAAGTTCTCGAGTGCCGGGGTGGAAGGCGGGAGTGTGTATCCGCTGATCTACAGCAACTGCGTGACTGAGTTGACCAAGGCGCGGGTGGAGACGTTCAAGAATTATTTGAAGTGTCAGGAAGGGGATATGGGTTGCCCGGTGCCTGGGGCTTGATGATTCGGGGACTTTTGGGGCCTCTTCGCGGGCAAGCCTCGCTCCTACAGGTTCGGAGTGATCGCACCACTTGGTACGACGCTACCCTGTAGGAGCGAGGCTTGCCCGCGATGGCGTCAGTTCAGACGCCACCATTTACCGGACAAATATCTGCGCCGTCGTGATCGCCATATCCCCACCCGGCAATTTGATGTTGCCAATTTGCTTCATGCTCTCGGGATCAAAAATCGCCACGTCATTAAACGTCCCCGCCAGGTAGATCTTGCTGCCGTCCTTATTGAAGGAAATGCAGTAGTAAGAATGATCCAGCGTCGCCGCCTGCAGCATTTTCTTCTCCTTGATGTCGTACTTGGCCAGGCGGTTGAGCACACCAAACATCAGGTTCGGATCCTTGGGCGAGCGCATGCCACTGAAGTAGATTTCCGTCAGCGGGCCGAAGTCGGTGGTTTCGGTCTTGCCGGTTTTAAGGTCGATGCTGAACAGTCCATACAGGTATTCGGCCGTTGCGGGGTCCTGCTTCTTGTCCTTGAATTTCGCCGTGGTGTAGAGCAGCGAAAAGTCGTGGCGATAGGTCTGCTGGTTCCACACAGTTCATCGCCCGACGATTGACGGCCGTTGCAGGCGGGTGCGAAATGGTGGTTCACCGATTGCCAGTCAGGGGAAAACAAAATGGCAAGCATCACTGTCCTGGCGGGGGACTTTCTGCAGGGTGATGGAGAGTACAAAGACGGCGTTTTTACCCTCAGGACGTCGCTTCATCCGTGGCCCGGCATCACCCTCCCGCTCTCATCGTTCAAGCGCGTGGAAGTAGCCAACGCGGAATCGATCAACAACATCAAGGACGCCATTGGCTTCGGCGTGGCGGGTGCGATGTTCCTTGGGCCTATCGGCGCGATTGCGGGATTCATGCTGGCCGGCAAGGAAACCGAAGTGACCTTTCTTGCGACGCTCAAAGATGACAAAAAACTGTTGGCTGCCGTAGATGGCGACACGTTTGATGAAATTTCGCGCAAGCTACATTCCTGATCCGCCATCCCCCGCAGCACTTGCGTGTTGCGGGGGACGCCGGCTCAACTGGCCAATGTCGAGGAATGTCTTTTATGAGCTTCGATTTTTTGCTGAAGATCCGCCAGCAGTACAGCAATGTCATGGGGACTGTTCAAGTTCCATACGGGGACGTTCGTGGCGATCAGGTCCACTTTTCCGGTCATGCAATCACAGACCCGAATCGTGAGAGACTGGTCTGCTTCCATGATGCACGTGCACACGGCGGGCAGCATTTTGTGTTCAATGATGCTTTGAATTTCCAGGGTTGAAAGGAACATCGTTACCTCCCTTACGCCAGATGGGTGGCCGGATGAACGGTCCATCGCTTCATCCACCGAGCCAGAAAATTCTAGACCCCACTACTGGGTGTCTCAAGGTCGCAACCGGTTGCTCGTCGTCTCATGTTTGTCGCAATTTGCAACAGCCGCACTGAGTCCGCCGCTTCCTTGATTGCCCCAAAACCCCGCCGACCAAGGGTGGTCCGACTTTTCCCGGCACTTGGCACAGCCATTGCGAAGCCTCGTTCTCACGAACAACAAGAGGTCTCGACACATGCCCCTCCCTTACTTGCTTCCCGCCACTTCGGCGTTTATCCAGCGCGCTCCGCGCATGCTTATCGGCGGCGACTGGGTCGAGGCCGCCGATGGCCAGACCATGCCCCTGCACAACCCGGCCACCGGCGAAGTGCTTTGCGTAGTGCCACGGGCCACGCCCGAGGACGTCGACCGCGCCGTGCTGGCCGCTCGTCAGGCCTTCGATGACTCGGCCTGGACCCGCACCCGCCCACGGGAGCGGCAGAGCCTGTTGTGGAAACTAGCCGACCTGATTGAACGCGACGCCGAACTGCTGGCGCAACTGGAATGCCTGAACAACGGTAAAAGCGCAGCGGTGGCCCAGGTCATGGACGTGCAGCTGTCCATCGATTTTCTGCGCTACATGGCCGGCTGGGCGACCAAGATCGAAGGTTCCAGCGTTGAAGTGTCGTTGCCGCTGATGCCCAACGATCAGTTCCACAGCTCCATCCGCCGCGAAGCGGTGGGCGTGGTCGGCGCCATGTGGAAGGCGAGGACGATTTCTCTGCCAAGGGGATTCGAGGTATTGCCGACGTCGTCAGGGCGATGGCAAGTGCCTTGCAGCACTTGGGTTTCATCTGGGGGACCGAGTCATCGTTCATCGCGGGCAAGCCACGCGCCTACAGTGATCGGGCGGCGCCTGGAGAGCTTCCAGCACAGGCTGAAGTTTCTTGAGCCTGTGCTGTGTGAAGCCTTGGGTGCTCAGACGTGAGGATCGCCCGGTGCTTTGCTCGGCGTGGCGTATTGCGGCTTGAGATGGCCGTCCTGATCGAGTAACCAGGCGTCCATGATCTGCCGTACCACGGGGCCGGCGACGCGACCACCGGCCTCACCGTTTTCAATCATCACCGAGATGACGATCTTCGGGTGCTCGGCCGGGGCGAAGCCGACAAACAAGGCATTGTCGCGGTTACGCTCCAGGGTTTTCGCCCGGTTGTAGCGCTCGCCTTGCTTGATCGCGACCACTTGCGCGGTACCACTCTTGCCAGCGATGCGGTACTGAGCGCCCTGCGCAGCGGCTCGGGCAATCCCGCGGGCGTCGTGCATCACCATCTGCATGCCATGATTGACCTGTTCCCAGTCACGCGGATCCTTGAGCAGGATGTTCGGCATCGGGTGCTCGTCCACCGGCGCTACGCCATCCACAGTCTTGGCCAGGTGCGGTCGGTTCCACACGCCTTTATTGGCGATCAGCGCGGTGGCCTGGGCCAGCTGCAGCGGCGTGACCTGCATGTAGCCCTGGCCGATGCCAAGGATCACGGTTTCGCCCGGGAACCATGCCTGACGGCGCGTGGCACGCTTCCAGGCCTGGGATGGCATCAGCCCGGCAGACTCTTCGAACATGTCCAGCGAGACTTTTTCACCGAGGCCGAACATGGCCATGTAGTCGTGCAGGCGATCGATGCCCAGCTTGTGGGCCAGATCATAGAAATAGGTGTCGTTGGAGCGCATGATCGCCGCGTCCATGTCCACCCAGCCGTCGCCGCTGTGGTTCCAGTTACGGTATTTGTGATCGAAGTCCGGGAGTTGGTAATAACCGGGGTCGAAGACACGGGTCTGGGGAGTAACGACACCGGCATCCAGGCCGGCAATGGCCACCTCGGGCTTGATGGTCGAACCCGGCGCGTAGAGACCGCGCAGGACGCGATTGAACAGCGGCCGATCGATGGAGTCGTGCAGCGCCGCGTATTCCTTGAAGCTGATGCCGGTGACGAACAGGTTTGGGTCGAAACTGGGCTTGCTGACCATGGCCAGCACTTCTCCGGTCGACGGGTCGAGAGCCACCACTGAACCACGACGATCGCCCAAGGCTTGCTCGGCGGCTTCCTGAAGTTTGACGTCCAGGCTCAGGACAATATTTTTGCCGGGGATCGGATCAGTGTGCTTGAGCACTCGCAGTACGCGGCCCTGAGCGTTGGTTTCGACTTCTTCATAACCCACTTGGCCATGCAACTGCGACTCGTAGAATTTTTCGATGCCGGTCTTGCCGATGGATTGAGTGCCGCGGTACTCCACCGTGTCGAGGGCTTTGGATTCTTTTTCGTTGATGCGACCGACATAGCCGATCGAGTGCGCGAAGTGTGCGCCCAACGGGTAATGGCGGACGAACTGGGGCTCGACGTCGATTCCCGGCAGACGGAACTCGTTGACCGCGAGAACCGCGATTTGCTGTTCACTGAGCTCGTAGAACAGGGTGACCGGCACGAACGGGTGGCGCGCCTGCTTCATGGCCTTGTCGAACAGTGTCCGGTCTTCGGCTGGCAAATGCAGGAGGTTGACGACTTCATCCAGTTCTTCTTTGACATCGGAGGCGCGTTCGCGGGTGATGGTGAGGTTGAAGCTGGGACGGTTGTCTGCCAGTACCACGCCGTTGCGGTCATAGATCAGCCCGCGCGTCGGGGTGATCGGCAGGACATGGACGCGGTTGTTTTCGGAGATTGTCGAGTGATAGTCATACTCGACCACTTGCAGGAAATACATGCGCACCACAAGTGCGCAGGAAATGGCGGCGACGAACAAGGCGCAGGCGATCAGCCGTTTGTTGACGAGGCGCGTCTCTTTTTCGTGGTCCTTGATGGGTATCGGTTCGGGCATTTCTCTAGCAGCTCTATGACTATAAAAGGGGTGCCGATCCGTAGGCCTGAAAAATCAATCCGTTAAAAAAACGAGCTGCACCATACCAAAAACTGTGCAGTCACTTTAGTGGGATTTTCCCGAATGGTTGTCCTTGAGGGCCAAAACGACAGTCGACTATTTCTTTGAACTCGTGCGTTTTGTACCTGGGATAGCCGTTGGGCTATCCCTTTTTTGTCACGCCACTTTTCTACGGACAAAACAAAACCCCTACCTGCATACGCAGATAGGGGTTTCGGAATTCAATCTTGACGATGACCTACTCTCACATGGGGAAACCCCACACTACCATCGGCGATGCATCGTTTCACTGCTGAGTTCGGGATGGGATCAGGTGGT